>JBJTBF010000043.1:0-27545 GCA_046091145.1 Acidimicrobiales bacterium | reverse complement strand
CCACCGGTCCCCACGGGGCAAGGGGATCACAGGGCACAGGGATGGGGGGTTCAGGGGGCCGCAGGAGCAAATACCGAAGGAACCGGTGGGCTCAATACGGGCTGGCCCGACCTCGGCCCGGGCATGTCCCTCGGTCAGGAGTTCAGGACCGTCAGCAGGCGGTCGACGAGACCCGGCCCGTCGATGTCGACGGTTGCCACCGTCATGTCCGCTGCTGCGCTACGCACTGCAGGGTCCACGAAGGCACCCGCGAAACGCGAGGTGTCCCACCGGCGGTACAGGACACACTGGAACCTGGCGCCGTCACGGGTGCGACGCTGGCTGACACCCACCGCCTTGGCTCCCGACACCGCGATCTCACCCGGCGCGAGACCGGCAAAGCACAACGCACGTGCAAGGGGGTGGGCAACGTACGGCGCCGACCACATCTCGACGGTTCCGTGTGCCAGCGGCGCGAGAACGCGGGCGAACACCCCGCCGAGCCACACCCCGCTGGTGGGAACGTCGTCGCTCCACAACGGGTCCTCGCAGCCGATCGTGAGGTCGACCCACACCGAACATTCCGGGTCGAGCCACACTGCACCCCCGCCAGTGCGCCGGGTACAGACCTCGAGCCCGAGCTCAGCAGCTGCCGACGCATCCACTTCAGTCCCTTGCTGGGCCGAGCCGAGCACGAGAGCCGGCCGGTCCGGCTCGACCAGCCACATACGGCGTCCGAAGGGAAGGTCGCACGAGTGGAACTCCCCCGCCCCGCCCCGCCATGTTCCGGCGAGCCATTCGCTCATGACGTCAGCTTGCGGCTGCGAGGTAGGGCTTCCACTCCTCGGGCACCCGCGGCACCGAGAAGACGATCCATGACAGCTCGCGCGGTACACGGGGCTTCTTCGACAGTCGCATGCCGGCCTCCTCGGGCGTGCGGTCACGCTTCACCAGGTTGCACGGACGGCACGCCGCGATCACGTTCTCCCAGACGTTCAGTCCGCCGCGCGAACGGGGCATGACATGGTCGATGGAGTCCGCCGGCGCGCCGCAGTACCCGCACCTGTGCTCGTCGCGCGCGAAAATCGCCCGGCGCGACATGGCTGTGCTGCGGTTGAACGGAACCTTCACCACGTAGCGCAGCCGGATGACGAGTGGCGAGGCGACTGCCATCCGCTCGGACCGCACCACCGACCCGTCGTCCTCGACAATGTCGGCCTTGTCGCACAGCACCAGGCACACGGCCCGTCGTGCCGGCACCACGCCGAGCGGCTCGTACGTTGCGTTCAGAACGAGTGCACTCCGCATGGCGACGGCCGTCCTAGGCGCGTCCCGCGCGGGTACTCGCAGTGGTGAGCACGGCAGAGCGCGCGATGACCGCGATCATCTGTTCCGTCCCCACTTCCTGCACCATTCCAGATAGTCCACCACATCGGCAGGGTCGACGCGACCGCCGGAGGCGAGATGCTGCCCGCCGTACTGGGTGACGAGCCGGAACTCGACATACTCCGCCGGCGGGAGTGGCAGGAACGGACGCCGGCGCCACCAGCCACGCGGTGCCATGCGCAGCAGCTGCACGACGGCGGTCGGCCACAGCACGGGGCGACGCAGAACCGCAAGAATCACTCCTCGTCCGAGGGCCCCAGCGGGTACGCGCGCCACGGCGCACACCGTACCGACACGGACGGTTATTCGGAGGGGTTGCGGAACCGGCGCGTGACCGAGACGCGCGGGTTGCGCAGCGTCCGGGTGAGGTCCTGGACCCCGGCACGGCCCATGAGCCGCAGCTGGCGCTCGATCACGATGACGAGGCCGAGCATCCCGACGAACACCACGAAGGACAGCAGGAAGTGCACCTGCAGCGAGAGGACCATGCCCACGAGGGCGAGGACGAGACCGACGACAGCACGCTTCACCGTGCGTGCCGCGTGGAGGTAAAGGCCGCTCGAGGAGACCTTCTGGGCGAAACGCTCGTCGGTCTTGAGGTTCGCCTCGATCTCGCGGAGGATTCTCTGTTCGTCGTCTGATAGCGGCACGCACCGAGTCTTCCACTGCGGTGCGCGGACCGCAACGCGGTCACCCCTCTTCGGGACCAAACGGGCTCTCCCCGGGCGCCCGTGACCCGCCGAGGGCGCTCGCGGGGCCGATCACCCCCGGGCCGAACTTCTCGTTGATGGAGTCCATCACCAGACTCGGGCCTCGCCAGTCCCGCTCCACGTTCTCCACGGAGCCAGCCCCGTCGTCGAACAGGGTGGGGGTCGGGCCACCGGCCGCACCGAGCCGCTGGGCGTGCACACCGAGAAGCCTCACCCCGGGCGACGGGTCGATCGCTGCGAGGAGCGGCTCGAGTGCGGCGACCATCGCGGGGGCCGACGTGAGTCCGGTGCCGGGGCTGACCGACCTGGTGACGGTCGAGAAGTCAGCGAACCTGACCTTCAGCATCAGTGTCCCGGCGGATGTGCCCGCAGAACGGATCCTGCGGGCCACCGCGTCACACAACCTCACGATCTCGGCGTGGACCGCGTCGCTCGTGGTGATGTCGGTGGCGAAGGTCTCCTCGTGACCGATGGACTTCGCGACCCTGCCGGGCTCCACCGGCCGGTCGTCGATGCCCCTGGCGAGTGCGTGCAGGTGCGCGCCGTGGGAGTCCCCGAGCAGCCGCTGCAGCACGGTGAGATCGAGCCGTGCGAGGTCGGCCACCGTGTGCACCCCGACGTCCTCGAGTTTCGCCCGCGTCGTGGGGCCCACGCCCCACAGCGCCGACACCGGCAGTGGCATGAGGAACGCGAGTTCGCCGCCCCCGGGAACCACCCACACTCCGTGACCCTCCTCGACGCCGTCGCGCGTGGCCCTCGGCTTGGCGTGCTCGGACGCGAGCTTGGCGAGGAACTTGTTCGGTGCGACCCCGATGCTGCAGCCGAGGCTCTCGGCACTGCGCACCCCCTCGCGGATGCGACGGGCAATCGACACGGGGTCACCGAGCAGAGTCCCGGCCCCGGTGACATCGAGGAACGCCTCGTCAACGGAGATCTGTTCGACGAGCGGAGTGAACGAGAGGAACACCCCATGCAGCCGCTCGCTGACCTCGAGGTAGTGCGACATGTCGGGCGGGAGGAACACCGCATCCGGACACAGCGCGCGCGCCTGCGCCGACGACATCGCCGAGTGCACCCCGTAGCGCCGCGCCTCGTATGACGCTGCCGCAACGACCCCGCGGGACGACCGTGCCCCGACGACCACAGGCTGGCCCCGCAGCTCGGGGCGCCTCAGGAGTTCGACGGACACGTAGAACGCGTCCATGTCGACATGCAGGATCGTTCGTGTTCCGCCCACGGCATGCCCGACGTTAGTGGTGAACCGATGCCGCACGTACGATGAACAGGTGCAGCAACAGGACCAACGTCTGTCGGCGCTCCCCTCGGGCACCGCCCGTGCGCTCGCCTTCCTCGCGGTTCTGCTCACCGGGCTCGCCGGGGGTCTGATCGGCTATGCGCTTGTCGACGTGCAATGTGACGGCGCATGCGCGGCCCCGCTCGGGATCGGCACGCTCGTGGGTTCCGTCACCTTCGCCGGCGGTTGCGCCGTGATCGCAGTGCTCGTGCTGCGCGCTGTCGGCGAGTGGCGGGAGATCCAGGACCGCAGGTGAACGACCTCCTCCGTCTCGCGGAGACGCTCGCGCGACGTGCGGGGGATCACGCCCTGCGCGGACGCCGGTCGGGGGAACTCTCCGTCGACACGAAATCGACCGTCACCGACATCGTCACGCGCTACGACCGGGAGTGCGAGGCCATGATCGTCGGCGCCATCACCAACGACCGGCCCGACGATGCGATCGTCGGCGAGGAGGGTGCATCGACCGGCGGCACGAGCGGCGTCGAGTGGCATGTCGACCCTATCGACGGCACCGTCAACTACTTCTACGGTCTCCCCACGTGGTCGGTGTCGATCGGGGCCCGCGATGCCGACGGTCCGCTCGTCGGCGCGGTGTTCGTGCCGGTCCTCGACGAGATGTTCACCGCAGTACGCGGACAGGGTGCCCGCCTGAACGGCTCGCCCATCTCCCCGCGGCCGGTCACCGACCTGTCGCAGTCGCTCCTCGCGACGGGGTTCGCCTACGACACGCAGACACGTGTGCGCCAGGGACGCATCGTGTCGCGACTCACCGGCGACGTGCGCGACATCCGCAGGCTCGGGGCGGCCTCGGTCGACATGTGCTTCGTCGCCTGCGGTCGCCTGGATGCGTACTTCGAGGCGGGTCTCCACTCGTGGGATGTCATGGCCGCGCGGTTGGTGGTCACCGAGGCCGGCGGGACGGTGTCGGCCCTCGACGGCGGGCCGGCACGTGACGATGAGGTCATCGCGTCCGCGTCCGGGATTCACTCTGCCGTCGTGGCAATGTACGCACGCGCGCTCGCGCAGGAGGGACCATGAAGAAGGGTGTCGTGCTGGCCATCGATGCGGGAACCACCGGTGTGCGCACCCGCGCCGTGTTCGCTGACGGACGCCCCTCCGTCGCCGCATACCGCGAGTTCACGCAGCACTTCCCCCGACCGGGCTGGGTGGAGCACGACGCAGCGGAGATCTGGGAGGCCGCGGTCGCGACACTCTCGGAGGTCGCGTCCGCAGTCGGGGAACCGGTCGCGGCAATCGGCATCACGAACCAGCGCGAGACCGTGGTGGCATGGGACCGCCGCACCGGCGATGCCTCCGCGCGGGCAATCGTGTGGCAGGACCGACGCACCGCACAGCGCTGCGAGGAGCTTCTCCCCCACCTTCCCACGGTGCGTCGCACCACCGGCCTCGTGCTGGACCCCTACTTCTCCGGCACCAAGGCCGCATGGATGCTGGAGAACTGCGACCTTCCCCCGGTGGAGCATCTCGCCATCGGCACCATCGACTCGTGGCTGGTGTGGAAACTGACCGGTGGCGAAGTGTTCGCCACCGACCCGAGCAACGCGAGCCGCACGATGCTCTTCGACATCCGTGCGATGCGCTGGAGCAACGACATGTGCAACCTGCTCGGCGTCCCGAAGGAGTGCCTGCCGGAGGTGCTGCCCTCGAGCGGACGGATCGGCACGACGAGAGGTGTGCCCGGTCTCGCCGACGGCACCGCGATCTCCGGCATCGCCGGCGACCAGCAGGCAGCCCTCTTCGGCCAGGCATGCACCCGGCGGGGCATGGCAAAGAACACCTACGGCACGGGCAGCTTCGTGCTGTTGAACGTGGGTACCAACTGCCCCGAGCCGACTGACGGGATGCTCACCACCGTGGCATGGGACCTCGGCAACGGCCCGACTTATGCGCTCGAGGGTTCGATATTCGTCACCGGCGCCGCAGTCCAGTGGCTCCGCGACGGGCTCGGCATCATCGGGTCATCGGCCGACATCGGCCCGCTCGCCGCTTCGGTGCCCGACAACGGTGGGGTGTACCTGGTGCCGGCGTTCACCGGGCTCGGCAGCCCGTGGTGGGACCCCCACGCACGCGGGACCATCGTGGGCATCACGCGCGGAACGACCCGTGCGCACATCGCGCGCGCGGTCGTGGAGGCCATGGTGTTCCAGACCTCCGACGCAATCGACGCGATGACCTCGGCGGCCGGGGTGTCACTCGCGGAACTTCGCGTCGACGGCGGGGCATCGGTGATGGACGCGATGCTGCAGCACCAGTCGGACGAACTGGGTGTGCCGGTGCTGAGACCGGTCGACCACGAGACCACGGCGCTCGGCGCCGCCTACCTCGCCGGTCTTGCCGAGGACGTGTGGGCCGGCACCGACGAGATCGGGGCGATGTGGCACCTCGATGCACGCTTCGAGCCGTCATCACCCAGCGGTCGACGCGACGAATGGCGACGCGCGGTCGAACGATCCCTGCGCTGGGCGACCGACTGACCCCGACGGGTCAAGTCGCTGCAGACCAAGCCGCAGCGGACCGGAACGCAGCAGCTCAGGTCAGGTCGCGCGCGAGCAGTGCGCACCCGACGGCACCTGCCGAGGCGCCGAGCGACGCAGGCTTGATGCGCGGCCTGGCCCGGTGCTCCGATGCGTACAGCAACCTGTCGGTCCACCGTCGCACCGGTTCCTCCCACACGTCCCATGCATCGATCACCCCGCCACCGAGCACGACGACCTCGGGATCGACGATGTTCGTGAGACTCGCCACACCCACGGCAACCCACCGCGCGAACTCATCCACGACCTCAAGGGCTGCCGTCTCTCCCCCACGCGCGGCGTTCACCACATCCTCGCCGCTGCGGCCGCCGCTCATCCTCTTCAGCGCGGACCCCGAGGCGTAGCGCTCCCAGCATCCCCGCCGGCCGCACGGGCACTCGACACCGTCGGCCTCCACCGTCATGTGGCCGATCTCGCCGGCAAAGCCGTGCGCACCGCGGTGCAGCCGGCCGCCCATCACGATCCCGCCGCCGATACCCGTGCCCAGCGCGACGAGAACCGCGTCACGCGCGCCGCGTGCCGCACCCACCATCCATTCGCCGTGCGCGGCCGCAGTCGCGTCGTTCTCCACGTGCACCCGGCCGCCGAGCGCGCTCCTCATGCCCGGGCCCACCGGAACGTTCAGTGCACCGCGCAGGTTCGGCGAGGCAGTGATGACTCCATCGGGGGTCACGAGCCCGGGGACCCCCACACCCACGGCACAGTTCCCACCCAGTTCGTCCACGATGCCGAGCAAAACGTCGACGAGTTGCGCTGCATCGGGTGTGGGCTGACGGGTCTCACGCAGAACCCGTCCTTCGGCATCGACCAGCACACCCAGGCACTTCGTGCCGCCGACATCGATGCCGATGGTGGTCATGACTCCGCGCGGGTCTTGAGTTCCTTCACCGTGTCGAGGATGCGCTGCGCGGCGCGCCGCTTCACGAAACCGGGCAGCGGGATGACGAGCTCGATCTCGATCTCGTAGAAGACCTGGGTTCCGCCGTCGACCTCGACGAAGGAGTACGCACCGTCGATGGACCGCATGATGTCACCGTTGACGAGATGCCACGAGAGCCTGTTCGGGGCCTCGGCGTAGTCGTACGAGAGGGTGTAGCGCGTGCTGCGGCCGAGTGCCGACGCCCGGAACTCCACGAGCGACGCACGGCCCTGGTCGTCCCGTCTGCGGACGACCGCCTCCTTCACGTCGCGGGCCCATTCGGGGTAGCGCTCGAAATCGAGTGCGACGTCCCAGCACTTCTGCAGGGGCGCGAAGATCAACGTCGTCTGGGCGGCGCGGTCGCTCATGGGGTCAATATTGCCCGTTCGCGTCGCCGGCCGGCGACACCCCCGGCGCGCCCGGGCCCTGCCGGGGTGGGAACGTGCCGTGGAACGCACCCAACAGACCGTTCAGACCGAGACCCAGCATCGGCACGAGGATGCCGAAGGCAAGCGTGCTGCCGGGTCGCCCGTCGGTCGAACCGCGCACGACGGCACCGGCGATGCCGACCGTGACCTGCACGGCCAGCAGCAGGTTCATCCGCACACGAACCGTGCGGGGCACGATGTCACCGAGCAGGAAGTACAGCTGTGCGACCCCGATCGACTCCGTGCGGCTGCGCTGGACCGCGTTCCAGTAACCCCACAGGAACGCAATGACACCGAGACCGAAGCACATGAGGTCGACCACGACCGACACCGCCTTCCACGGTTGGTCGAACAGTACGGCGGCCGCGAGTGTGGCCACGGTGAACGCGGCGGTCAGCGCGGTGTTCACCGACGCGATTGCCGCACCCTGTTGTGCACCGGGTTGCGCGGCGCCGCTCACCGGTCCACCCCCAGCACACCCGCGAGCCGTGCGGAGAGCACCCCGTAGTCGAACCCGGTGACTGCCCGGGACCGCGACTCGCGACCCATCGAGGCCCGCATTGCGTCGTCGTCGAGGAGCCGTGCGATGCGCACGGCGAGTGCCGCATCATCCGTGGGGTCGGCCATCACATGGCCCGTGATTCCGTCCACGACTGCCTCTGCTGCCCCACCGCTGTCGCCGGCGATCTGCGGCACACCGCAGGCTGCTGCCTCGATGAACACGATGCCGAAGCCCTCCTGTTCGAGCCCGCCCCACCTGTTGCGGCACATCATCGCGAACACGTCGGCGCACCCGTACAGGAGCGGCAGGTCGTCGTGCGCGATGCGACCGAGGAACGTGACCGGCGCCCCGGTCTCCGCAGCGATGCGGCGCAGGCGTCCCTCGTCACGGCCCGTACTGCCGATCACGAGGCGCAGCCGAGGCCGTGAGGCGGCCAGGCGCGCCACCGCACGGATCACGGTGTCGTACCCCTTGCGTGTGACCAACCGGCTGACCCCCAGCACCACCTCGTCGCCGTCATCGATCCCGAAGCGTCGGCGCGCGGCGGAACGGGCGGCCGCATCGAGGGGCACGAACCGGTCCGTGTCGACACCCGGCGGCACCACCGTGACAGGGAGCGCACGACCTGCGGCATGGTCCGCCTCACGCGCGGGGTAACCACCGGCGGCGATCACATGGCGCGCACCACGCAGCACGTGACCGAGAATCTGACGCGACACGGGCAGCCGGCCCGGCACCGTGACCTCGGCACCGTGCAGCACGACCATGTACGGCAGGTCCAGTGACGGCCCCACGAGCCCCAGCGGAAGCGCGGGGTCGAGCACCACGAAGTCGGCACCCGTCTCACGCGCGAGCGTGTTGATGCGCTGCACCATCCACGGGTGCGGCAGCAGCACGGGCTCACGGGTGCGTTCGAGACGGAAGGCCTGCTGTGCGTCGAACTCCGCCGCGCCCTCGTGCGGGCTCGTGAGCACGGTGAACGACCCGGCGGGGAGCCGCCGCCACCACTCCCACATGAGCGACTGGATGCCGCCGATCTTCGGCGGGAAGTCGTTGGTGACGAGGAGATGTCTCATGAGGGCTCCCGCAAGGGTGGCAGATGCGCGAGCTCGTCCGCCACCAGTGGGTCGGGGTCGGCAACGGGAAGCAGGTGGTGCAGACCCAACCGTGCCGCCGCCCACACCGCATGCGCGCGCACCACTGGTCGCGCGTCCTCCAGGGCCGAGGCAAGGGCACCGCCCACGCGCGGGTCGGAGGGGTCGCCGGTGTTGCCCAGCACCACCAGCAGGTTGCGGCGCACCCACGTTGCGTCCCGTTCGTGCACCCACCATCTGTCACAACGACGCATCACCTCCCGGTCGTCGGCGGCCAGCAGTGCGAGCACGTCGACGGCGGACTCCGTGACGGCGGCGGTCTCTGCGGGTGGACGGCGTCTCGTGAACGGGCATGCGGACTGGCAGTCGTCGCACCCGTAGATGCGGTCGGCCAGTGCCACCCGGTGCTCCCGCGGGAACACCCCGGGTTTCTGCAGCAGCCACGACAGGCACCTGTTCGCATCGATCACGCCCGGCCGGGGTATCGCCCCGGTGGGGCACGCAGGGATGCACCTGTCGCACGTTCCGCAGCCGTCCTGCACGGGTGTCGCGACGGGCAAGTCGGCAGTGGTGACGATGCAGCCGAGCACGAAGAAGCTGCCCGCACCGGGCACGAGGATGTTCGCGTTCTTCCCGTGCCAGCCGATGCCCGCGAGGGAGGCGACCTCGCGGTCGACGATGGAGTTGTCGTCGGCGAACACGACGGCACGGTGCCCGTCGGTGCGCAGACGGCCGGCGACCACGGTGAGACGTCTCTTCAGCTCCGCATAGTGGTCGAGCCACGCGTACCTTGCGACCCTGGCAGTGGGGCCGTCCGGCTGCGGGTCGTTCGCCACGAGGTCGTAGGTCATGGCACCGACCAGCACGGTGCGCGCACCCTGCACCAGCGCGCCAGGGTCGGTGGCACGCTCGATGTTGTTGTAGGTGAAGCGCATGTCGCCCACGAGGCCGGCGGCGACACGCCGGGTCATTTCGGCCCTCGCGCGCAGGAGAGGTGCAGCAGGCGCCGCACCGAAACGTTCGAGGCCGGCGGCGTGCGCCAGATCGGTCAGCTCGTTCAGGTACCGCGCGCCCGACGGCGCGTCTGCGGGGACCAGTTTCGGGTTGCGGGGTATCCGGTCAGCCGACGGCACGGTGCCGAAGCGTAGGCACCAGACCGGCCCGTGCGAGCATGCGCACCTCGCGCAGTTCCTGCAGGCTGAGGATGACCGCACCGTTGTCGTTGCCGCAGAGCACGTTCATCATGCAGTCGGTGCATGCGTCGGTGTTCTGCATGACGCAGGTGTCGCAGGAGATCATGAGAACCGGGACGTCGCCCGGCCCGAACTGTTCGTTGGTGTGCTGCTCACGTGTCATGTCCCCACGGTGCCGCAAGGGTGTGACAGGGAAGGTCGTCAGAGGACCCTGGCACCCTCGAGGTCGACCCGCACGGTGCGGACGGACGCATCCCCGGGGAGGGCCGCACCCACGGAGGAGGCACTGCCCGGCGCGCAGGCGAACGCCACGGTGGGACCCGAACCCGACAACCATCCGCACAGTGCCCCCGCCCCCAGACCGGCATCGAGTGCATTGCGGCAGGCGGGAGCGAGACCGAAACGGATGTCCTGGTGGATGCGGTCACGGACGGCCTCACCGAGGACGGACGCATCGCCCGAGGCGATCGCCGCCACGAGCAGGGCCGTGTGGCCGATGTTGAACACGGCGTCCGCGAGCGACAGCATGTCGCCGATACGACGTCGCGACTCGTTCGTGCTGGTGGCGAATGACGGCACCCACACGACGAACTCGACATCGAGGTTCATCGGCACCCGCACCGCCCGGCCCGATGCCGTTGCGACCACCCCGCCGAGCAACGATGCAGCCACATTGTCTGCATGGCCCTCCAGCTCGGTGCCGATCTCCAGGGCACGCGAGGTTGACTTGTCCCACATGCCGCCACCGGCCTGCGCCTCGGCGGCGGCGATTCCCCCGATGCGCACCGCACCCGAGAACCCGAGCCCACGGCCCATGGGGATCTCGTTGCGCACCCACACCCGGCCCCGGCCGCCCGCTCGCTCGAACGCGACCTGCGCAGGGTGCGTCGCCTCGGCGACCTTCCCGCCGTCGGGCACCGGGTCCGTCCCGTCGATGCCCACGTCGGCATGCAACGAGAACGCCATACCGAGGGCATCGAAGCCCGGACCGAGATTCGCCGACGTCGCCGGCACCCTGACGACCGCCATCAGCCCTCCATCCGTGCGGCGTTCTCGGTGCTCACCCGCACCACCGCGGCGAGCACCTCGCCGGCGGCGCCGGAGTCGATCGATGCACGGGCCCTGTCGAGTCCGTCGGTGATGTCGGAGGCCACGCCGGCGACGTGCAGTGCACACGCGGCGTTGAACGTGACGATGTCGCGCACCGGCCCCTTCGCCCCCTCGAGCATCGCGCGGAGTGCGGCAGCGTTGTCGGCTGCATCGCCGCCGCGCACGTCATCGACGGAGGACCTGGCGATGCCGAAGTCCTTCGCGTCGATCTCGAACCGGCTCACCACGCCGTCACGGAGCACGTGCACTTTGTTCGGACCGCTGACCGCGAGTTCGTCGAGTCCGCCGTGACCGTGCACGACCCACGCACTCGACACACCGCGGGAGGCGAGCGCCGTGGCCATCCTGTCCATCAGGCCGGGGAACGCGACCCCGACGAGCATGTTCCGGACCGATGCCGGGTTCGCCATGGGTCCGAGCAGGTTGAACACCGTCGGTATACCGATCTCACGTCGCGACGGACCGGTGTAACGGAATGCCGGGTGGAAGCGGGCCGCGAGACAGAAGCCGAAACCTGCACGCGCGATGCAGTCCTCCACGCCGACCGGGTCGAGTTCGACCGCGACGCCGACTGCCTCGAGCACGTCGGCCGAGCCGCACCTCGACGACGCAGCACGGTTGCCGTGCTTGCACACCGGCACGCCGGCGCCCGCCACGACCAGGGCGGCCATGGTCGAGACATTCACGGAGTGACTCCGGTCGCCGCCGGTCCCGACGATGTCGATGGCACGGGCGGCAACGTCGGCCGGTAGTGACACCCTGTTGCCGGCGGCGCGCACCGCGTGGAGCATCCCCTCGAGTTCCGCCGAGGTCTCGCCCTTGGCCTTCATCGCCACGATGAAGGCGGTCATCTGCGACGCGGTCGCGTCGCCCCTCAGGATCTCCGAGATCGCGGACGCGGCCTCGTCGGACGTGAGGTCATGCCCGTCGAGGAGACGGCCGAGCACTGCCGGCCAACCCATGAACTCGTGCTCGCTCGCCACGGGTCAAGTATCCCTGTGCGACCCGCGCCCCGACGAATGATTAGGACAACGGTCAGGCCGTGCGTCTGCGCTGGCGGATGATGCGGCGGCGTTCCTTCTCCGTGGTGCCGCCCCACACGCCGTCCTTCTCACGCACTGACAACGCGTGCTCGAGGCACGAGATGCGCACCGGGCACTCGGCACAGATCGACTTCGCCTCGTCGCTGTCGTCGTCCGACTCGGGAAAGAAAATGGACGGGTCGAGGCCGTTGCAGGCCCCCCGGTTCCGCCACGTGTTCTCCGGTCCGCTCCCCATGTTCCAACCCCCCGATTGGAGAGGGCGTCCCCCGCCCCCGAAGGGAAGTCCAGGCCCGGGAAAGGGACTGAACCTGCCTCAATCGTATGTGTCGGGGGTCACACGGCGCCAATCCCGCGGCGCCCGGCGAGGAAGGCCTCCCACCGACGGCGCAGGCCCCACTGGCCGGTGGCCCGCAGCATCGCGCCGGCACGCAGCATGGTGCGGGGCATGTCCACCCCGAGCGGGCCCGCGGTGTGGGGGCAGGAGGCCACACAGAGCCCGCACTGGATGCAGCCGGGCACCATGCGGTCCTGTTCGTCAGGCACGAAGAGGCCTCCCTCGCCGCGCCGGCCGCCCACGGCGAACAGCACCCCGAACACCCCGCACATCCCGGCGCATGCACCGCACGCAAGGCACACGTCGGTCACCCGCGCAATCTCGGTGCGGGTGTCGGACTCGTCCACGTACAACGGGTGGCCGGTGTCGTGCGTTCGTGTCATGACCGCTGCACCGGCGCGCTCCGTGGCCCGCCGGTGCCGGCCCCTAGGCTCGTCGGCAATGACGTCCGCTCCACAGTCGATGAGTTTCGGGCGTGACTCCATGATCGCGCAACTCGACGACGGCTCCTTCGACGTGCTCGTGGTGGGAGGCGGCATCACAGGCGTCGGCACAGCACTCGATGCGGTGTCGCGCGGCTGGACCGTCGCCCTCGTGGAACGGGACGACTTCGCCTCCGGCACGTCGTCGAAATCCTCGAAGCTCGTGCACGGTGGCCTCCGCTACCTGCAGCAGGGCGACGTGCGCCTGGTGTACGAGGCACTGCACGAACGCAAGCGGCTCCGCAGGAACGCTCCGCACCTGGTGAAGGTGCTGCCGTTCATGATCCCCATCCTCACGAAGGACAGCGTGGTGTCGCGCAAGATTGCCCGCGCACTCGGCTCGGCAATGTGGATGTACGACCTCACCGGAGGCTGGCGCATCGGACGCATCCACCGCAGGCTGCGCGCAAAGGCAGCCATCGCCCACTTCCCCACCATGGACTCGCGCCGGCTGTCGTCGGCCTACCTGTACTTCGACGCCGAGGCCGACGATGCACGCCTGTGCCTCACCGTCGCGCGCACCGCGGCTGACCGCGGGGCCGTGGTGGCGAACCGATGCGCGGTGGTGTCGATGACCGGGTCGAAGGGCGGCCACGTGGTGCGCCTGCGCGACACCCTGACCGGCCGCGAGTTCACCGCACGTGCGCGCGTGGTGGTGAACGCCGCCGGCGTGTGGTCGGACGATGTCCGCGCGCTCGATGAGAGGGTGCACCCCGACACCATCCAGCCCGCCAAGGGCGTGCACCTCACGGTGCCGTGGGAGAAGGTGCGCAACGACATCGCGGTGGTGATCCCCGTCCCGCGCGACCGACGCAGCCTGTTCGTGGTGCCGTGGGTGCCGAAGGGTGACGGAACTTTCCGCTACACCTACGTGGGCACCACCGACACCGCGTACGACGGCCCCGTCGACGACCCACAGTGCACGCGCGACGACATCCAGTACGTGCTCGACGCCCTGAACGCCAGCGTCACCACCGGCGTGACCATCGACGACGTGACCGGCGCGTGGTCCGGCCTGCGCCCGCTCGTGAAGGCCACGGGGGGCGAGGCCGGCCGCACCGCCGACCTCAGTCGCCGTCACAAGGTCTCGGTGTCGGGCTCCGGGGTGGTCACGGTGACCGGCGGGAAGCTCACCACGTACCGCGAGATGGCCGAGGACACGATCGACCAGGCGGAGACCCTTCTCGGCCGTTCGAACCGGTGCCGCACGAAGACACTGCCCCTCCACGGGGCGACCGCACGTGCCACCTCGTCGGGAACCCACGCGGCGCACCTGCACTCCCGCCACGGGACCGACGCACCCGAACTGCAACGCATGATCGACGCCGACCCCTCGCTCGGCCGCGAGCTCGTGCCCGGGCTCCCCTATCTCGCCGTCGAGGCGGTGTGGGCGGTGACCCGCGAGATGGCGGTGACGCTCGATGACATCCTCACGCGCCGCACGAGGGCGCGGTTGTTCGACCGTCGCGCGACGCGCGCCGCGGCAGAACAGGTGGCCGCACTGGTCGCACCGCATCTCAGGTGGAGCAGCGACGAGGAGCAGCGCCAGGTCGCCGCGTTCGTCGACGAGTGCGCGCGCGAGGAGGCCGCCGCACTCGTGACCGAGGAAGAGTTCATCGCCTCGAGCAAGGGGTGAACCCATGAGCAACAGATTCGACACCGCGGCAACTCCGCCGATCGAGGTCGTGCCGTCGGCAGCCGATGCGACCAGCCACTACCCCGCGGCACCTCCCCTCGATGCCGACACGGTCGCCGCCATCTCGGCCGTCTGCGCGACCGACACCGACCACGGCACACGGGCCGAGCACGGTCGCGACTGGTGGCCGCTCGCCATGCGCTGGTCCCTCGAGGGTCGCGTACCGCAGATTCCCGCGGTCGTGTGCCGGCCGACCTCCACCGCGGAGGTGTCGCGCCTGCTCGCACTGTGCAACGGCCGCGGCATCGCAGTGACCCCGTCGGGCGGGCGCAGCGGTGTGTGCGGTGCGGCGATTCCCCTGAACGGGGGTGTCGCGCTCGACATGGGCGCGATGCAGGGCATCGAGTCGATCGACGCGGTGTCGGGGATCGTCTGCGCACTCGCCGGCACGTTCGGGCCGGACCTCGAGAACGCTGTGCGCGCCGAGGGTCTCACCATCGGCCACTTCCCCCAGTCATTCGACATCAGCACTGTGGGCGGATGGGTGGCATGCCGCGGCGCGGGCCAGTACTCCACTCGGTACGGCAAGATCGAGGACATCGTGCACGGTCTCGAGGTCGTGACGGCCGACGGCACGGTCGTCCGCACGGGCGGTGCGCCGGCCGCTGCGGTCGGGCCGGACCTCAACCAGTTGTTCCTCGGCAGCGAGGGAACACTCGGTGTCATCACGCGTGTGTGGCTGCGGGCCCACCCCGTGGCCGAGGTGGAGCGCAGGGCGGCGTACTCGTTCGCGAACCTGTCGGACGGCTTCGAGGCATGCCGACGCGCCGTCCGCGCGGGGGCAACGCCGGCGGTGCTGAGGCTGTACGACGGCGCGGAGAGCAAGCGCTCGCACGGTGGTGACGGAACCGAGGCCGCGCTGCTCGTGTTGGACGAGGGGTCCGAGGCGGTCGTCGATGCGGCGATGACGACGGTGCACGACGCTGCCCTCGCGCTCGGCGCCCGCGTCCTCGATGACGGACTCGTCGAGAAGTGGATGCACCACCGCAACGACACGAGCGGCCTGCAGGCACTCACCCGCAAGGGCTACGTGGTCGACACCATGGAGGTCGCCGCGAACTGGGCGACGCTCGATGCCGTGGTGGAGCAGGTGGAGTCCGCGATGCTGTCGGTTCCCCATGCCCGGGCCGCGACGTGCCATCTCTCCCACAGCTACATCGAGGGGGCATGCGTCTACTTCACGTTCGCGGCCAACCCGCCGGCGGAGGAGTTCGAGGCCACGTACCTCGCGATGTGGGAGCGCGGCCAGAACGCCGCGATCGCGGCGGGCGCCAGCCTCTCGCACCATCACGGCGTCGGTCTCAGCCGGGCAGGCTTCGTGCGCGCGGCCCTCGGCAACGGTCTCGACGTGCTGCGCGCGGTCAAGAAGGCACTCGACCCGCAGGGCATCCTGAACCCGGGGAAACTCGGTCTGTGAGGGCACTCGTCATCGACATCGGCACGAGCGGCCTCCGTGCCGCCGTGGTGAACGACGATGCGTCGGTGACCGACCTCCACCACGAGGAGTTCGCACCGCAGTCGCCCGCGGGCGGGCTCGTCGAGTTCGATGCGGCCGCCATGTACGACGCGGTGCTGCGGGTGTCGAGCGCGGCAATGAACGGCCGGCCCGTCGACTGCGTCGGCATCACGAACCAGCGCGCCTCGGCAATCGGATGGCGCAGGTCCACCGGCATGCCGATCGGGCCCGCCATCGGCTGGCAGGACCTCCGCACGGTCGGCGAGTGCATGATGGCCCGGGCCGAGCACGGTCTCGCTCTCGCGCCGAACCAGACCGCGACGAAGATCGCATGGCTGCTCACGAACCATGTCGCCGACCCCGCGGCACGCGCCGACGACGACATTCTCTTCGGGACGGTGGAGACCTGGATCACCTGGCGATTGTCGCGCGGGGCGGCGCACGTCACCGACCGAACGAATGCCGCCGTCACCGGACTCACCACAGCCTCGGGAACCGAATGGAACCCGTCCACGGTCGCCGCACTCGGGCTTCATCTGCACCAGCTGCCCACCATCGTTCCCACCATGGGTCGTTGCGCCGACGCAGTGGATCTCCCCGGCGCGCCGCCCATCACGGCACTGGCCGGCGACCAACAGGCATCGATGGTCGGCCAAGGATGCATCTCACCCGGCCGCGCGAAGATCACCTTCGGCACGGGGGGCATGCTCGATCTCTACACCGGCACGACGACCCCGACGCACGGCAACCGCAGCACCGGCGGGACTTTTCCGATCGTCGCCCACAGCGATGCGAACACCACCCACTACGGCGTGGAGGCCGTGATGCTGTCGGCGGGAACGAACATCGAGTGGCTGCGCGACGACATGGGCATGATCGCGTCCGCCGCCGACACCGAAGCAGTCGCGGCATCGGTTCCCGACACGGGCGGCGTGGTGTACGTGCCCGCACTCCTCGGTCTCGGCACCCCGCACTGGGACTACGGCGCACGGGGGACGATGCTCGGCATCACCCGCGGCACCACACGCGCACACGTGGTTCGCGCCGTGCTCGAGGGTGTCGCACACCGGGGCGTCGACCTCATTGAGGCGGCAGAACGAGACTCCGGCCTCGACATCGGCACCGTCAGCATCGACGGCGGCATGAGCCGCAACTCCACGTTCGTGCAGGCCCTCGCCGACGCAGCGGGCCGGCCGGTGACTGTGTCACCCGTCACGGAGGCCACCACGCTCGGCGCAGGCCTTCTTGCCGCCGTTGCGGCGGGGCACTGGGGCGGTCTCCACGAATCGTGCGCGGTCGTCGCGGGTCACCGCACCGTCGAGCCATTGGGCGAACCGGGCATCCCGAGGTCAGACTGGGTGCAGGCCGTGTCGCGTGCGCGGTCGTGGATACCTGCCTTGTCCTCACTGGACTTCTAGTGTTGGACGGCGTCAGAACCCGAGAGAACCAAAGGACACCCCTCGTGGACGAAACCACCCCGGAGATCACAGGCACCACCCACAGGACCCGCCGCGGTGTCCTCTCCTCGTTGCTCGCGGCAGGTGCGACAATCGCCGTCGCATCGCGTGCCTCTGCAGCAGACACCGGCGCCTCCCCCACGACCACTTCACCCCCGCACCGCACCGGTGCAGACATCCCCGTGATCAACACGCTCATCGCCCGGGAGGCCGACATGGTGGCCACCTACGAGGCAGCGCTCGCGGGGACTAGCGGTGACGACCTCGCAGCACTCGAGTTGATCCACTCCCACCACCTCGCGTACGTGCAGGCACTCGCTGCGTACCTCGGTCGAGACGCCGTGGCCGCGCCGGGAACGGCACTTGCACTCACCGGCAGCGGGTATTCACGGGTGGCCCGCGAGCTCGCAGGCCACGAACGCGCAACCGTGGATGCACACGTGACGGCGATGGGCTCGGTGGCGGGCCTCGATGCCGCGACCCTCGTTGCCTCGATCGTCACCGCCGAGGCGCGACACATCGGCGCTCTCCAGGTGTCGGCAACCGGCACCGTGCAGTCCCTCGCCGAGCCGGCGCCGCTGTGAGCCCGAGCATCGACAGGAAGCAGGACACCACGATGAACGACCGAATCAGCAGACGCTCCCTGATCCTGAACGGCGGGGCCGCCGCTGCGGCAGGCGTGATCCTCGCCGCGTGCGGCAGCGAGCACTCCGGTCTCGCGCGCGTCGGTGAGGCCCCGGCCACCACCGCACTCCCCGAGGCGCACGTCTCCGACGTGGTGCTCCTGCGCACCGCAGAGTCGGTGGAGCAACTTGCCGTCGCGGCGCTTACCCATGACACGATCACATCGAAGGCCAACGACACCACCAGGGCGGCGATCGACGTCTACGTGTCGGCCCACCGTGCCAACATCACCGCGATCGCGCCGCTCGTGGCGGCCCGCGGCGGGAGGAGCGTGACCCGCCCGAACACCCGCATGATGGCCAACTACGTCGACACCGCCACCTCGTTGATCGCCGACAGCGACACTGCCGCCGACGATGTGCTCGTGTTCGTGCACGCACTCGAGGCTGTCGTGGCCGCCACGTACCAGGCATTCGTGGCGTGGACGAGCGAGCCCGCTCTTCGCTCGGCGATGATGAGCCTCTCGGTTGCCCCGTCGCAGCACTCGGCCGCCACCGCGCAGTTGATCAGGCCCGGCTCAGCCGGCATCGTGCCCGGCGTGGACGAGAACGGTGCGGCGCTCGTGGCCACCCTGCCCACCGCCTTCGGTTCGCTCTCGGCCTTCGACGTCACCGTCGGGAACCCCAACGACGCCGGTGCGCGCACCACGCTGTCGATGGTGACCCCGAGCCTCAACAGCCTCGAGTACTGAACCCGCAGCCGTTTCGGGACGGTCTTCCGTCGGGTCGGGTACGTATCACCCTCGCCCGCGGCGCCGTGCGTCCGTACACTCGTCCGCGACGGTGAGTCATTCGGGTGACCGCGGTGCGGATACGCACTGAGGAAAGTCGGGACTTCACAGGGCACGGTGCCGGCGCGAGCCGGGTCGGGGGAACCTGACGGACAGTGCAACAGAGAGCAAACCGCCGATGGACGGAAACGTCACTGGCAAGGGTGAAACGGTGCGGTAAGAGCGCACCAGCATGCGCAGTGATGCGTGTGGCTAGGCAAACCCCACCGGAAGCAAGGCCAAGCAGGGGGCGGGCTGCCCGCCCGCCGCAAGGCAACCCCCGGGTAGGCCGCGCAGATGGATGGTCACCACCCACGCAAGTGGGCACAGAATCCCGCTTACAGAATGGCTCACCGTCACCGGCCCTCCCCGCGGCCCCGCACCTTGTTCGCGTGTGCGTTGCCCGACCAGGGTGTTGTCACCACTCGCGCCACGACCGGCCCCAGCGCGGGCTTGTCCGCCGGAGGTACCGCGCAACACCCGGTGCAAGGTTCTCGATGACCTCCGGGACGAGGATATGCACGAACACGTCGAGGGCCCGGACGAAGCGGCACGGTGAGCCCACCCGGAAACGGCTCTGGGCCTCGCGCTCGGTCCGGACCAGGTGCGCAATGGTCTCGCGGAGGTTCATCTCCCTGTGCAGCATCACGGACGAGTCTTGCACCGCCGGCGGCCGGCCCTCCACGGGGAGGTTCAGCGCTCGACACCCATGAGGTGATGGGTCTCGTTGAAGCTCACGAGCGCGGGACCGTTCGGCCCGATGGCCACCGTGCAGATCGAGGCCCGGTCGAGCGACATGCGCCATGTCATCTCCGGGCCGGCGCCGAGTGCCCAGGTGACGGCGCTCTTGATCGGCGACACGTGCGACACCACGATCACGTGTCCTGTTCGTGCCGCCTCGACCAGTTCCACCAGTGCGGGCCGGACACGTGCATCGAGCTCTGCGAGCGTCTCGCCGTTCGGCGGACGCAGGTGGGGATCGTCGCGCCACGCGCGCCATCGCTCGGCCGGCACCTCGTTCATCCGCAGTCCGTCCCAGTCGCCGTAGTCGAGCTCCACGAATCTCCCGTCCACCGTGACATCATCCGACACCGCCCCCGCGGTCTCCACCGCACGGGCGAGCGGGCTGCTGATCACCGTCGCCCCGGGGAACCGTGCGCGCAGGTGCTCGCCCGCGAGACGGGCCTGTTCTCGGCCGACCTCGTCGAGCACGGTGTCCACCCTGCCCTGCAGCCTCCCCCCGGCGTTCACCACGGTGCGGCCGTGTCGCACGAGGATCAGCATGTCGCTGCCCCGTCGCCGTGGCGGCCCCCCGCCGGCGCAGCGGCGGCACGCGAGGTGCGCACGACCCACATTGCGAGCAGCGCACCGGCGATCTCGAGGGGCACGTTCCACCAGCCGCGGTCGAACGAGGGCAGCCTGTCGGTGCCAAAGCCCGTGCCGGCAAACGGCCACCAGAACGCCGTGGTGCGTGCGAACACCCCGTCGAACACCAGGTGCATGAACATGCCGATCGGCACCGCGAGCAGCATCGGCCGCGAGGGTCTGCGGCCGCGCGTGGCGAACATCACGAGCGCGAGGACGGTCACGCTCGCCGTCACGGAGTGCATCACCCAGGTGCCGCCGCTCCACACATCGACGATGTCGGGCAGGAGCGCGCCGAGCGCGAGCATGCGCAGGTCGAACCGAGGGTCACGGAACACGAACCACACGGCGGCGAACGCCGTGCCGACGAACCAGAGAACCACGGGGTCAGGCTAGGGAGCCGGTCACGGCACCACGCGCACCGACTTCGGCACGCCCTTCGCGCAGTCGTACACGAGCGTGCGCAGCGGGTCGGCACCGGTCACCGGCACGGTGGGGTCGGTGATCTCGGGTGCGATGGTCGTGCCGGGGTCGGTGATGCGCACGGCGGGCCCGGACGGAGGAGCCGTGGTGACCGTCGACGTGGCACCCGGCACCGTGGCACCCGGCACGGCAAGAGTCGTGGTCGGGCTCGTTGCCGCCGGTGCGGCGGTCACGGGCACCGTGGGGGCGACCGTGTTCACGGGGCCGGTCAGCGCACGCGGCAACCGTCCCGACACCAGCTCGGCCGTGCAGTCCACGCCGGGCAGGTACAGGCGGTACTGGTTGCGTGTGGGTGCCGGCGGGGCATCCCAGTCGAGAGGGTCGACACCGTCGTGTGCGGCGTCCATGTACTGCTTCCAGATGCGCGCCGGGTACGTGGCACCCTGCACCCTGTCCACACCGTTCTTGACGAACTCGGGGATTCCCACCATCGGCGTGTACCCCTTCGGGTCGCCCACCCACACCGCAGTGGCCAGCTGGCGGGTGAAACCGACGAACCACGCGTTGGTGTTCTCGTCCTGCGTGCCGGTCTTGCCTGCCGCCGGACGGTCACCCTCGAGCGGCGTGCGCCGCGCGGTGCCACGGATGAGGGTCTGCTTCAGGATCGCCACCGCCTTCTCGGCTGATTCCTTGCGCATTGCCTGGTAGGTCACAGGCGTGTGCGTGTAGAGCACGTTGCCGAAGCTGTCGGTGATGCCCTCGATGAAGAACGGCTCGGCGTGCACTCCCCCGTTCGCGATGGTCTGACCGCCAGCGGCCATGTCGAGCGCGCTCAACTCGTTCGCCCCGGTCGAGAAGCTGGCATACGGCTGGATCTTGAAGATCTCGGGCCGCAGGTACGCCGACCCCGCCATGCGGTACACGAGCGGCGGCATGCGGTTGAGCCCCACGATCTGGGCGAGCCGTGCATACGCGCAGTTGATCGACAGCCACGTCTGCTCGGCGAGCGTGGTGAGCGGCTTGCTCACCCCCTCCGTCAGCACGAACGGCTCGTCGGGGTTCCCGGGGTTCGGGAACCTGCAGGGCATGGTGCCGTCGATGAGGTCGGTGCCCTCCACCCCGGCGTCGAGTGCGGCCGAGAGGATGAACATCTTCACGCTGGATCCCGTCTGGCGGCGGCGCAACGCAAGGTTGACCTCGTTGCGGCCCGGCTCGAAGCCCGGCCCGCCGACCAACGCCCGCACCGCACCGGTCAGGGTGTCGACCGACACGAGCGATGCCTCGATGCCCGTGCGGTTCTCGGGGAGACGCTCCTTCACGGCCTTCACGGCCTTCGCCTGCATCCTGGCATCGATGGTGGTCCTGATGGTGAGACCGCCGCGGTAGAGGGCGTTGAACCGTTCTGCATAGGTGGCACCCAGCACGGTGCTCTTGTTCAGAAGGAAGTCGCGCACCATCTCGCTGATGTAGGTGCGCGAGGTCCCCCTGGCCGTGGTGGTGCCGACGGTCTCGGGTATCTCGAAGTCTGTGAGCGTGCGGTCGGCCTGGTCACGCTGCATCAGACCGGTCTGCACGAAACGGTCGAGCACCTGGCGGAACCGCCGGCGCGACTGCTCGGGCCGGCGCACGGGGTCATACGTGGACGGTGCGCGCACCATGCCCGCGAGGAACCCCGCCTGGGCGAGCGTGAGCCCGGAGACCTGCGCACCGAAGTAGACCTCCGCTGCAGCCTGGATGCCGTATGCGTTGTTGCCGAAGTACACGGTGTTCAGGTACCTCTCGACGATCTTTGCCTTCGGCACCTGCTTCTCCAGCATCACGGCGTAGCGCGCCTGGAGGATCTTGTAACGGCCGTCGCGCGGGAGACCCGCGAGGTACTCGTTCTTCACCACCTGCTGCGTGATCGTGGAGGCACCCTGCCTGCCGCTCTCGTAACGGAAGTTGGCAAGTGCCGCCCGCACGAGGGACCGCAGGTTCACCCCCTTGTGGCGCTCGAAGCCGCTGTCCTCCACCGCGAGCAGTGCCCCCACCACCGCGTCGGGGACGTTCTCGATCGACACGGGCTGGCTGTTCTCGAACTCGAACACGCCGATCTGCTGGTCATTGACATCGAGGATGCGGGTGCGGGTTGCGAGACCGCTGAAGGCCGGCAGATCGACGGGGTCCTGGTCATGGGCATTCAGCACGGCCCACACCTGCGGTGCCGCACCCACGAGTGCCGCCGACACGAACAGCGACCCGGCGACAACGGTGATTCCTGCGCGCAGGAGCCACGACGCACGCTTGTTCACCTCGGTCACGGTAGTTGTGGCGGCACGGGACGGGCCGTCACTGCGGCACCCTCAGCAGTACTCTCGCCTGATGAGCGCATTTCCCGTCCGCCCGTTCCGCTTCGGGGTCCAGGTCGACTCCGCGCCTGATGCCCGCTCGTGGGCCGAGCTCGCGCGTCGCGCGGAGGCGAACGGGTTCGATGTGCTCACCATGCCCGACCACTTCACGCCCCAGCTCGCACCCATGCCGGCGCTGATGGCCGCGGCGAACGCCACCACCACGCTCAGGGTGGGGGCACTCGTGTTCGACAACGACTACAAGCACCCACTGGTGCTCGCGAAGGAACTCTCCACGATGGACGTGCTGTCGGACGGGCGCGTCGAGATCGGTCTCGGTGCCGGATGGATGATCAGCGACTACGAGCAGTCAGGCATCCCGTATGACTCACCCAAGGTGCGCATCGACAGGTTCGTCGAGGGTCTCGCCGTCATCAAGGGCTGCATGTCGGGCGAGAAGTTCTCCTTCTCGGGCGACCACTACGTCATCACCGACCACGTGGCCTTCCCCAGGCCCGTGCAGCAGCCCTGCCCACCGATCCTCATCGGCGGCGGCGGCAAGAGGGTGCTCTCCATCGCGGCGCGCGAGGCCGACATCATCGGCGTCAACGGCACGATGGCAGCCGGTGTCGTGGGAGTTGATGCAGTCTCCTCGATGACGTCGGCCGCAGTCGACGAGAAGGTGGCCATCGTCGCCGCCGCGGGGGCGCACCGCCTCGAGCGGATCGAGATGAACATCCGCAACTTCTTCGTCAAGGTCACCGACGACCGGAAGGGCTTCGTGGACGGTGTGGCGGGGATGTTCAAGATCCCCGGTGAGCTGATCGATGACTCCCCCTTCGGACTCTTCGGCAGCGTCTCGGCCATCCAGGAGCAGATTCTCGCGTCACGTGAGCGGTGGGGGTTCAGCTACTTCATCGTCGGCGCCCAGAACATCGAGGAGATGGCCCCCGTGGTGGCCGCCCTGCGGGGCAGGTGACCGGCCGGCATTCCCCCGGCGCCGTCGCTTTCGGGCGGGGAGCCCGCCAGCCCTAGTGTGAGCGCCCATGAGCGACGTCACAGCACTGAACGTGGAGTTCCTGTTCCACATGCACGCAACCCTCGACGCGCCCGCGGTGGTGCCAGGCGGCCCCCAGGGAACGCGGGTGATCGTGGGCATCAACGGCGGAACGGTGACCGGTCCGAAGGTGAACGGCACCGTTGCGCACCTCGGCGCCGACTGGTTGACGATGCGCGCCGACGGGTCAGCCCGCCTCGACGTGCGGGCGCTCATCCAGACCTCCGACGGCGCGGCGATCCACGTGTTCTACAAGGGCATCATGGCGCCGGGCGAGAACGGGCCGCGCATCACCACCGCACCGTTGTTCGAGACGGGAGATGAGCGTTATGCATGGCTGAACAGCGTGCAGGCCGTCGCCGTGGGCTCCCCCGGCCAGGGCACGGTCGACTACGACATCTACAGGATCCTCTAGGAGCACTAGCAACATGGCAACCGACGAACTCTCCCGTGTCGAGAAGGCGATCGATGCACTCCTCGCCGAGCACGACCCGAAGAAGTCCGACAACACCGCGTTCCGCGGCGCACGGTTCGACCACGGTCTCGCGTGGGTGCACTTCCCCGAGGGCCACGGCGGCCTCGGCCTGCGTCCCGAACTGAACCGCGTGGTGGAGGAAAGGCTGCGCAAGGCCGGCGCCGCACCGCAGGACCCCGCAACATTCTTCATTGCCCTGGCCGGACCCACGATCGTCACGCACGGCAGCGAGGACGTGAAGAAGCGCTTCCTGAGGCCGATGTTCACCGGCGAGGAGCGTTGGTGCCAGCTGTTCAGCGAGCCCGGCGCGGGTTCCGACTTCGCGGGCCTCGGCACGCGCGCGGTGCGCGACGGCGAGGAGTGGGTGGTGAACGGCCAGAAGGTGTGGAACACGCTCGCCCACCTCGCCGACTGGGGGATGCTGGTCACTCGCACCGACCCCGACCAGCCCAAGCACAAGGGCATGACCTACTTTGCACTCGACATGCGTGCACCCGGCGTGGAGGTGCGCCCGCTGCGCCAGATCACCGGCGAGGCCGAGTTCAACGAGGTGTACATGACTGATGCGCGCGTGCCCGACGCACACCGCATCGGCGAGGTCGGCGAGGGGTGGCGCGTGGCGCTCACCACGCTGATGAACGAGCGCTCCGCCATCGGTGGCGGTGGCGGCGGCAACGCGAAGCGTCGTGGACCGATTGACGACGCCATCAGGCTGTGGAACGACATCCCGGCCGCCCAGCGCAGCGCGGCGCACAAGGACACCCTGATGCAGCTGTTCTGCAAGAGCGAGGCCCTGCGCCTCACCAACATGCGCGGCGCCCAGGCGGCGAAGGCGGGCAACCCCGGCCCTGAGGGTTCGATCGCGAAGCTGATGCTGGCCGAGTTCAACAAGAAGGTGACCGAGTTCTCGGTGGAGCTGATGGGTGCCGAGGGAATGGTGGGCTACGACTTCACGTTCCGGAGGCCGGAGTCACTGTCGGTCGACGGTGGTGACGGTGGGGTGCGGCATTCGTTCCTGCGTGTGCGTGCGAACTCGATCGAGGGCGGCACCAGCGAGATCATGCGCAACATCCTCGGCGAACAGGTGCTCGGCCTGCCGGGCGAGCCCCGCGTCGACAAGGACCTCCCGTGGAGCAAGGTGCCGCGCAGCTAGCGCGGCACCGGAGGCACAGTGCCGCGCAGCCCGCGCGTCACGCGCCGAGCGTGACTGCCTGGTCAGACTTCGCGGTGGACTTCCCCACTGCGCAGTAGACACTCAGGGTCACCTTCGCCCCGGCCGACACCGACAGCTTCGATTTCAGCGTTGCCGCGGTGACGGTGGTGGCGATCAGCCCGTCGCTGTCGGTCTTCGGCGCGGCAACAGTCTTCGATGTCTTCCCCGACCTCGCGGTGATGCCGCACTTGGCGCCGGGTGCGGCCGAGAGTTTCACGGTGGTGAGGCCCGTGCCGTTCGCCCCGACGCCGAGTGTGCGGGTTCCCGCCTGCGTGGTCGGGCTGACGACGCGCACCGTTGCCTTCGCACCCTTCAGCAACGAGAGCTTGAGGCTGTTGGCCGTGGGCGAGGTAGTGGGCGCAGCGAGTCCGGCCAGCACCACGCGCACGATGTCGGCGGCGCTGGCCGACTGCAACTTCACCCCCTGGGTGCCGGGGATGATGATCGGTGCGGTGTTGACATCAGAGAACGTTCCCGTGCCGCCGGTACCTGCGTACGCCCCCGACCCGCCGACGACCAACACCCTGGAGTCCGACCTCACCTCCACGCAGAACATGAGGTTCGTGTCGTTCGGGTTGACGGCTCCTCCGCACTCCACCCGGCCGGTGCCGCTGAAGCCGAAGGTCTGCTCGATCGTGCCCGACAGCCTGGTGGACTTCGCGTCGGCGAACTTCATCGCCCATGCGCATGCCTGGTAGCCGTCCATGGAGCTCTGGATGCTGCCGACGGTGACTGTGTTCGGTGTTCCTGGCGCGACCGTGAGCGAGTAGGTCGATGTGATGGTGCGGCGCATGTCGCAGGTCTGCTCGATCGTGCCCTGGCCCACGTTCACGTTCGAGACGGTGCCATTCAGGGCGGCGTTGGTGAAGGTGCTCACCTGCACGGTGGAGCAGTTCGCACTCGGTGTCTGTCCCTGGCCGTTCCACCGGGCGGCGACGTTCGAGAGAAACGACTGCAGTTCGATCGACTGGCCACCCGCAGTGCAGGTGCTCACGGGGGCCACCTTGTCGTACCCGGTGCCGCCGCTCATCGACACCGTGAAGTCGCCGGGGTCGAATGCCGCGGCCCCAGCCGGCCGGGCCAGTACGACGGGCATGACCAGCATCACAGCGGCGAGGGTTCTCTGCATCCGGGTGATGCGCACGGTGCCGAACCTACTGAATCCTGTTCGGGCCGCAACGGCCTGAGGGGGGCCACCGCAGGTGCGGCGGCCCCCCTCAGGGTTCGGGACTGTGACTGGGCGTCGGTCAGGCGGCGCGGAGGCTGGTGAGCCCGCGGCTGATGAACGAGACGATGGCGTCCTTCACGGGAACCATGCCGTACACGATGCAGCCGTCGACACAGATCGTCATCCATCCGGTGCGGAAGTCGCCTGTCCAGGCGGTGACGAAGTGGACGTCGAGCGCCCAGACGAGCGCGATGCTGACCGCGAGTGCGGTGTGGGCCCCGAGGACCGGGATGGTGCGGATGATCTTGTCCAGCTTGAGAGTGTGGGTCAGCGTGTTGAACACGGGCATGACCGCACCCAGCAGGATCGCCATCAGGATGAGTGATCCGAGTGTGTACATGGGGTTACCTCTTTCGAGTTTGT
>JBJTBF010000042.1:0-6448 GCA_046091145.1 Acidimicrobiales bacterium | reverse complement strand
TTGATGCCGAGCTTCCAAGAGAGAAGATGCAGTTCCTCGACGTCCTCGACGCTGACGTCCTCGGGCATGTTCACCGTCTTCGAGATGGCGCCCGAGATGAACGGCTGCACCGCACCCATCATCCGCACGTGACCCTCGTAGTGGATGGTGTTGTCGCCCATCGAGCAGGCGAACACCGACACGTGGCTGGCCTCGAGGTGCGGCGCGCCGAGGATCGACTTGTTCTCGTCGATGTAGTTGATGATGTCGTCGACCTGCTGCGGGCGGTAGCCGAGACGGCGCAATGCACGCGGGATCGTCTGGTTGACGATGCTCATGGTGCCGCCGCCGACCAGCTTCTTGATCTTCACGAGCCCGAGGTCGGGCTCGATGCCGGTGGTGTCGCAGTCCATCATGAGACCGATGGTGCCGGTGGGGGCGAGCACCGAGGCCTGCGCGTTGCGCACGCCGTACTCCTCGCCGTCACGAACCGCGGCATCCCAGGACTCCAGGCCGGCGACCAGGAGGTCGCTCTGCACCACGTCGGCGTTCTCGATGTGCGAGTGCGCGTCGCGGTGCATGCGCAGCACGTTCAGCATGTGCTGCTCGTTCTCGGCGAAGCCGGCGAACGGTCCCATGCGGCTGGCGGTGCGCGCGCTGGTTGCGTAGGCGTGGCCGGTCATGAGTGACGTGAGCCCGGCGGCCCATGCGCGGCCCTCCTTGGAGTCGTACGCGTGGCCGAGAGCCATCAGCAGGGCGCCGAGGTTCGCGTAGCCGATGCCGAGCTGGCGGAACTTGCGGCTGTTCTCGCCGATCTTCTCGGTCGGGTAGTCGGCACGGCCGACGAGGATCTCCTGTGCGGTGAAGATCACCTCGACCACGTGGCGGTATGCCTCGACGTCGAAGCGGTCGTCGTCATCGAGGAACTTGAGCAGGTTCAGCGAGGCGAGGTTGCACGCCGAGTTGTCGATGTGCATGTACTCCGAGCAGGGGTTCGAGCCGTTGATGCGGCCCGAGGCGTGCGCGGTGTGCCACTTGTTGATGGTGGTGTCGAACTGCAGACCGGGGTCGGCGCACTCCCACGAGGCCTGGGCGATCTGGCGCCAGAGGTCGCGGGCGCGCACCGTCTTCACGGTCTCGCCGTTGGTGACGGCGACGAGGTTCCAGTCACGGTCCTCGACGACTGCCTGCATGAACTCGTCGGTGACGCGCACCGAGTTGTTGGCGTTCTGGTACTGGATGCTGAACGAGTCGGACCCGTCGAGATCCATGTCGAAGCCGGCGTCGCGCAGCACGCGGGCCTTGCGCTCCTCTTTCACCTTGCACCAGATGAACTCCTCGATGTCCGGGTGGTCGGCGTTCAGGATGACCATCTTCGCGGCACGACGGGTCTTGCCGCCCGACTTGATCGTGCCGGCAGATGCGTCGGCGCCGCGCATGAACGACACGGGGCCGCTCGCTGTGCCGCCGCCCTCGAGACCCTCGAAGCTGGAACGGATGCGCGACAGGTTGATTCCCGAGCCGGAGCCACCCTTGAAGATGACACCCTCCTCGCGGTACCAGTTGAGGATCGCCGACATCTTGTCCTCGACGGCGAGGATGAAGCACGCACTCGCCTGCTGCGGCACACCCTTCACACCGATGTTGAACCACACCGGGCTGTTGAACGCGGCCCGCTGCGTGATGAGGATGTACTTCAGCTCGTTGCGGAAGGCCTCCGCCTCCTCGGCGCCGGTGAAGTAACCGCCCTCGAGACCCCAGTCGGCGATCGTGTCGGCGACGCGGTCGACGACCTGACGCATGCTGTTCTCCCGCTCGGGCGTGTCGGGCGTGCCGCGGAAGTACTTCTGCGCGACGATGTTCGTGGAGTTCAGCGACCACGACACGGGGAACTCGACGCCGAGCTGCTCGAACGCGACGGTGCCGTCCTTCCAGTTCGAGATGCGCGCATCACGGCGCTCCCATGCGACCTCGTCGTACGGGTGCACGCCGGGCGTGGTGAAGAAGCGGCCGATGCCTATGGAGAGACGGTCGGGTGCGAGTGACATGATTTCCTTCTTCTTTACGTTTCGTTCAGATGTGGTCGGTTCGCGGGGTCGGCGCAGTCGGCGGAGAGATGTTCCCCCAACCACAAGATGTTGTGGGTGACCCTTCCCCCGTGCGGTGTCACCCACAAGTGGTGGGATGATTACAGCAGAGTAACTACACCCGTGTCAACGATTTCCCCAGCCCCCCGCCACAGGCGTCCTGGGCCCCTCTCGGGGCCCTGTTGGCAGTGCGGCGGTGGCCCGGGCCGCAGGTTCGGGACCGCTCGGTCCCAAGGCCGGCTCGATCCGCCCTCCCTTCTGCCGCAACCCGGGTCCACCCCCGACTACGGTGCGAAAGTTACGTGCCAACTGCTGTGGATTGGAAGTGGACAGCGGTGTGAATTGGAGGAAAGTTCTGGGGATTGGACCCCTGCTTTCCGTGGATTGCACTGGGGACTACCTGTGGGTAGACCGCCTCCCGTTGTGGGCAAACCCTCTGCTGTTGTGGAGAACCCTGGCCCCCGGGCGGCGCAGCCTCAGACGGCCTTCAAAGTGACGGGAATCGCGTTCAACGAGGCGTTCCCCGACAGCGGGTCGAGAGTGCGGTCATCGGTGAGGATGTTCGAGTTCACACCGGCCTTCTCGGCAGCGACAGCCATCCGTGTGCCCGGCACGTTGTGGCCCCAACCGTGAGGAAGGCTCACGACACCGCGGCGCACGGAGTCCGTGACCTCGGCCGTGACATCGACCGAACCGACCCGGCTCGTGACGCGCACGACCGAACCGGTCGACACACCGAGACCCGCCGCGTCGTCGGGATGAACGTGAAGTGTGCACGACAGCGCACCCTTCGTGAGCACGCGGATGTTGTGCATCCAGCTGTTGTTCGACTTCAGGTCCCGTCTGCCGACGAGCAGAATGCGGGTTGACTCCATCTCGGCTTTCTTCTCCGCCAGTCGGCCCATCTCGCCGAGGAACAACGCGGGCGCGATGTCGATGCGACCGCTCGGCGTGCGCAGAGCCTCGGGCAGGCGCGGCTCCAGCGGGCCGAGGTCGACACCGTGCGGGTTGTCGAGCAGCTTCTGCAGGCTGAGCCCGCCGGGGTTCGCACCGAACCCTGCACCGTAGGGACCCGTCTGCAGCATGAGATCGATCTGTCGCGCGGGACCGACGCGCCCGTCCACGCTCAGGAGGTCGAAGATCTCCTCGGCATCACGGCCGTGCACCGGCGAACCCGTGGTTGCCACTGCGGCACCGATCGACTGCCGCAGCATCGCATCGTCGATCACCTGCGGGTCGGTGTCGGCGGGCAGACCCTGGAGGATCGCGCCCAGCCGCACGAGGATCTCCCACTCGTCGGGCTGGCCGTCCTCCAGCGGGAACACACGCTCGCTGAAGTTCGCCACGTTGCGCACGGCGTACGGATACAGACCCACGTCGTAGTGCTCCTTCTGCAGCGCCGACGGCGCGGGGAGGATGACGTCGGCGTGGCGCGAGGTCTCGTTCAGGTAGATGTCGACCGACACCATGAACTCGAGTGATTCAAGCGCGGCGTCCAGTTGGCGGGAGTGCGGCGTGGACATCACGGGGTTGCCCGACAGGCAGATGAACCCGCGCAATTGGCCCTCGCCCGGCGTGGTGATCTCCTCGGCAAGGACCGCCACCGGGTACTCCCCCATGGCCTCGGGCTTCCTGCTGACCCGGCTGTGCCCGCGGCCGATCGTGAAGCCCTTGCCCCTGCCGCCCTGCCCGCGCGTGGTCGCGCTGCCGGTCGCGGGCATCGTGAACATCGCGCCGCCGCGGCGGTCGAGGTTGCCGGTGAGCAGGTTGATCGCATCGATCAGCCATGCATTCAGCGTGCCGAACTCGACTGCGTTCACGCCGATGCGGCCGTACACGGCGGCCGTCGGCGCAGCCGCAATCTCGCGCGCGAGCGTGCGGATGGTTGCCGCAGTGACACCGGTTGCCTTCTCGACCGACTCCGGTGTGAGAGCTGACGTGGCCGCGCAGATCTCGTCCACGCCGTCGGTGATCGACGCGAGACGCGGTTCCATACTCACCAGGTTCTCCGCGAACAGCACGTTGATCACAGCCGCGAGAAGCAGACCGTCGGTGCCAGGCTTCACGTCGATCCACTGGTCGCCGTTGTCTGCCGTCTTCGTACGGCGCGGGTCGATCGTGACGACTTTCCCCCCGCGAGCCCTGATGGCCTCGATGCGGCCGGGGAAGTCGGGCGCGGTGCAGAGACTGCCGTTCGACTCGTACGGGTTCGCACCGAGCAGCACGAGGTAGTCGGTGTGATCGAGGTCGGGAACGGGGATGCTCTGCGCGGTGCCGAACATGTAGCCGCCGGCCACGTGCTTCGGGATCTGGTCGACGGTGGACGCACTGAACTTGTTGTGCGACCCCATCGAGCGGTACACCACGCTGTTGTAGAGCATCGAGCCGAGGTTGTGCGCCCCCGGGTTACCGCCGTACACGGCGAGCGCATCACGACCGTGTCGGTCGATGACACCGGAGAGCCCCGCCGCCACTGTCTCCCATGCCTCGTCCCACGACACCTCCACGTGGACACCGTTCTTTCTCACCAACGGCCGGCGCAGACGGTCGGGGTCCTCGTGCAGTTGCTTCAGGGTGCTGCCCTTCGGGCAGATGAAGCCGTGACTGAACACATCGTCGCGGTCGCCGCGGATGCGCACCACCTGCTCCCCCGGGCCGACGGTGATCTCGAGACCGCACGTCGCCTCGCACAACGGGCACGTCCTGATTGCGGTCCTGTTGGCTCCGGCGGACGTGGTCGGGGATGCAGTCGTCATGTCCCACACCCTGCCACGACGGGCGCACGGTGTCACGTTCGTACACTCGCACCGTGCAGCGTTTCGGCCCCTTCCAGCCCGGCACGGCGACCGATGCCCCTGGCTTTGCCACCCGTGACCGCGCGCCGAAGGCGGGCCCGCACGTGGAGATCTGCATGATCACCACCACCGACGGGGTCACGGCGGTGGGCGACCAGTCGGCTCCGCTCGGCGGCCCCGAGGACCAGGCCATCCTCCGCGCATGGCGCCAGAACTGCGACATCGTGCTGGTGGGTGCGGGGACCGTGCGCAAGGAGGGCTACGGCCTCCCCGGCAGGGCCGACCTGCGCATCGCCGTGGTGACGGAGTCGTGCAACCTCGACTGGTCGGTGCCCCTCTTCGCATCGGGCCGTGGCCTCGTGGCCACCTCGCTCGGTGCCCCGCAGGTTCCTGTCCAATCGTTGCGTGCGGGCACGGGATCCGTCGACCTCGCCGGGATCATCGACCTTCTCCACACGGAGCTCGGCGCATCAGTCGTGCACGTGGAGGGCGGCCCCACTCTGAACGCCGCACTGATCGGGGCCGGCCTCGTGGATGCCATCAACCTCACGTTCTCGCCACGGCTCGCGGGGCCGCACTCGGGTGACCCGATCGTCACTGCATTCGCCGGCCCGGGCACGTTCCGGTTGGTGGATGCCGCACGCGACGGCGACTTCGTGTTCACCCGCTACGAGCGGGCGCACTAGCCCTTCTTCAGCAGGGCGAGTTCACGGCGGAAATCGGCCGCGTCGTCGAAGTTCTTGTACACGCTCGCAAAGCGCATGTAGGCAACCTCGTCGGTGCTCTTCAGGAGTTCCAGCACGCAGTGACCCACGAGCGACGATGTGATCTCGTTGCCCGCCGCGGCCTCGAGCCGGACGGCGTCCTCCACCTGCTCGGAAAGAATCTCGACCTGAGCATCATCCATGGGGCGGCCCTTGCATGCAGAGCGGATTCCCTCGGCGACCTTCGCACGGTCGAAGGGCTGGCGCTCCCCCGAGCGCTTCAGCACCATGAGCGGTGCACCCTCGAGACGTTCGTACGTGGTGAACCGGTACGAGCACTCGGGGCAGGACCGACGGCGGCGGATGGCGGCGCCCTCGTCCGCGGGACGAGAATCAATCACCTTCGTGTCGTCATGCCGGCACACGGGACAATGCACGTCCCACACTGTAGGACGGATCGCGATCGCGTGCCGTCCAGTCGGCGGGTGGATCAGGGGATGCGAACGACCTGGCCGACCTCGATGTCGACACCGTTGATGCGCGCCATCTCGTACACGAGCTCGGAGATGCTGCCTGTGGGCACGTACTCACGGGCAATCGACCACAGGGTGTCTCCCGCCTCGACCACATGGGTGCGGGGCACGGTCTCGAGATTCGACGGGCTGGGCTCGGTGGCGAAGGCCCCCGAGGTGAGCAACAGGGTTGCGGCAGCAAACACGAAGCCGGTCACCACCATGCGGCGGCGGCGGAACACCCATGCCGTGGGTCGACCCCGGCGGGCTGTGCCGGGAGCCAGGTGGGGGGCGGGTCGGGAGCTGACCCGACGGGCAGGGGCCGGAATCAGCAGGGGGTCGATGGTGGCAGTCATTGTGTTCTCCTGGGG
>JBJTBF010000041.1:0-37263 GCA_046091145.1 Acidimicrobiales bacterium | reverse complement strand
ACCAGTTGCTGGAGATCACGGTGAAGGCGATGCACAGCGCCGGCATGTAGACCTCGTGCGGGCTGAACTGGATGTTCGCACGGCCGCTCGCGAGCATCGAGCCCCACGAACCGCCGCCGGGGATGCCGATTCCGAGAATGGCCAATGACCCCTCGACGATGATGACGGAGCCGATGGCGAGGAACCCGATGGCAAGGATTGCCGGGGCCACGTTCGGGAGGATGTGCTTGGTGATGATGGTGAGGTTCTTCGTGCCCATCGACTTCGACGCCAGCACGAACTCGCGGCCGGCCCACTGGAGGGTGCTGGCACGCGCGATGCGCCCGAGGATCGGGATGATCACGATGGTGAGCGACAGGATCAGCACCAGAACGCGTCGGGTGGTGGTGGCCGGGTGGTCGGCGTCGGAGTACGCAAGCACGGAGAGCAGAGCGAGCGACAGGACGAGGTTCGGGATCGAAAGCATCACGTTGAAGATGCTTGTCACGATGAGGTCGAACCGGCCGCGGTAGTAGGCCGAGGTGATTCAGATGAAGGACCCGATGCTGCCCCCGAGCACCACCGCCACGAAGGCGATGGAGGCAGACAACCTCGCCCCGTGCACGAGGCCGGCCAGCATGTCGTAGCCGTCCTGCGTGGTACCGAGAAAGTGACCGGCGGTACCCGGACGGGCCCCGAGGAAGTCGTAGAAGGACTCATCCCATTGCTTCAGGGGGAGGAACGAGCCGAAGAGGGCGAGGACCACCACGAGCCCGAGCCACCCTCCGGCGACGTAGAACCCGATCGGTCTCTTGCGGGTCTTCTTGGTCTTGGTCGCAGCCTCCTGGGAGTCTGCGACGTCGGTGGTGGGTGCGGTTGCCAGGTCAGACACGGCGTTCCCTCGTTCTCGGGTCGATGATGTTGGTGAGCACGTCGATAGAGCTGTTGAAGAACACATACCCGAACGAGATGAGTGCGATGAACGTCTGCATCGCGATCACCTGGCGCGCACCGATGGCGTAGAAGATCTCGTAGCCGATGCCCGGGATCACGAAGATCGTCTCGATGACCACCACGCCACCAATCAGGCCGCCCATGTTCAGGGCAGCGGACGTGAGCAGCGTGGTGCTGGAGGGGCGAAACACGTGCTTCCACAACACTCGACGGTTCGAGATGCCCTTGGAGGCCGCCATGGTGACGTAGTCCTCCTTCAACGTGGCCACCACATCGGTTCGGAGCAGTCGGGTGTACGACGAGGTGAGACCGACTGCGATGCTGACCACGGGAAGAATCATCAGCTTGAGGTGGTCGAAGAGGTTCTCGGAGGGGGCCACGTAACCGATGGGGTCCACCCAGCCGAGCTGCACCGCGAACACCAGGGACATGATGAGGGCCAGGGCAAAACCGGGGAACGACACCAGGGTGAACAACGTGCTGGAGACAATGCGGTCGAACCGGCTGTTCTCCTTGTACGCCGAGATGAGCCCGAGAGGGATGGCGAGGGACAAAGCGACAATCTGCGCGTACAGCACCAGCTGCAGCGACACGGGGAGGGTGCTCTTGATCACTTCGGACACCGGGCGGGTGCCGCCGTTCAGGTAGTAGTAGCCGAAGTCACCGCGAAGGAAGCCCGAGTACCAGTGCCACCAGTAGCGGAAGATGCCCCGGTCGAGGAAGAGCTCGCGACGCACGATGACGACGGTCTCGGGTGTGCCCGAGCCGGCGAGCAACAGTTCTGCAGGGTCACCGGGCAGCAACCAGATGAGGCAGGCAAGCAAGAAACTCGCGATGGTGACGATGAATACCATCCCCACGACACGTTTTCCCAGTAATCGAAGAATGTCCATGACCCCCCGGTTCCCCGCGAACAGTTCAAATGACTCTAGCAACGCAGAAGGGGCGGTGCCCAAACGGACACCGCCCCTTCCTTGAGTGCGTCGCTGTGAGCGATCAGCCCTTGCCGGCGATCTTCTGGACTCCTGCCCAGTCGAAGCCGTAGTTGGTGACGACGCGCGGGGTCTTGCCCGACGGTCCCTTCACCTTGCCGATGTTGGTGAGGCCGTTCTTCCTGTTCACGAAGCACGTGACGTAGAAGAAGGACACCGCGCCCATGTAGCCCTCGGTCTGCAGGAGTGCAGCGGCCTCCTGGAACTTCGTGGAAGCACCGATCTTGGAGGATGCTGCCTGACCGTCGTAGAGGGCCTGGTCGACCTTGGTGTTCGAGTGCTTGTTCAGCTGCAGCAGCGAACCCAGTGCCGTGCGGAGCAGAGCAGCCGTCTGGCCACCGGCCGCGGCACCCAGCGAGGGCAACCAGGAATCAGTGAGGATGAACGGCGCGTTGAACGTCATGTCGGTTCCCTCGAAGAGGGTCGCGAAGAACAGGTCGTACGCGTTCTGGTCCTTGATGCTGGTGGCCTTGGAGTTCCAGGCCTTGGCGATGATCACCGCGGCCTCCTCAGAGATCGGGTTGGCCTTGATGCCGCACTTCGCCCACTGCTCGATGAAGAACTTGGAGTTCGCCACTGCCTGGGGAGAGGTGTCCACGGGGAAGCCGAACTCGAGGTCCTTGCCGGTTGTCGCCTTGTAGGCGGCTACGTAGGCCTTGGAGGCCTCAACGTCGAACTTCTGGAAGCCACGCGGCGTGTACATCGGGCTGACAGGAGTCACGAGGGCCTTGGCCACCGTGTTCTCGCCCTTGGTGCGGACCTTCACGAAGTTCACACGGTCGAGGCACGTGAGCACCGCGAGACGCGCGTCCGCGTTGGCGAAGGGCGAACCGACCTTGGCCTGGTTCAGCCACACCGACGGGAAGAACTCGATCGGGGTCTTGTACTCGGTCACCACGCTCTTGCGCTTACGGAGGTCCTTGATGAAGGTTGCGTCACCCGCCGAGGCGAACTGTGCCATGTCGACCGCGCCCTTGCGGACGGCTGCTGCACGCTGCGAAGAGTCCTTCACCGAGGTGAAGGTGATCGAGTCGAGGTACGGCAGTGCGTCGCCGTTGGAGGCCTTGCGCCAGTACTCGGGGTTCCTGACGACCTTCAGTTCGTTCTGGCCGCCGGTGGCCAGCGAGTAGCCCTCGGGCTACTTGAACGGACCGGTGCCGATCATGAGGTGCACGCACTTGGTTGCATCCGCCACCTGCGACGGCGCTCGCATCACGAAACGACCCGAGGCGAACAGCGTGCCCGGGAAGTCGTTCTGCGCGCGGTCGAGGTTGAACTTCACCACGTAGTCGCTGACCTTGGTGAGCTTGGCGATGTTCGCGGTGAAGGTAGAACCGGTTCCAATGGAGTAGGCAACCTTTGCATACGCGGCGAGACCACCTGTTCCGAATGCCGCAAGGGCCACACGACCGGTGATGTAGTTGAAGTTGGTCACCACGGCGTCGGCGTTGAATGCCTCTCCGCTGTGGTACTTGATGCCCTGGCGAAGGGTGAAGGTCCACTCCTTCATGTCTGCGGACATCGACCACGACTCGGCGAGCAGGCCGATGTAGTCACCACCGACCGACTTCTCGACGAGGCTCTCAACCACGGTGCGGATGGCGCCGAGTGCGGAGCTGCCCGGGTTGTTCGAGACGCAGAAGCCGGGGAACGTGTCGCCGATGCCGACCTTGACGTCTCCTCCGTACTTTCCTGCGCGCGGCGCACTTGCCGCACTTGCGCTTGTGGCCACGGTGGAGATCGCGACGGCGCCCGCAAGGGCCACCCCCGCGAGCCTCAGCAGCCGTGACCTGCTGGTCTGACGTTGTGTCATCTTGAGTTACCCCCAGAGTTGGCACACCACCGTGGTGTGACGCCCGCCACGATAGCACCGGGTCCGAGAGCGGACGCAAGGCACCCGAGGGAAAAATCCGTGTGTTTGTTGGTGTCTGCAACGGGTAGAGGTTCACAAACGCACGCCCAATGGGGAAACACGCGGTGGATACCTCAGGGAACCAGGTGCACCTTGATCACCCCGGACGACCTGTCCGAGGCGGTGCGGAACGCCTCCGGAGCATCGTCCAGGCCGAACGTGTGGGTCACGACCGTGTCGGCAATCGACCGGTTGGAGCCTGCAAGCCGGGCTGCCGCGAGGAAATCGTCGTGGTCATGGTGGTGTGAATAGGCCATGGCGGGCACCAGCACCACTTCCTTGAACATCCAGAAGTTGGTGAGCTGTGTCGGCTGCCAGAACATCCCGAACTCGACCACGGTCCCGCCGGGCTCTGCCGCTGTGACGCTGGCATCGAGGGATTGCTGGGTGCAGACCGCGTCGAAGACCCACGGGTAGCCGGAGTCGACAGGCTGGTCCACCACCCTGGCCCCGAGTGCCTCGGCAGCGGCCGACTGGTGCGCATGGCGGCTGAGGATGTCTGCCTCGAGTCCGGCGGCCCGCAGAGCCGCCACCGTGAGGAGACCGATGGAGCCCGCACCGACCACCAGTGCCCGCGCACCTGGTTCCACCCTGCCGCGACGCACTCCGTGCACGGAGACCGCGAGCGGCTCCACGAGTGCAGCATCGACGGGACGTGCACCCTCGGGCATCACATAGGCGCGTGTGGGGTCGATCTGGACCTCATCGGCAAGTCCACCGTCACGGGCAATGCCGTAGGAGGTGGTCCATGTCTCGCGGCATGTGTTCGGGAATCCGCGTGTGCACGACGCACATGCGTTGCAGGCACCCGTCGGGCGGACGGCGACCAGGCGGCCGTCGAGGTGGCCACCGAACTCGTGGCCGAGCACCGACCGCGCAGTTCCGTTCGCGATCATGTGGAGGTCGCTGCCGCAGATGCCGGACTCCACGACGCGCAGGACGGTTCCCTCGCCCGTGCGCGCCGGTTCTTCGCCCACCCTGATCGTGCCGTTGTCGGCCCTCACACCACGCACGTGCGAACCCTAACTCCCCGCGGGCACAGTGGTGCCGGGGAGTGTGCTGCCGGCCGTCGTGCTTGTTGCGGGTGTGGTGCTCGTGACTGACATCGTCGTCGTGGTCGGTGTGGTGCTCGTGGTCGTACTGGTGCGGTCGGAGGTCCACATGCCGAAGCGCGCGATCTGTGTCGATGTCCATGAGGCTCGGGTCCTGTAGCCGCTCGTCGTCAGATGGATGCCGTCCGCGATGAAGCGGGACCGACCGCGCGGCACGAACGACTTCCGCCAGTCCGCGACCCTGAGGGTGCTCCACCCGGTCGTTGCCGCGAGCAGCTCCCGGTTGAACACCGTCGCGCGGGCCCGCTGGACCGGCCGGATGCGTCCGTCGAACGCCAGGTTGACCCACAGCACCGGCAGGCCGAGTGTCTCGGCCATCATGCGGTCGATCACCGATGCCGGGTACCACGGTTCGCCGCGCGAGAGCATGTCGTTCGTCCCGAGGGCCAGCACGACGGCGGTGACACTGCGGTCAGACGACAGTCTCCTCCTCACGACCGGCAGGGCGTCGGTGATGCGTCTGCCCCGCTTGTAATCGATGACCACCTTCTTCCAGGGACCCTTGGCAACCGTCAATGTCTTCAGGCCCCCGAGGATGGTGGCGCCCTCGGTGAGACTGTCCCCGACGATCAACAGGGTCCCGCCGGATGCCGCCGGCGCCTCACTGCCGGTTGCCGTGGCGGTACCCGCGTGCACGGTGAAGAGACCGAGCATCGTCGCCGCAAGCAGCAGGGCGGCGCGGTGTCGCGGTGGCAGGAGGGGCACCCGTCCATTGTGGCAATGTGGAGCACGTGACGCGGAAGCACTTCCTCACGTATCTCGCGTTGTCCGCGGTGTCGGTGGCCCAGCCCGTGTTCGATCTCTACGGGAAGAACCTGACGGTGTTCTCCGCGGCGAAACTCTCCAGCCTCGAGGTCGGTGCGTTCCTCCTGTTGCTCCTGCTCGGGCCGGCCCTGGGAGCCGCTGCCGTCGATCATCTCAGCCGACGGTTCGGGCCGAGAGTGAACGAGTCGACGCGGCTCGTTCTGCTCGGGGTTCTGTCCGCCACGTTGGGTCTTGCCGTGGCACGTCTGGTGAAGGACGATTCCGATGGGATTGCCGTTGCGTTCGCTGCCACGTTCGGCGTGGTGCTGCCGGTCGGCTTCGACCGGTTCCGCGCGGTGAGGGAGTGGTCGCGGTGGCTCGCCCTCGTCGCGCTGGTCGTCGGTTCCACCACTTTCGTGCAGTTGCGGCCGCTCATGTTCCCCGCCGACGGGGCCGGCAGCGACGTCACCGTCGGCCGCAAGGACGTGAACGTCCTGCTCGTGGTTCTCGATGAGCTTCCGCTGTTCCCCTTGCTCGGCCCGGACGGCTCGATCAACGCAGAGAGGTTCCCCGGGTTCGCGGCTCTGGCCTCGTCTGCGACCTGGTACCGCAACAGCATCGCCGCATCGAACTTCACCCACCAGGCCGTTCCCGCCATCCTTGCGTCGTCGGAACCCGACGGGTCGGGCGGCCCGTTCCTCTTCTCCTATCCGCACAACATCTTTACCCTGTTCTCGGGTGCGGTGAGAACGGGGGGCATCGAGCCGGTGACTGCACTCTGCCCGCGGAAGGTGTGCGGCGGCGACGGCGGGCTCGGGACGGGCTTCGACCCCCGTCGCTTCGGTCGGTTCGTGCGCGATGTGTCGGTGGTCTACGGCCAGCGCGTGCTGCCGCCGTCCCTGCGGCGGAGGCTGCCGGCGGTGGACCAGGGCTGGGGTGGTTTCGCGGCGGTGCGCGAGAAGTTCAAGGAGCAACTGAAGAACGAGATCTTCAGCCAGCAGCGCGCACTCGACGACGGTGTGGCGGCACTCGTGTCCTCCGACAGACAGATGGTGCAGGTGGTGCACGCCCTGATGCCGCACGCACCGTGGAGGCTGACCCCTGACCAGCGCGTCGCGCCGCTCAGTACCGAGATCGGCACGCAGAACCCCGAGGACGAGGACGGCACCCGCGACACCTACCAGGCCTTCCTGCACCAGCTGGTCGCCACCGACGGCGCGGTGCTGCGCGCCGTGCAGGCACTGCGCGAATCGGACAAGTGGGACGACACCCTCGTGGTGGTGACAGCGGACCACGGCATCTCGTTCCTGCCCACGATGCCCCAGCGCCACACCGACTTCTCCGACCCCGACCAGGCGAACGACATCTACCGTGTGCCGACGTTCGTCAAGTACCCCGGTCAGGGCGCCGGCGAGGTGTCCGACTGCCGCATCTCCAATCTCGACCTGCTGCCCACCATCAACGAGGTGCTCGACACCCGGACCACGTGGAGGTTCGCCGGTCGCTCGCTGGCATCGGGTTGCCCGGAACGTGCTGTGTGGCCCGTGGAGTCGGCCACCGGCGAGAGCGCCGTGCTGGAGGGTGGCTTCGAGGTCACGCGCGCTCGTTCCGCGTACTACGCGATGCAGGTGGACCCCTCGGGGCCGGCGCGGAGGATCGCCGCCGTGGGGGCGTCTGCGCCGCTCATCGGCCTGCCGGTCACGTCGTCCGGTCAGTCGACGACGGTCGGAAGCTGGACACTCAAGCAGAAGGACGCGTTCGGGGCTGTGAAGGGAACGCCCGGTTCGACCGTGCCGGCGACGGTCACGGGGTCGGTCACACTGTCGGCGCCCGCGATGGAAGGGACTGAGGGCGTCATCGTGGTGGACGGGATCGCGGCCGGCGTGATGGGCGAACTGTCGGGCCAGGAGGGAACGGTTCGGTTCACTGCGGTGCTCGACTACTCGCTGCTCACGGCTGGCCCGCACACGGTGGAGCTGTTCGTGCGTGCGCCCGACGGAACGGTCACCCGCGTCGGGCCGCCTGCCTGATTGCGTGCCAGGCGCTTCAGGTCCGGCGCCAGGCCGCGGATTCCTCGACTGACATCACCACGTTCGGCACCTCTTGCGCGGGAACCGGGTGGCTGATGAGGTATCCCTGCGCCCGTGAGCAGTTGAGGCCACGCAGAACCGCAAGTTGTTCGTCGGTCTCGACGCCCTCTGCGACAACGTCGGCCCCGAGTGACTCCGCCATCGCGATGATCGTGCGCACGATGTTCTGCGACGTCGTGGCATGCGAGAGGGCGTGGACGAACGTGCGGTCGATCTTGATGCGCTGGATGGGGAAACGCTGGAGCAGGGACAGTGACGAGTAGCCCGTGCCGAAGTCATCGACAGCGATGTGCACCCCGGCAGCGTTCAGCGCTCGCAAGGCGACGAGCGTCTGCTCGGGTTCCGTGATCATCACGCTCTCGGTGACCTCGAGCCAGAGCTGGCCGGGGGAGACCCCGGAACGCGAGAGTGCCTCGGTGACGACACCCACGAAGGTGGGGTCGTGCAACTGGCGCGCAGAGACGTTCACGCTGACCGATGTGCCGGCGGAGCACACGCCGGCATCAATCCACCGGCGCAGCTGCATGAGCGAGTCCAGCAGGGCCCACGAACCGAGCGGCACGATCGTGCCGGTCTCCTCGGCGACAGGGATGAACTCGGCAGGTGACACGGGGCCGCCTGCCGCGCTGCCGCGGTCCCAGCGCATGAGCGCCTCGAAACCCACGACCAGGCCGAGGTCGGTGTCGACGATGGGTTGGTGCACGAGGTGCACCTCGTTGCGCTCGAGTGCGCGGTAGAGGGCCGTCTCGATGTCGAGCCGGTGCGTGACGCGCTCCACCATCGAGTCGTCGAAGAAGGCGATGCAGTTGCGGCCCGCGGCCTTGGCCCTGTACATCGCCGTGTCCGCGTGGCGCAGCACCTCGTCAGCCGAGAGACCGAGGCCCCTCACCGACATCGCCACACCGATGCTGGCGGACACGAACATGTCACCGCCTGCAACCCCCACGGGCTCGCGCAGGCAGTCGAGCACCTGCTCGGCCAGCACGACCGCCTGTGTTGCTGTCTCGGTTGTGGGGTCGAGCACGACGAACTCGTCGCCGGATATCCGGCCGACGGAGGCATGCGCGGGAACGGCTACGAGCAGCCGTCGGGCGACCTCGAGAAGCACGGTGTCGCCGGCGGAGTGGCCCAGGCTGTCGTTGATGTTCTTGAAACGGTCGACATCGATGAAGAGAACGGTCGGCTGGCGCGGCGTTCCCCAGGCGCGGTCGGCGGCCGAGGTCACGAGTTCGAGCATCGCGGAGCGGTTGGGCAGACCGGTCAGGGGGTCGGTGCGTGCGTTGCGGAGCAGGTCGTCCTGCGTGCGCGCGTTTGACCTGACCGACTGCACGACGCGTGCCATCACCGCCACGGCGAGAACCGACACGGACACCGTGCGCACCGCACGGTCGGCGCCGTCGACCGGGTCGGTGAGCGCGAGCAGCACGATCGGGGCACCCATCGAGGCAGTGGTGGCGACCAGACGGGTGAGAAGAGGTGGCGTGGACCTGCGCAGCGTGGGCACGAGCAACGATCGCGCAGACGGGTGCACCATGGCGGCCACGGCGAGCCAACCGGCGGCGATGAAGGCCGCCGACACCAACGGGGCGCTGATGGCGGTGGTCTCGCGCGCATCGACGAGATGCAGCACCTGGCCCGTGCCGACCATGAGCACCGAGGAGAGCGCGAACACGACCGATGGCGAGAGGGTCGACTCGGAGAACAACGTGGTTGCCACGAGGAAGAGAACCACCGACAGTGCGGCCAGGCCGAGGCCACGCAGCACGGTGACCCCTGCGAGCGTGTTCCCGCCGTTCAGCGCGGGCTGGAGCAGCAGCACCCAGAGCACCGTCCACGCCCCGAGCCCGACGATCAGGGCGTCGGGCACCACCGACGACAGGTCGGCGCGCAGGCGGCGACGGGCGAGACCGGCCAGTGCACCGACGAACACCAACTGGGCGGCGAGGAACGCCGTGTCCCGGGTGAGTGCGGCCGGGTCACTGATGACGGTCCGCGCGGCGAGCACGGCGGCAGTCGCCACACAGAGCGCCGCGGTGCCGAGCCAGGGCCAGACGGCCCCGGATGCGTGCCGCAGCGCAGGTGCGGTTGCCACGAGAGCCAGTGCGGCGACGACGAGAGCGATGCCCTGGGTGCGCGTGTTGCCGTCGAGCGAACCTGACACCCACGCTGCCGCGACACCGGCCAGGGCGAGCACCCACGCGATGGAAGCCGTTGCCTTTCGCACTGTCAGTACCTGCCCGAGGGACCCAGGCCGGTCGGGCCGGGCACGGATGACCGTACTACGGGGCAGAAAAGCGGGGGCGGATGACCCTCCGTTAGCCTGAGACACACGATGACTGACACAGCGCCCACCGTGACGGTCGTCGTTCCCGGGACACATCTCATGGCCGAACTGCTCGGTCAGCGCGACGAGTTCCTGCGCAGGGTCGAGGAAGCATTCCCGGACGTGGCGGTCGTGGCCCGCGGGAACGAGATCACGTGCTCCGGCCCCCGTGCACACCAGGTGGGCCGTCTGTTCGAGGAACTGGCACTTCTCCTGCAGCAGGGTGAACGCCTCGACCCCTCCGTGGTCGACCGCAGCATCGTGATGGTGCGCGCCGAACAGCGGCCGAGCACGATTCTCACCGACGACATCCTGAAGGGTTCACGGGGACGCATGGTGCGGCCGAAGACCGCAGGCCAGAAGCGCTACGTCGATGCCATCCGCCGCAACACGGTGACCTTCGCGATCGGCCCGGCCGGTACGGGCAAGAGCTGGCTTGCGGTCGCGATGGCCGTGCAGGCACTCCATTCACGCGAGGTGCAGCGAATCATCCTGACGAGACCTGCCGTGGAGGCGGGGAGCGCCTCGGTTTCCTGCCCGGCGACCTCATGGCGAAGATCGACCCGTACCTGCGCCCGCTCTATGACGCGCTGTACGACATGGTCGACGCCGAGGCGGCCCAGAAACTCGTGGAGCGGCAGGCCGTCGAGGTCGCACCGCTCGCTTTCATGCGGGGCCGCACTCTGAACAACTCCTTCATCATTCTCGACGAGGCCCAGAACACGACACCCGAGCAGATGAAGATGTTCCTCACGAGGATCGGGTTCGGGTCGAAGGTCGTGGTCACCGGTGACGTGTCGCAGATCGACGTGCCGGACGGTCGCAGCGGTCTGGTCGGCCTCGGGCGCACGCTCGGGAACGTGGAAGGGCTGGAGTTCGTGCACCTCGACGGGTCCGACGTGGTGCGTCACCGCATCGTTGCCGACATCGTGGCCGCCTACGAACGCTCCGCTGGGTCCGGCCCCGCACCGCGCCGCAAGGACGGCCCGCGTGGCTGACGGCCGCCCCAGTTTCGATGCTCCACGACGTTCCGGGGGTGACGGGGTGCCCGAGGTGTTCTGCGCCGACGAACAGTCCGACGAACAAGTCGATGCAGAACGATGGAGGTCGCTCGCTCTTGCCACGCTCTCTGCACAGGGTGTCCGCGGCTGGGCCGAGCTGTCGGTCTTCTTCGTGGACGAGGGGTCCATTGCGGCACTCAATCTCGAGCACATGGGCAAGGAGGGGCCGACCGACGTCCTCGCGTTCCCGGTCGACGGTTTCGACATGCGTGCGGATGGGAACGGGCCCGGGGCGATGTCGCGCGGGCCTGACCGCGCGGAACCCGATCCCGACGACGTGCCCCTGCTGCTGGGCGATGTCGTGATGTGCCCGTCGGTTGCCCGCGCACAGTGCGCAGACCACGCCGGCACGTACGACGACGAGATTGCTCTGCTTCTCGTGCACGGCATCCTGCACGTGCTCGGGTTCGATCACGACACGCCGGCCGCCACGTCCGAGATGAGGTCGCGTGAGATGGCTATCCTTGAGGAACACTTCTGGGGAGGGCCTGCACCGGCAGGCTTCCGCCAGGACCACGACGAATGATCGCCGCCGCGCCCACCACCGCCGACGTATGGATGCTCGTCGCCATCGTGCTGCTCTTCCTCGTGCTCGCGTTCCTCGCGGTCGCCGAGATGGGCCTGTCACGAATGTCGAAGCCGAAGGCACAGGCGCTCGCCGACACCGGCCAGCGGGCAGGGCCCGCGCTGCTCGGTCTCGTGAGCAGGCCCGAGAGGTGGGTCAACCCGTTGCTCCTGTCGGTGAACGTGGCACAGACGGTGCAGGCCACCCTCACGGGTGTGGTGTCGGGGCGGCTGTTCGGAGCGCCCGGTGTGGTGATCGGCGTCGTGCTGAACGTGGTGGTGTTCTTCGTCTTCGCTGAGGCCGTGCCGAAGACGTACGCCGTCCAGCACACGGACCGGGCCGCGCTCAGCACGGCGCGCCTCACGTCGTTAGTGGTGGGGTTCGCGCCGCTGCGCTGGATATCCCGTGGCCTCATAGTGCTCACCAACATCATCGTGAAGGGCAAGGGGCTGGAGCAGGGCCCGTTCGTCGGCGAGCAGGAGTTCCTCGGGATCGTGGAGGCCGCCGCCGAGGAGGAGATCATCGAGCACGAGGAGCGCGAGCTCATCGAGTCGATCATCGAGTTCGGGGACACCGTCGTGAGGGAGATCATGATCCCCCGCCCGGACGTTGTTGCTGTCGACGCCGAGCTCACCGTCGACAGTGCCCTCGATGTCGCCTTCGAGCACGGCTACAGCCGCATGCCGATCACCAGGGAGACCGAAGGCGACGACGACATGATCGGGATCGCGTATGCCAAGGACCTCATGAGAGCCGTGCGGGCCGGGAAGGGAAGCGAACCGGTCGCGGGACTCGTGCGCAAGGCCGAGGTCGTGCCCGAGAACAAGCCGGTGTCGAAACTGATGCGCGAGATGCAGCGGGAGCACTTCCACATGGCACTCGTGGCCGACGAGTACGGGTCGATCGCCGGGCTCGTGACACTCGAGGACTGCCTCGAGGAGCTCGTTGGTGAGATCGTCGATGAGCACGACGATGAGGACCCCGAGATCAGGCACATCGGCAACGGTGAGTCGTTGGTCGATGCCGGGATGTCGGTGTCCGATTTCAACGACCACTTCTCCGCGGGGCTCCCCGACGAGGACTGGGACACGGTCGGCGGTTTCGTGTTCGGCACGCTGGAGCATGTCCCGGTCGCCGGTGAGTCGCTGGAGCACGACGGCTGGCGGTTCACGGTGGTCGAACTCGAGGGCCGCCGCATCCGGACAGTGAAGATCACCCCGGTGATCGAGGATGCTCAGTCCTGACCCGCGAGGGAGGATACAAGGTCGCCCCGTCGGGGCTTGCCGAGTGCGGTCCGCGGAATCGAAGGGATGACGTGCAGGGCCTTCGGCGCACAGTGCGCGGGAAGGGTCTGCTTCACGTGCTCCCGGATGGCGTTGAGTGACACCTCACCGGAAGCGACAACGAAAGCGTGGACGGCCGAGCCCCATTCGGGGTCGTCGATGCCCACCACGCAGCAGTCCGTGACCCCGGGATGCGTCGAGATTGCTGCCTCGACTGCCTCGGGCCACACGTTCTCGCCCCCGGTGATGATGAGGTCGCCCTCACGGCCGTGGACCGTGAGTCGTCCGTCGGCGTCGATCCCGCCGATGTCACCGGTGCGCAGCCATCCGTCGGGATCGATCGGGGCCGGTCCGTTGCGGTACGAGCGCATCAGCATGGGTCCGCGGACGTGGATGATTCCGTCGCGCGTCTCGATCTCCACGCCCGGGAGGGGCAGGCCGTCGTAGACGACCCCGCTGCCGGTCTCGGTCATGCCGTAGGTGGCCACACAGTTCGCGGGCCTCTCCGACGGGGGTCGGGAGCCACCGAGAACGATCCACCTGTAGAGCGATGCATCCACCCTCGCCAGGGCCGTGGGCACCAACGAGGCGAGCGTGGCTCCCTGCCGCACTGCTTCCTCGTACGCAGCTGGTGAGAACGCCGGCGCGGTCACCAGCGGGGTGCCGATGACGAGGCTGCGCAGCACGACCGACAGACCACCGATGTGCCCCGGCGGCAGACATGCGAACCATGTGTCGCCGTGGCCGATGCCCAGCCGGACCATGACCGCGACGGCACTCGCATTCACGGCGCTGCGCGTGAGCACCACGCCCTTCGGTTCGCCAGAGGAACCACTGGTGGCCACCACGACCGCATCGTCGTCCTCGACCGGGTCACCGTCGAGCCGTGTGTCACCACTCGTGTCCGCGACCAGGGTCGGTCTGATGGAGTCCATCAGCGCCCGCCTCGCCGGTTGCGGAAGCCGTTGGTCGAGCGGGAACACCGCGTCCCCGTCGTCCCACGCACGCACGATGCGGTCGATGAACGCGCCACCGAGTGGCATGTCCAGACATACGAGTTCCCTCACCCGTCCGAGGCTAGGTGGTGCGTGCATGTCACACTTGGTGCATGTCGTCACCCTCGGGAACACGGTTGTGGGTCGCCGGCGCACGACCGCGCACCCTGCCTGCTGCTCTCGTTCCTGTGGCGGTCGGTGCCGGCTGTGCGACCGGTGTCCCCGGTGTCGCGTGGTGGAGGGTCATCCTGGCGGCGGTGGTGAGCCTTTCACTGCAGGTCGGCGTGAACTACGCGAACGACTACAGCGACGGTGTGCGCGGCACGGACACCGAGAGGGTCGGCCCGTTGCGTCTCGTTGGCTCCGGTCTCGTGGAACCGTCGCGGGTGAAACGAGCCGCTGCGATGAGTCTCCTGCTCGCCTGCCTCGCCGGTGCGGTGCTGGCACTCGTCACCACGTTGTGGCTCGTCGTCGTGGGACTCGCGGCGGTTCTCGCCGCGTGGTTCTACACCGGCGGTCCCCGGCCCTACGGCTATGCGGGGCTCGGGGAGTTGTTCGTGTTCGTGTTCTTCGGTCTGGTCGCCACCGTCGGCACGACGTACGTGCTGTGCACGGCTCTGCCCGCCCGGTCATGGTGGGCCGGTTCAGCGGCGGGCTGTCTGTCGTGTGCGCTGCTCGTGGTGAACAACCTCCGCGACATCCCCGGTGACACCGTGTCGGGCAAGAGGACACTCGCCGTCCGTCTCGGGGACCGGCGAACGAGAGTGCTGTTCATCGTTCTCTTCGCCGCCACCGCGGCATTCGTTGCCGCGACAGCAGTCGTGACAGGGCCGTCGACGATGCTCGGACTCCTGGGAGTTCTGGCCGCGGCGCCCGCCATCCGCGGTGTGCTGGGCGGAGCGAGGGGGCCGGCACTGATTGCCGTGCTCGGCGCCGTCGGTCGCGCACAACTGGTGTTCGGCGCGACCTGCGCCGTCGGCATCGCTCTCTCCCTCGCCTGAGCGAGCCTCCGGTTCAGGCGAACGGGCCGGCGAGAAAACCCGACAGCACCGGGCAGAAGGCATCGGTCGCCTCCAGGTGCACGGTGTGGCCGGCACCGGGGATGACAACGTGCCGCGCGTTCGGGATCGACTTCGTCATCCGTTCACCGATGGCGGCGAACTTGGGATCGAGTGCGCCGGTCACGACGAGAACGGGGCACATGAGTGTGGTGAGGCGCGGCCAGAGGTCCTCCTGTGTGCCGGTGCCGGCGAGCCGCAGCGAGTCCGCGAGTCCGCGAGCGGGGTTCGCGTACCTCTCGTCGCGTCGTGCGGCGTCGGCACCGAGGCCCGCGAACATCGGGTTGGCGAGCCATTCGTCGACGAATGCACGCGTGCCGATGTTCTCGATGCGGTCAGCGAGGGCATCGTCGGATGCGCGTCTCGCCGCCCGCTCGACGGGGTCCTCGATCCCGGGGGTTCCGCTCACCAGCACGAGACTCTCGACCTGTTCGGGCCGGGACAGTGCCACGTGCAGGGCCATGCGTGCACCCATCGAGTACCCGACCAAGGTCCCGCGGGGCATCACGTCCGCCACCGCGGCCGCGGTCTGCCACAGGTCGCCGGATTCGCCCGCGTTCGATCCGTGCCCCGGTGCATCGACGAGTGTCGCGCACGCATCGTGAACACAGTCGAGCACGGGCGACCATGACCCGGATGTCTGGGTGAAGCCGTGGAGGAACGTGACCGGTCGACCCGACGTCGGCCCGACCGTCCGGGTGGCGAGCCTCACCTGGAGAGAGCCCGCTCGATCACGTTCACGAACACCTCGACGTCCTGGGCGCCGGGCACGAGGTACCTGCCGTCGATCACGAAGCTGGGAACGGCGTCGATCTCGCGTTCGGCGGCTGCGCGCAGGTCGGCCGCGACGCCATCCTTGCCCCCGTCCCCGTCGAGCCATGCGCGCAGCGCCGCCCCGTCGAGCCCCGTCTCCGTGGCGCAACGCGCCACCACGTCGGGATCACCGACGTCGAGACCGTCGGTGAAGTACGCGCGCAGCAGCCTCTCCTTCAGGGAGTCCTGCGCATTCGCGCCGGACCCAGTGAGTGCCCAGTGAAGGGCCCGATGGGCGAGCAACGTGTTCGCCCGCAACGCGATGTCCATGCGGAACTCGAGTCCGTCGGCCGCCGCGACCCCGGAGACGTGCCCCACGATGCGTTCGGCGGCCTCGGGGCCACCGAACTTGCGCGCGTACGCGTCGAGGGCGGGGGAGGATGTGCCCGCGGGAGCGCGCGGGTCGAGCTGGAATGCGCGCCACTCGATCTCGATCGGCTCGGTGACACCTTTCTCACGCAGTGCCTCCACGGCCTTCTCGAAGCGGCGCTTGCCGATGTAACACCACGGGCACACGACGTCCGACCAGATTTCGACCTTCACGGTGCGAGACTATGCCCCATGGCCACCCCCGGCGACATCTCCGCTGCATTCTGCGCGACGCTCGTCGACGAGTGGGTCCGCGCAGGTGTCACACATGCGGTGGTGGCCCCCGGCAGCCGTTCCACACCGCTGGCCGTGGCGCTCGCCGCACGGCACGAGCTGCGGCTCCACGTGTTCCACGACGAGCGCAGTGCCGGGTTCGCCGCTCTCGGCATCGGCCGTGCCACCGGCGTGCCGGCCGTGCTGCTGTGCACCTCGGGAACCGCGGCTGCCCACTTCGTTGCTCCCGTCGTGGAGGCGCACCAGTCACGGGTGCCGGTGCTTGTCTGCACCGCCGACCGGCCACCCGAGCTGCGCGATGTCTCGGCCCCGCAGACCATCGACCAGACCAAACTCTTCGGGTCGGCGGTGCGGTGGTTCCATGACCCCGGTGTGCCGGCGGACGACGCCCGCGGAAGCTGGCGGGCGCTAGCGCGCCGGAGCGTGGCAGCGACAACAGCGTTCGTGCCCGGTCCCGTGCACCTGAACCTGCCTTTCCGCGAGCCGCTCCTGGGTGATGCAGGCGAGCTTCCGCCTGCCGGTGAGACCCACGTGCCGTCCGCCGTGGCGGGTGTCGATGCGTCCTCGCTCATGGCTACGGCATCGCGTCTTGCGGCCCGTCGCGGCGTCGTGGTGGCGGGGCGGGGCTCGACCCACGAGGTGCTCTCGTTCGCCGAGGCAACGGGGTGGCCCGTTCTCGCCGATGCGACGAGCGGCCTGCGCGAGTGCCACCCCAACGTGGTCGTGGCATTCGACCCCGTCCTGCGCGTGCCGCAGTTCGCCGACCGGAACATGCCCGAGGTGATCGTGCGGGTGGGGGACCCGCCGGCATCGAAGGTGCTGGCGCAGTGGACCGCACGCACGGGTGCGCGCGTCGTGCAGGTCTCGTGGCATGACCGGTTCGTCGACCCCGACCACCTGGTCGCCGAGACCGTGATCGGCCCCGTCGACAAGGTCATGGCTCTGCTTGCCGGGGCCACCGCCCCGGCCCCCGACGGTTGGCTCGGTGCATGGTCGGCTGCGGAGGCCGCTGCACAGCGTGCGATCAGCGATGCCACCGACGCGACGTTCGGTGAGCCAACGGTCGCGAGGAGGGTCACCGACACCCGTGCGGCGGGGTCGAGCCTCGTCGTCTCGTCATCGATGCCCATCAGGGACGTCGAGTGGTTCGGCACCGTGACGCCCGGAGTCACCGTGCACGCGAACCGCGGTGCGAACGGGATCGACGGTGTCGTGAGCACGGCAGTGGGTGTTGCACTCGGCAGCAGTGCCACCACCACGCTGCTCATCGGTGACGTGGCATTCATCCACGACTCGAACGGTCTCTGGGGGCTCGGGAGGCGTGACGTCGACCTCACCGTCGTCGTGGTGAACAACGACGGTGGCTCGATCTTCTCGTTCCTGCCGCAGGCTGCCGCCACCGACCACAACACCTTCGAGACACTGTGGGGCACGCCCCACGGGGTCGACATCGCACACCTGTGTGCGGCTCACGGCGTCGCGCACACGCTGGTCACCGACCGTGGCGGCCTCGAGCGGGCACTCGCCGGTTCCGGTACCAGGGTGATCGAGGTGCGAACCGACCGGGCCGCGAACGTCGCCGTGCACGATGCGCTGAACGCCGCCGTAGCGGCTGTGATCACGGCCTGACGAGCGCCGACAGCATCGCCTGGAACTTCGCCTGGGTCTCGGCGAGCTCGGCAAGGGGTTCGCTCTCGGCCACGATGCCGCCGCCGGCGAACAGAGTGGCGGTGCGCCTGTCGGCCGACAGCACCGCACAACGGATGGTGACCGCAAACGTGCCGTTGCCGTGGGAGTCGAGGATGCCCACGGCGCCGCCGTAATGGCCGCGTTCGGATGTCTCGACGGAGCGGATGAACTCGATGGCCTCTGCACCCGGGTGACCGCCGAGCGCCGGGGTGGGGCAGAGGTCGCGCACGAGGTCCATCACCGGCGGTCGCGGCTCGGACAGGGCGCCCTCGATCGCAGTGCCGAGGTGCTGCACGTTCGCGACAGTGACGATGGAGGGTTCGGGTTCCCAGTCCAGGTACGAACATCGCGGAAGGAGGGTGTCATGCACCATGTCGATCACCACTCGGTGCTCCACCTGGTTCTTGGTGCTGGCCACCAGTTCGTCGGCGAGCCTGCGGTCGGTGTCGGGGTCGCCGGTGCGCGGAGCGGTGCCCGCCAACGGATGGCTGCGCACGGTACGCCCCTCCACCTGCACAAGGAGTTCCGGCGAGGCCCCGACCAGTCCGTCGACGCAGAACCTGTAGCTGCGACCGAACGACGCCCGGAGACGCAGCAGCACCGCGTGCACGTCGATCGGTTGTTCCGCTGTCACCCTCACGTCGCGCGCGATGACTGCCTTCGACAGACGACCCGCACGCACGGCATCCCGTGCCGCCGTGACGGCGGCGAGATAGGAGTCCACCGGGGTCGCAGGGCTGACGGTGAACGAACCCGCGGCGGGCACCGGTGCACGGGAGGACAGCGCCTCGTCCAGTGCCGCATCCAGCGCGGCGTCCGACACGGAGTCCGCGTCCGGGCCGGTCACGGTCGCGACAGTCGCACCGGATCCGTCCTTCGTGACGGTGAGCCGCGGGAGGAACGCATCGGCCGGCAGGTCGGGCCGGAACGGCACCCTGCAGAAAACGACCGGACCGTGACCGGGGCCGGGGGGCTCACTGCCGGGTGCGGGAGAAAGCCCGGAGAGCACGCCGGCAATCCCTGTCTCATCGAGCGCAAGTGCCACCCCGCGCCCGGCCGCACCGACACCGTCGCGCACGAACAGCATCCCGTCGCCGCGGCAGACATCGTTGAGATCGACGGTGCGGTCGAGGCGCCTCGAGCGGTGCAGCATCCTCAGTTCCTGGTTCCCGTCATCAACTGGGTGAGGCCACCCGACAGTTGGTGATGCACTGCGTCAGCGAAACCCGCCGCGCGCAGCTTCTCGACCAGCACGGCGCGGTCGGGCAGGTAGGCCACGCTGCGCGGCAGGTAACGGTACGCCGGTCCGTCGCTCAGCAGGGCGCCGATGCGCGGCACGACACGGCCGAAGTAGATGTTGTTGCCGGCACGCACGAGCGGGTTGTGCGGCACGCCGACATCCAGGAGTGCGACGCGGCCGCCGGGGCGCAGCACGCGCGCGCACTCGGCAAAGAAGCGGTCGAGGTCGACCAGGTTGCGGAGAGCGAACCCGCAGATGACCCCGTCGACGGCACCGTCGGGCACCGGCAGGCGCAGGATGTCCGCCTGTGCCCGGGGTGCGCCGCTGCGGTCGTTCGACAGCATCCCGAATGACAGATCCATCGACACGGGCACGAGACCGGCGCGGCGAAGGTCGACGCAGAGGTCACCGGTGCCGGACGCGAGGTCGAGCACGGTGGAACCGGCGGGCAGCGAGAGGTCCCGGACGGCCCTGCGTCGCCAGCGCACGTCCAGCCGGAAGGTCATGATGCGGTTGACGAGGTCATAGCGGGGCGCGATGGCATCGAACATGCTGCGCACCATCGCGGCCTTCTCGTTGCCCTCGGGCAGGGTGTCTCGGTCCCATTTGTCGGCCACGGGACGAGGCTACGCACGACCGGCGGGGTCGGCTTCGCCCGCGACCCTCCCGGCGCACCACAATGGTCACATCAGCGAGTCGTCGAGGGGGACACCATGATCGATTTCACACTGGCACCGGAGCACGAGGAGATTCGCTCCCGGGTGCGGGACTTCGTGGAGAACACGATCAAGCCGGCGGTGGAGCCTTTCGGCCACCGCGAGGAGATGAGTGACGCCGACCGCGGCGCGTACGTGAAGGCACTCATCGACCTGCGCAAGCAGGCCGTGAAGGACGGTCTCTGGCTGCCGCACATGCCGAAGGAGTGGGGCGGCATGGGCCTCGGGCACGTGGCGCTCGCGATGGTGCAGGCCGAGGCCGCGAAGACCCGGGTGGGCCCGTGGGTCTTCAACTGCCAGGCGCCCGACGAGGGGAACATGCACACCCTGCTGCACTGGGCGACCGACGAGCAGAAGGAGAAGTACCTGAAGCCGCTGCTGAACGGCACCACGTCGTCGTGCTTCGCGATGACGGAGCCCGAGGTCGCCGGCTCGGACCCCACGTTGATCCGCACCCACGCCATCAAGGACGGCGATGAATGGATCATCAACGGGCACAAGTGGTTCATCTCCGGGGCCCGTCGCGCGAGGTTCGCCATCCTCATTGCGCGGACCGAGATGGACGTTCCCGAGGGCTCCCGCGGGGCGAACACCGCGTTCATCGTTGACATCCCGACAGAGGGCTGGAACGACGTGCGCGAGGTCGAGACCATGCACGGCGCCACCGGACACTCCGAGATCGTGATCAGCGACCTCCGGGTGCACGACTCCCAGATCCTCGGCGGTCGCGGCAACGGTCACCGGCTCGGTCAGTACCGTCTCGGACCGGCACGCCTCGCGCACTGCATGCGCTGGATCGCCCAGGCCGAGACCGCTCTCGACATGATGGTGGACCGCTCGCTGAACCGCTACTCACACGGTTCGTACCTCGCCGAGAAGCAGGGCGTGCAGTGGATGATCGCGGACTCCACGATGGAGCTCTACCAGTGCAAGTTGATGGTGCTGCACGCCGCCTACAAGATCGACCGCGGTGAGGACTTCCGCAACGAGGTCTCCATGGCGAAGCATTTCGTGGCGAACAGCCTGAACCGAATCATCGACCGTGCGATCCAGGTGCACGGCGCCCTCGGTTACTCCACCGACACGCCCCTGGCCAGCATGCTGCAGCACGCGCGGTGGGCGCGGTTCGCCGACGGGGCGGACGAGATCCACCAGATGCGCATCGCCCAAATCGCTATCAAGTCCTACACGGACAACGGCACCACCCATTCGGCGACCGGCGGCCTGCCGATCTGAGCAGCAGTCGCGGGCGCGCGCCCGCGGCCGGTCATCCCGCCGCGTCGAGCGCGGTCTGCTTGGCCCAGCGGTAGTCGGCCTTGCCCGAGGGCGAACGCACGATCTCGGGGACGAACACGAACGCCTTGGGGAGTTTGTACCGCGCAATGTGGCGCGCGCCCTCCTCGAGGAGGGAACCCTCGTCGGGCATGCTGCCGTCCTTGAGCCGCACGATGGCGACCACCTCGTTGCCCCACCGCTCGCTGGGCCGGCCGGCGACCACGCAGTCGTAGACATCGCGATGGGCCTTCACCGCGGCCTCTACCTCCTCGGCGAAGATCTTCTCGCCGCCGGAGTTGATGGTGACCGAGTCGCGGCCGTGCATCTCGATCATGTTGTCGGCGGTCAGACGCGCGCGGTCGCCGGGCACGACGTAGCGAACGCCGTCCACCACGGGGTACGTGCGCTTCGTCTTCGCATCGTCGCCGAGGTACCCGAGCGCGAGACGGCCGCTCTTGGCGAGCCACCCCAGTTCCTCGTGCCCGGCCTCGAGAACGCGGGCCATGTCCTCCGAGAGGATGTGGTTCTGCGGGGCCCACGGGAAACTGCCGGTCGTTGCCGTTCCCCCGGTGGCCACCTGCGACAGCTGTCCGCCCGCCTCCGACGAGCCGAGTCCATCGACGAGCAGAGCGTGCGGGATGTGCGTCAGGAACTCCTCCTTGAGGTGGGCCGACAACGGTGCGCCACCCGACAGGACCGAGAGGAGACCGCTGAGGTCCCACGAACCACGGCCCAACCCGTCGAGCAGCGGGCGCGCGAACGCATCACCGACGATGAGGAGGAAGTTCACCTTCTCGCGCTCGACGGTTCCCCAGATGTCGTCAGGGTCCAGACGCTCCGGCACCGACTGCACCACGACGGTGCCACCCGACAGCCACGTGCGCATCGCGATCCAGTGTGCGGCCCCGTGCATGAACGGAGGGCAGGGCAGCGAGCGGAGGCCCCCGGTCGCCGCCGCAACGAAGTCACCGACCGTGGCAGCGGTCTTGTCACCGCCGAAGCACTCCACCACGGCGTCGGCGTTCCGCCACAGCACGCCCTTCGGCATGCCCGTGGTGCCCCCCGTGTAGAGGATGTACAGGTCGTCACCGCTGAAACCTGCCGCAGGCATCACGGCCGACGCGGACGCGAGCGCGTCCTCGTACCACGTTGCACCCGGCATGAGAGGCTCGCCCGACTCGTCAGGTACCTGCAGCACCACACGGAGGCGGGGGAGGCGGTCGCGGATGCCCGCGAGCACGGGCGTGAAACGTGAGTGCAGCACGATGGCGGTCGCACCCGAATCAGTGAGGAGATAGAGGAGCTCCTCGGCGACGTAGCGGTAGTTCACGTTGAACGGCGCGACCCGTGCCTTCCACGCACCGAGCATGCACTCGAGGTACTCGTTGCCGTTGTGCAGGTACACCGCGAGGTGGTCCTGGCCGGTCTCCCAGTTGGCGAGCGAGGCGCGCTCCGTGGTGCAGCCGAGCCCGTTCGCTGCGAGGTGGTTCGCGAGTCTCCTGGTGCGCTCGGTGACCTCGGCCCATGTGAACCGCTTGTCCCGGAACAGAAGGCACTCCTGGTCGGGTCGGGTCGCAGCGATTGCCTCGTGGATCTCCGCCATGCCGACCGTGGCGGGTGGGAAACCTGTCATTCCCGAACAGTAATGTCGCGACAGGAGGTGCGACGATGCCGAACAACCCCCAGTCACCCGTCTTCGGGGTCTTCGTCCCGCAGGGATGGAAGATGGAACTCGCCGGGATCGACGGTGCCGCGGAGAAGTGGAACAAGGCCGTCGAGATCGCGGTGCTCGCGGAGAACCTCGGGTTCGACTCCGTGTGGGTCTATGACCACTTCCACAACGTGCCGGTTCCCGCGCACGAGGCCGTGTTCGAGTGCTGGACCACGGTTGCTGCCATCAGCCAGCGGACCTCCCGCATCCGCCTCGGCCAGATGGTGGGCTGCAACAGCTACCGAAACCCCGGTCTGCTCGCCAAGATCACGAGCACCGTCGACGTCATCTCCGGTGGTCGGCTCGACTGGGGTATCGGCGCCGGTTGGTACGAGAACGAGTACCGCGGGTACGGGTACGAGTTCAAGAAGCCATCGGACCGGATCGGCATGCTGCGCGAGACGGTGGAGATCGTGAAGTCCATGTGGACGAACGCCGAGACCACCTACGAGGGCAAGTACTACAGGCTCGAGCGCGCCAACTGTGACCCCAAGCCGCTGCAGAAGCTGCCCCCCGTGTGGATCGGTGGCGGCGGCGAGAAACTCACCCTGCGTGTGGTCGCCCAGCACGCCGACGTGTCGAACTTCGGAAGCTCGGTGGAGGAGTTCGCACGGAAGCGCGAGATCCTGAAGGGTCACTGCGCCGAGATCGGCCGTGACGAGGACACCATCCGCAAGACGGTCTCCTCGGAGGTCTTCATCCGCGAGACCGAGGCAGAGATTGTCGCCGCCGGCTCGCGCAGCCTGTGGGGAGGGCCGGCCGAGGAGTGGCGGGCGAAGGCACTCGTGGGAACGCCCGAACAGGTGAGCGAGAAGATCCAGCGCTACATCGATGCCGGATGCACCGGGTTCGTGCCGTGGTGCCCCGACTACCCCGAGACAGAGACACTCGAGTTGTTCGCAAAGAAGGTCATCCCGAACTTCCGCTGACGCCGTTCAGGCGGAAGCGGTGGGACGCCGCTCAAGCGGAGTAGTAGCGGAAGATGATCTCGGCGATGCACGACGGCTTGGCCGCACCCTCGCACTCGAAGGTGACCTCGAGGGTCACCTGCGCACCCCCGGACACATCGTCGACCCCGAGCAGCTTGACCCCCGCCCGGAGGCGGGCACCGACCGGAACTGGCGACATGAATCGCACCTTGTTGCAGCCGTAGTTGACACCCATCGCAACGCCACCCACCGAGAACACCTTGGGGATGAGCACCGGTCCGAGAGAGAGGGTCAGGTACCCGTGGGCAATCGGTCCGCCGAACGGGCCGGACTTCGCGCGCTCGACATCGATGTGTATCCACTGATGGTCACCGGTCGCATCGGCGAACAGGTTCACCTGCTCCTGCGTGACGGTGAGCCAGTCGGAGAACCCGAGGTGCTCGCCCACGAGGGGCTTCATTGCGGCGATGCTGTCGATGTGGCGCGTCATGCAGGAAAGTGTGGCACAGGATGCGCTCGGGTCATCAACGCAGCCAGGTGCGCGCGTAGCTGCGGCTCTGCGGGTGCAGGAGAAGGGCCACCAGCGCAGCCTCGAACACGAACCCGATGAGATTGTCCTGGGTGATGATCCATGACATGCCGAGACCGTTCGCCCGAAGTGCGATGAGTGCGCGCAGGATGACGGGGGAGAACGAGGCGAAGAGCGCGACATACCAGCCGGTCCGGCGCCCGTTCGCGATCAGGAGGCCCCCGGCCGCGTGGGCGGCCACCGCGAGCGGGGCGACCAACCCGCCGGGCCCGCCGAGGAGCCGCGAGGTGCCGTAGACGCCCCCCGCGCCGTCCAGCCAGTCGAGCAGGGCGAATGCGCCACCTATGTAGAGGAGCCACAGCCCGATCTGGAGGGTCTGGGGCAGCATGCGGTCGAACCATCTCTTCCAGTCGAGGTTCGCGAGCGGGTTGGCGGCCATGACACGAGTGTTGCAGGCCGTCGCCCGTCCGACGGGGCACCGTCGGCGCGTGCACGGGTCCTCGTGCACGGCAGGGGCCGGGGGCGTGATACGACTTCGGTATGGCAGACGTACTCACAGTGCACGCAGAGGCACAGCCCGACAAGCCCGCAGTGATCGACGACCGACCCGGTCACGAACCCGTCGTCCTGTCGTTTGCACAACTGAACGACAGGGCGAACCGCCTCGCGAACGTCCTGGCGTCGATGGGGGTCGCGGCGCCGCACTCGAAGGTCGTCTGGTGCGGCCAGAACTCCGTCGGCATCGTCACCATGGTCAATGCGGCGCGCAAGCTCGGGGTCACCGCGGTGCCGCTGAACTACCGACTGGCCGACGACGAGGCCGCGTACGTGACCGACCACTGCGACGCCACGGTCGTGTACGTGGACTCCGAGTTCGCATCGCTGTTCGAGCGCATCCGTGACCGGATCCCGAAGGTCACGAACGTTCTCGTGTTCGACGGCCCGGCGCCCGCGGGCATGGAGTCCGCCGACGCACTCATGGCCGCCGCCCCCGCCACCGAACCGAGGGTCGCCGAGGGCACGGAACCTGGTGCCACGATGATCTACACGAGCGGCACCACCGGCAAGCCGAAGGGCGCCTTCAGGTCCGGGTCGTCCACCGACGAGGCGAAGGCAACCGGGGCCGCGCTGCTCGCACACATTGGCTACACCCCCGACGACGTGTACCTCACCACCGGGCCGCTGTACCACAGCGGGCCCGGCGGGTTCATGAACACCGCGCAGGCGATGGGACAGACGGTGGTGGTGCAGCGCAAGTTCGACCCGGAGGACTGGTTGAGGCTCGTGGGCGCGTGGGGCGTCACCAGCACGTTCAGCGCGCCGACACCCATCCGCATGATCTGCAACCTCCCCGAGGAGGTGAAGGCGCGTCATGACGTGAGTTCCATGCGCCGGATGATCGCGAACGCCGCCCCGTGGAGCTTCACCCTGAAGAAGATGTACCTGCGGGACTTCCCGGAGGAGTCCCTCTTCGAGGTGTACGGCAGCACCGAACTGGGCGTCAACTGTGTCCTGCGACCCGAGGACCAGTTGCGCAAGCCTGGTTCGTGCGGCAGGCCCGCACCCGGCGTGGAGATCCGTCTCTTCGACGACAACGGCAACGAGGTCGCCGGGACCGGCCCCGACAACACGGGGGAGCTGTTCGTGAGGAGCGCAGCGGTGTTCGCCGACTACTACAAGCAGCACGACAAGTACCTCGCCGACCGGCGCGAGGGGTTCCAGACCGTCGGGGACATCGCCTACCGCGACGAAGAGGGCTTCTATTACATCTGCGACCGGAAGAAGGACATGATCATCTCCGGGGGGATGAACATCTACCCGGCAGAGATCGAGGCCTGCCTCGAGAACCATGACGACATCTACGAAGCCGCCGTGTTCGGGGTGCCGAACGAGGAATGGGGCGAGACCGTCCATGCGGTGGTGGTGCGTCGGCCGGGCTCGGCCATCGACGAGAAGGTCGTGATCGAGCACGCGCGCAGCAACCTCGCGAACTACAAGATCCCTCGTTCCGTCACGTGGATGGACGAACTGCCGAAGACGGGGTCGGGGAAGATCCTGAAGCGCGAGCTGCGCGCACCGTTCTGGGCAGGTCGCGACAGCAAGGTGTGAGACGTCGGGGTGTGATTCGTACGCCACTCACCACGGACGGCCGCGCGAGTCGTTAGGTTGCATGCAGTGAAGAGCGGCTTCGTGACATTTGTCGGGCGACCGAACGTCGGCAAGTCGTCCCTGGTGAACGTCATCTGCGGCACCAAGGTGAGCATCGTCTCCAACAAGCCACAGACCACCCGGACCCGGATCCGTGGCGTGTATCACGGTGACGACTCGCAGATCGTCTTCGTCGACACTCCCGGCATCCACAAGCCGGTCACGCTCCTCGGCGAGCGGGTGAACGCCGTCGCGATTGATTCCATCGAGGATGTCGAGGTGGTGTGCCTGATCATCGACGCCACGAAACCCTTCGGTCGTGGTGACCAGTGGGTCGCGAACAACGTGGACATGTCGAAGGCCTTCGTTGTGGTCAACAAGATCGACCGTGCGTCGCCCGAGACCGTGCTGGAGCAGCTGCGTGCCGTGTCGTCCCTGGGGGCCGAGGAGTACTTCCCCGTGTCGGCCGAGACCGGGGAGGGCCTGGATGTGCTGCTCGGCGCCCTGCTCGACCGCATGCCCGAGGGCCCGGAGTACTACCCGGCCGAGTTGGTCTCCGATGTCGACGAGCACAGGTGGGTGGCCGAACTGGTGCGTGAGCAGTTGCTCGCGGTGCTGAAGGACGAGTTGCCGTACTCGGTGGCCACGGCCGTCACCGAGTGGGAGTGGCCGCGTGTGCGCTGCGAGATCTACGTGGAGCGCGACAGCCAGAAGGGAATGGTCATCGGCAAGGGCGGCGAACTGCTCAAGCAGGTGGGCCGCGCGGTTCGGATGCAGCTGCCCGAGGGTGCCCACATCGAACTGCATGTCACTGTCGACAAGGACTGGCAGCAACGCGCCGACAGGCTGGAGCGACTCGGCTATTGAGCCTGCGCGTCACCCCTCGGTGATGCTGCGGAGGAAGTCCTCGACGTCGTTGCGGTGTCGTGTGCGCGCCATCGGCGGCAGGGCTTCGAGAAGGGTCCGCCGGTAGCTCTGCGTGGCGAGCCTGCGGTCGAGTACGGCGACGGCGCCCCTGTCGGTGGTGGTGCGGATGAGACGACCTGCTGCCTGGGCCAGGGAGGTCGCACACATGGGCAGGTCGATCGCCGAGAACGACACGTCACGTCCGACGGCCTCGCGACGGGCCTCGAGCAGGGGGTCGTCGGGCCGGGGGAAGGGGAGCTTGTCGAGAACAACGAGTGACAGGGTGCGGCCGGGGAGGTCGACGCCCTGGAAGAAGGACTGTGACGCAAAGATGCACGACGACTCGTCCTGCATGAACATCTCGATGAGGCGCTGGCGGGAGTACTCGCGGGGCGTCAGCACGGGGTGGGGGATGCGCCGGCGCATCTCGTCGGCGGCTGCATGGAGGGCGTCGTTGCTGGTGAAGAGCGCGAGGGTGCGGCCACCGGCAGCAGTTATGAGCGCCTCGAGTTCGTCGTGCACGAACGGCCGCCACTCACGCGACCTCGGGTCGGGGAACTCGGGGGAGCAGTAGAGGCGCGAGTTGCGTTCGTAGTCGAACGGCGAGGGGACACTGATGACCTCCGCCCGTTCCGGGTCGAGTCCCACACGGTCGGGAAGCGTGTTGGGCACAGTGGCGCTGGTGAGCACCGCAGAGTGCGCCTCCCACACCTCGCGTTTCATTGCCTCCCCCACGTGCAGGGGCTTGATCTGCAGCACCGGCCGGTCGGGTGGGCCGTCGACGTAGGCGACGTACCCGTCGAAGGAGCCGAGTGCGAGGTCGACTGCCTCTGCGAGACGGCCGATCTGGGTCTGGGCACGCAGGCATGCCTGTGCAGTCGCCTCGTTGCCCGTGGGCACCGCACGCAGCGCCTCGAGGCAGGAGTTCAGATGGATGCGTGCGAGCGCGAGGGGGTCAGAGACCATCGCAGGGAGGGGACTCGGCAGGCGGGCGCCGTGGTGCGGCACGAGGGATGCGGCGAAACGCGAGGCCTCGTTCTCGAGCGACGAGGTGATCCCGGGGTCGGCGATGACCCGGCGCACCGCGGCTGCCACCGAGGAGAAACGGCCGGGGCGCAGATCGACACCCGTGGTGTCGCTGATCACGGACTCGAGCTGGTGCACCTCGTCGAAGATCACGACCTCGTGCTCCGGCAGGATTGCCCCGCCGCTGCCGACGTGGAGCCCGTACAGGTGGAGGTTCACCACCACCACATCGGCGGCGGCCGCTGCATCACGCGCACGCTCCGCGAAGCACGAGTCGCCCGACGGGCACTTCAGCCGACCGGGGCACTCATCGGAACCGACGGAGACCGCCGAGCGGGCACGGTCGGAGGGGGTGCGCGGGAGTTCCTCGAGGTCGCCCGTGACGGTGGATCCGGACCACGCGAGAATGGCGTCGATCTCGCGTTTCACCGCGGTGGTGGTTTCCTCGATCTCTAGCTGGCCTGCCTTGCCGGTGAGTTCGCGCAGCCGTTGTGCACAGACGTAGTTGGAACGTCCCTTCAGCACGGCCCAGGTGAAAGGAACCCCGAGCGTGCGCGAGAGGAGCGGCAGGTCGTTGCGGCCGAGTTGGTCCTGCAGTGTCTTCGTGGCGGTCGCGACGACGGTCTTCTTGCCGCTCAGAACCGCGGGCACGAGGTAGCCGAGCGACTTTCCCGTGCCGGTGCCCGCCTGGACGATGATGGACCGGCCGGCACCGAGCGCACGTGCCACCTCGTGCACCATCTCGTCCTGGCCGGGACGCTCCTCGGCGTTCTCGATGGATGCGACCACCCGGCGCAGTGACTCGAGCGCCTCGCGCCCCGCGGACGTGCCGGTCACTTGGCGGCGACCAGCGTGAGCGCGCGGTCGAGTTCTGCAGCGTCGAAGTCGGGCCAGGGTTTGTCGGTGAAGTACGCCTTCGCGCCACCGATCTGCCAGAGGAGAAAGTTCGAGATGCGCGTCTCACCCGAGGTGCGCACGAGGACATCGACGGGGGGAAGCGAAGGGTCATACAGGTGCCGGCCGATGGCGCCGGGGTCGACCGGTCCCTCGGATGCGGCCCCGTGTGCCGCATGCACCAGTTCTGCGCGGCCTCCGTAGTCGAACGCGACGGTGAGAACCAGCCCCGTGTTCGTGGCGGTGTCGTCGACGGCCTTGCGGATGGCGCGCTGGATGTGCACGGGTGTCCTGGCACCCTTCTCCGAGAACGGCCGGCCGATCCACCGGATGGATGCGTTGTTGCGGTTCATTTCGTCGACGCGGCCGAAGATCAACCGGTGCAACGACAGGATGTGCCGTACCTCCGGACGGGGCCGCACCCAGTTCTCCGTGGAGAAGCCGAACACGGTCAGCCATCCGACTCCGCGTGCCGCGGCGGCCCGCACCACCTCGGCCAGGGCCCGCTCGCCCGCAGTGTGGCCCTCAGTCCGGGGGAGCCCGCGCCGTCCGGCCCAGCGTCCGTGTCCGTCCATCACGCACGCCACGTGGACCTTCCGCGAGGGATCCCGCGGGGAGGGGAAGAACGGCTGGTCGGTCATGGCGCGAGCCCACCCTAGTGAGGAGGCGTGTCGCGGCAGGGGCGACCCAACGCCCCGAGAGCGTCCGGCCGTGGGAGAATCGCCCCCGTGAACGGTGACCACAGACGCGAGGATGCGCTCGAGCATGTCGTCGTCTGCGGCGGCACTCCCGCAGAGTGGGCGGCAATGACGCCCGATGAATGGTCCGTCCGCTTCGCCACGTTTGCCTCGGGTGTCGGGTCGGTGGGGGCGAGGTGGGTCACCCTTCTGCCGCACCACGGTGATCCCCTCGGCGGCGCGGCACTGGACCGCTTCGGCGCCACTCTCGAGGCGACCGGGAAGGTCGAGTTGGTCGACGGTCTCGGGCACCGTCGTTGGGCGTGGAGCCGCGACGACGGACTGACCGTCTGTGTCGACCCGTCGACCGACGGACAGGCGCGGTTCGCGGCCGTGGTCGAGGGCATGCGCCGCAACGGCGTCACCGTCACGGAGGACTCCCTGTCGCGGTCGGTGCTCCATCCGGTGGGCAGCGAGCCCGACCTCGCGCTGATTCTCGGCCCGCCCGACACGCTGCCGCGCTCGCTCGTGTGGGAGCTGGCGTACGCCGAGCTGGTCTTTCTCGACATCGGATGGGACCTCCTGCAGCCCGGGCACCTCGAGATGGCGGTTGCCGACTTCAACAGGCGGCACCGCAGGTTCGGCGGGCTCGACTCGTGACCACCTGGCGCGACGAGGCAATCGTGCTGGGCTCGCGGAAGTCGAGCGAGGCGAACAGGGTTGTCTTCCTCCTCACCGAGCACCATGGCAAGGTGGTGACCGCGGCGAACGGGGCACGCAAGTCGAAGACGGGCACCGGCGCGCGGCTGTCGCCGATGAACCATGTGGACGTGTTGATTCGTTCGGGCCGCGGGATGGCCACGGTGGAGGAGGTGCGGCTCGTCACCGTGCAGCACCGCCTGCACCGCGACCTGGTGAGGCTCACGCAGGGAATCGCAATGCTCGAGGTGGTCGACAAGATGACCCCCGAGCACGAACCGGTGCCCCGCATCTTCGCGATGCTGCGCGGCGCTCTCGCGACCCTGGAGGAAACAAGTTCACCGCTCGTGCTCGGGGCGTTCTACTGGAAGCTGCTCGAACTCGAGGGGGCCGGCCCCGTGGTGACGGCGTGTGCACGGTGCGGCTCGCCCGAGGGACTCCACTTCTTCGACCTCAGCGAGGGCGGCGCCGTGTGCGACGGGTGCGGCACCGGGCTGCCGGTGTCGGCCGCCGCACTCGACGTGCTCACCATGGTGCTCGGCGGTCGGCTGCGGGAGGCACTCTCCCTCGAGGACTCCCCGGCGGTGCAGGAGGTCAGCAACCTCGCGATGCACGCGATGGAGGCGCATCTCGAGCGCGGCATCCGCAGCCTCGGTGTGTTCGACCGCCACTTGTAGGCTTGTCTCCCTATGCCCGCGAAGGATCTCGAACAGATCGTCAACCTGTGCAAGCGACGCGGGTTCGTCTACCCGTCGGCGGAGATCTACGGCGGGTTCCGGTCCTCCTACGACTACGGCCCGTTGGGCTCGCTGATGCTGCGCAACGTGAAGGACGCATGGGTTCGCACGATGGTTCAGCAGCGTGACGATGTCGTTCTCATCGATGCCGCGATCCTCGGCCCGCCCCAGGTTTTCGAGGCATCCGGGCATCTCGCCAACTTCTCCGACCCGCTCGTGGACTGCACGGTCTGCAAGCGGCGCTTCCGTGAGGACCACCTGGAGACCCGGGACTGCCCGCAGGGACGGAAGGGCTGCCAGTTCACCGAGTCCCGTGCGTTCAACCTGATGTTCAGGACGACTGCCGGTCCGGTGGAGGGTTCGGGTGCCGACGTGTACCTGCGCCCGGAGACGGCCCAGGGGATGTTCGTGAACTTCGTGAATGTGCTGCAGACCAGCCGCAAGAAGCCACCCTTCGGCATCGCGCAGGTGGGCAAGAGCTTCCGCAACGAGATCACGCCCGGCAACTTCATCTTCCGTACCCGCGAGTTCGAGCAGATGGAGCTCGAGTTCTTCGTGCCGCCGGCAGAGGGCCCGAAGTGGTACGAGTACTGGTGCAACGCGCGTCTCGACTGGTACGTGCAGCTCGGCATCCCCCGAGAGATGCTTCGTATCCGTGCCCACGACGCCGACGAACTGTCGCACTACTCGGCAGGCACGAGCGACGTCGAGTTCCTCTTCCCGTGGGGGTGGGGCGAGCTCGAGGGCATCGCCCAGCGCACCGACTACGACCTCACGCAGCACGCCGGGCACTCGGGGGAGAAGCTCGACTACTTCGACCCCGCCACGAACGAGCGCTACGTGCCCTACGTGGTGGAGCCGGCCGCCGGCGCGAACCGCACGATGGCGGCGTTCCTGCTGGCCGCCTACGACGAGGACACCGTGAACGACGAGCCCCGCACCGTGCTGCGCCTCCACCCGCGACTTGCGCCCTACAAGGTGGCCGTGCTGCCGCTGTCGAAGAAGGACACCCTCGTGCCGCTCGCACGGTCCATCTTCGGGGAGCTCTCAGCCGACTACATGTGCGAGTACGACGAGACCCAGGCCATCGGGCGCCGGTACCGCCGCCAGGACGAGATCGGCACTCCGCTGTGCATCACCGTGGACTTCGACTCCCTCGAGGACGGTGCGGTCACCATCCGTCAGCGCGACTCGATGGAGCAGACCCGCGTGCCTGTCGCGGACCTCCGCTCCGAGGTACGCCGCATACTCGGCTTCTGACCTGCCCCGCCGGCAGGTGTAGGTTGGCGTCCCTCGGCCCGAAAGGAACTGTGATGAGCCAGGTGTCATTGATCGTGAAGTTGATCGCTGCGGAGGGGAAGCGCGACGACCTCGCGAAGGCCTTCAGCGCCGCGTACGAGCACGTGGCCAAGGAGGAGGGCACCCGCTACTACCTCCTGCACGAGGACATGGCGGACGCAAACGCGCTCTGGATCTACGAGATGTACGAGTCCGCGGAGGCGCAGGCTGCCCACGGTGCGGCCGACTGGTTCAAGCCGTTCCAGAAGGGACTCGCGCCGTTCATCGGTGGCGCACCCGAGTTCCACGGCATCAAGCCCATCGGCGGCAAGGGACTCTGAGCGGCGCGGGCCGCATGACAGATGGCGGCCCCCACCTATCTCGACGCGATCCTTGCCCGGCACCGTGCACGCGCTGCGGCCGACACGAGGTCCGTTGATGCACTCATCGAGCAGGCGCGGTCATGTCCGCCGGTGCGGGGTTTCTCTGACGCCCTGAGGTCGGCCGGTCGGCTGGCTGTGATCGCAGAGATCAAGCGCCGGTCCCCATCCAGGGGCGACCTGAATGCCGGGCTCGACCCCGCAGCCGTTGCCCGCGCCTACGAGGCCGGCGGGGCGACGTGCCTGTCGGTGCTCACCGACACAGAGCACTTCGGCGGTTCCGTCAGCGACCTGCAGGCTGCCCGTCAGGCATGCTCGCTGCCCGTGATCCGCAAGGACTTCACCGTGGACGCGCGGGATGTGTGCGACGCGCGCATCATGGGTGCCGACTGCGTGCTCCTCATTGCGGCGGCACTCACGCAACCGGAACTGGCGGCATTCCTCGCGGTGGCCCGCGAGGTCGGAATCGATGCCCTCGTGGAGACCCATGACGAAGCGGAGGTCGATGTCGCCGTTGCGGCCGGGGCGACGCTCATCGGGGTGAACCAGCGCGACCTCGTCACCTTCGAGGTCGACCATGCACGTGCGGTCAGGCTCGCGGCGCACATCCCGGCGTCGGCGGTGCGCGTGGCCGAGAGCGGTGTCCGCGGCAGAGCCGACGCCCTGTCGCTGCGCGCCGCTGGCTATGACGCCGTTCTGGTCGGCGAGCACCTGGTGACGGCCGCCGACCCCGGAGCAGCGCTCCGGGACCTGTTTGTCGACTGACGGCACCGCACGGGAAATCACCCGTGGCGCGGGGCGGACGGCACTACCTTTCGTGCAGTGTTCGTGAAGATATGCGGCATCACCAACGAGGAGGACGCGCTGCTCGCCGTCGCGCTCGGTGCCGACGCAGTGGGATTCATCTTCGCGCCCTCACCGAGGTGGGTGCCGGTGGGGAAGGTGTATGACATCACGCGTCGGCTCCCGCCGGAGATCCTCACGGTCGGGGTGTTCCGTGACGAACACCCGCAGCGTGTCATCGAGACCGTCGACCGCGCCGGCCTGAAGGCTGCCCAGCTGCACGGGCACGAGACACCCGATGATGTCGCGGAGGTGATGAAGTCGGTGCGCACGGTGATCAAGGCCGTGTCGGCCGGCACCACGGATGCCGCGCGCGCCGACAGGTTCCCCACCGATCTCGTGCTGGTCGATGCCCCGGCCCCCGGTTCGGGCAGGGTGTTCGATTGGTCGCTCCTCGGGGAGGTTCCCGTGGGTCCGCGCCTCATCCTCGCCGGTGGCCTCACACCCGAGAACGTCGCGGCAGGGATCGCGGCGGCGCGTCCCTGGGGTGTGGATGTGTCGAGCGGTGTGGAGTCCTCCCCGGGTCACAAGGACCCCGTGAAGCTGCGCCGGTTCATCGCCGCGGCGAGGGAGGCCGCGCCACCGGGGGACGACGACGCGGATGCCGGCCCCGCGGGCCGCGCCCCGTACGACTGGATGGACGACTGAGATAGTCGCCACAGCCGCACCACTGATTCGTCAGTGGGAACGGCGCCCCGTCGTGGTGTAATCGGGGAATGTCCCTTCTCGTGACCCCCGGCCCTGACGGACGCTTCGGCGAGTTCGGGGGCAGGTTCGTGCCCGAAACACTCGTGCCTGCCTGCCAGGAACTGGAGGCCGCGTTCGAGGATGCGTGGGCAGACCCCGTGTTCCGGGCGGAGCTCGACACCGTGCTGCGGGAGTACGCGGGGAGACCGAGCATCCTCACCGAGTGCCACAACCTCGGACGGAGGCTGGGCATCCGTCTCGTGCTGAAGCGTGAGGACCTCAACCACACCGGTTCGCACAAGATCAACAACGTGCTCGGCCAGACGCTTCTCGCGCGCCGCATGGGCAAGAAGCGGATAGTCGCCGAGACCGGGGCAGGCCAGCACGGTGTCGCGTCGGCGACCGCAGCGGCGCTTCTCGGGCTCGAGTGCAAGGTGTACATGGGTGCCGTCGATGTCGAACGGCAGGCACTGAACGTGTTCCGCATGCGGCTGCTGGGTGCCGAGGTGGAGGCAGTGCACTCCGGCAGCCGGACACTGAAGGACGCGGTGAACGAGGCGATGCGCGACTGGGTCGCCACCGTGGAGTCCACCCACTACTGCCTCGGCTCGGTGATGGGCCCGCACCCGTACCCCTACATGGTGCGCCAGTTCCACCGGGTGATCGGCGACGAGGCCCGCGCCCAGTGCGCGGAACTTCTCGGTGGCGCACCCGATGTCGTGGTGGCCTGCGTGGGTGGGGGTTCGAACGCGATGGGCATCTTCTCGGGGTTCGTGGACACCGACGCCCGCCTCGTGGGGGTGGAACCCGCCGGCGGTGCCGCCGTCGGGCGCGGCCAACCCGGAGTGGTGCACGGCATGAAGAGCTACCTGATGCAGGACGAGCACGGGCAGGTCCAGGAGGCCCACAGCATCAGTGCGGGTCTCGACTACCCGGGCGTCGGCCCGGAGCACTCGTACCTGTCATCGATCGGCCGGGCCGAGTACCCCACGGTCACGGATGCAGAGGTGATCGAGGCGTTCCAGCTGATGGCCCGCACGGAGGGCATCATCCCCGCGCTCGAGTGCGCCCATGCCGTCGCCTGGATCGCACGTGAGGCACCGCACATGCAGGGGCGCACGGTGCTCATGAACCTGTCGGGTCGTGGCGACAAGGACGTCGCACAGATGATGGACGTGCTCGGCGGCGGGAAGTGACGGGAGCACTCGAGTCCGCACTCCGTGCGCGCATCGACGGCGGCGGGAAGTGCCTGGTGCCCTACGTCACGGGTGGCTTCCCCGGCTGGGAGGACAGCGTGCGTGCGTGCGCGGCGAACGGTGCCGATGCCGTGGAGATCGGCATCCCGTTCAGCGACCCAGTGATGGACGGACCCGTGATTCAGGCGGCATCGCAGGTGTCGCTGGATGAGGGCACGACCCCGGCGTCGGTGCTGCAACTGGTGCGTGCACTCGACGTCGGCATCCCGCTGGCGGTGATGTGCTACTACAACACCGTGTTCCACGCGGGTCACGAGCGCTTCGCGAACGATCTCCATGCCGCCGGCGTGGCCGCAGCGATCGTGCCCGACCTGCCGCTGGAGGAGTCCGGCCCCTGGTGTGCCGCGGCTGACGGTGCGGGTGTGGAGACCGTGATGCTGGCAGCACCCACCGCACCCGACGAACGTCTCCCGCGCGTGACGGCGCGAGCGCGCGGCTTCGTCTACTCCGTGGGCCTGCTCGGCGTCACGGGGGAGCGCGACACGCTCGCGGGCACCGCCACACGGCTCGCGGCCCGCGTGAAGTCCGTGACCGACAGGCCGGTGCTGGTGGGTGTCGGTGTGTCGAACGCCGCGCAGGCCGTGGAGGCGAGTTCGGTCGCCGACGGAGTCGTGATGGGTGCCGCCGTGGTGCGACGGATGATGGAGGGCGGGCCCGACGCCGTGGGGTCGTTCGTGCGCGAGGTCCGCACTGCCCTCGACGGCGGACGCTGACGGCATGAGCATCTTCGGGCCCGAGTGCGAGCTCTGTGAGGCCGCGCGGATGACCGAGTGGTTCCATGAGGACGAGGAGATGTGGATAGCCGAGTGCGAGGCGTGCGGGGTGCCGATGGTGGTGTGGCGCACTCACGACCCGCATCCGCCAGAGGACGTGAAGGCCAGGCTCCATGCCCGGCTCCTTGAGATCGTGGACGTGCACTGGGAGATGGAGGTGCGGATTGACGACAACATGCGCACGATCCCCGACCACTACCACGCGCACGCGAGACCCCGGCAAGGCTTCTACGGCCACGGCATGCGCCGCACGAACTAGCCTCGCCCCATGCTGAAGGAAGGCGCGAAGGCACCCGCAATCGAGCTGCCCGACCAGAACGGCAGGCCGTTCTCGCTCGCGAAGCAGGGCAAGGGGAAGATCCTCGTCTACTTCTACCCGAAGGCAG
>JBJTBF010000040.1:0-16867 GCA_046091145.1 Acidimicrobiales bacterium | reverse complement strand
AAAGACGAACTGATCATCGTCACGGGTGATCGCGACAACTATCAGTTGGTTGCAGACCCATATATACGAGTGCTCTACAACAAGCGCGGTGTCAGCGACTATGCGCTCTACGACGAGGCCGGCATTCTCGAGCGCACCGGTGTCACGCCGAAGCAGTATGCCGACTATGCCGCGTTGCGCGGCGACCCGAGCGACAACCTCGACGGGGTGCCCGGTGTCGGCGAGAAGACCGCGGCGAAACTGATCAACCAGTACTTCTCCATCGACGGGGTCATTGCCGCGGCTGCCGAACAGACACCGAAGCTCGCCGCGAACCTGACGGAACACGGCGAGCGGGTGAGGCGCAACGCGGGGATGATGGTCCTGCGGCGGGACGTGCCGGTGTCGCCCGACTATTCCTCCCTGCGCCCCTCGCCGGACATGCAGGCGGCGCGTCGCCTGTTCGAGTTTCTCGAGTTCCGCACCATGCCGAAGCGCCTGCACGATGTCGCGACGGAACGCGGCTGGGAACTGCGCGGCGCGCCCGATGTCCCGGCACCGGACGGCGACGCACGCGGCGGTGGTGTGCCGGCGCTGCGCGTCGAGGAGCCGTCGGCTGACGAGGCTGCACAACTCGTCGGGGGGGTGGGGGAAGCAGTGCTCGCGGCTGCATGGGCGGGTGACCCCGGCCGCTCCGCACTCACGGGACTGGCTGTCGTTCTCGACGCCGCAACGGGCCGCGTCGCGTGGGTGCCGGTCGAAGGAGTGGTGCGCGGTGCAGTGGGGGCTGCCCTCGCCTCGCACGCTGCCCTCGTGATGCACGATGCCAAGCCGCTGATGAGGTCGCTGCTCGCGGAGGGAATCGACCTGCGTGGACTCGTGCTCGACACCCAGATCGCGGCCTACCTGGTGGATCCTGCCCGTGGAGGTTTCTCGCTGGCCGACGTGAGCCGCGACCACCTGGGTGTCGCACCGGAGGGCAGCACAGAGGCGGGCGACCAGCTCGATTTCGGTGGGTCGGGGGAGTCCGTGGCGTCGTCGTGCGCATCCGCCGCACTCGTGACCGCCCACCTCGCCCCGTTGATGCGGAGCCGGCTCGCAGCAATCGACAACACCGCGCTGTATGCCGACATCGAGAACCCGCTCGTGAGGGTCCTCGCCCGCATGGAGCATCTGGGCATCGAGGTCGATGTCGATGCGCTCGGGGCCGTGCGTGACCGCCTGCAGGAGGAGGCCTCCCGGTTGACCGAGACGCTCTATGCAGTCGCGGGCCGGTCGTTCCATCTCAACTCTCCGGCGCAACTGCGCGAGATCCTCTTCGACGAGCGGGGACTCACACCCGGGAAGAAGACGAAGACCGGTTTCAGCACGGACGCGGCCACGCTCGAGCGTCTGCGCGACGAGTGGCCCGAGTTCATAGAGCCACTGTTGCGCTACCGCGAGGTGGAGAAGCTGCGCTCCACCTACGGCGAGGGTCTGCTTGCCGAGGTGGACCGCAGCGACTCGCGCATCCATGCCACGTTCAACCAGACGGTCGCCCGCACGGGGAGGCTCAGCAGCGACCGCCCGAACCTGCACAACATCCCCGTCCGCAGTGACGAGGGACGGGTCTTCCGCACCGCATTCGTCGCCCGTGACGGGTGCGAGCTCATGGTCGCCGACTACAACCAGATCGAGCTGCGGTGCATCGCCCATCTCGCCGCGGACCCCGGTCTCGTCGCGGCGTTCAATGCGGGCGAGGACATCCACCGTGCCACCGCCGCGCGTGTCTTCGGGGTGGACCCCGCGAAGGTGAGCGCCGACCAGAGAGCGAAGGCGAAGATGGTGTCCTACGGGCTCGCCTACGGCATGGAGGCGTACGGACTCAGCCAGAGGCTCGCCATCCCGGTGCCGGAGGCCGCGGAGATCCTCGACAGTTACTTCGCGGCGTTCCCCAACGTGCGGGCATACATGGACTCCGCAGTCCACGAGGCACGTCAGCGTCAGTACACCGAGACCCTGTTCAAGCGACGCAGGCCGATTCCCGAGCTGCTGAGCGACAACTTCCGGATCCGCCAGGCCGGCGAGCGGCAGGCGATGAACGCTGCCATCCAGGGTCTCGCCGCGGACATCTTCAAGATTGCCCTCGTCCGGATCGACCGTCGGCTCGAGACGGAAGGCCTCACTGCACGACTCGTCCTGCAGGTGCACGACGAGGTCCTCGTCGAGTCGCCGCTCTCGGAGCACGACGCGGTCAACGAGGCGGTGCTCGCGGAGATGAGGGGCGCCGCGCAGCTGAGCGTGCCGCTCGAGGTCAATGCGGCATGGGACCGCACCTGGGCGGACGCGAAGTCGTGAGCGGGGCCGAAGCCGGTCACGATCACTGGTTCGAGCCGATCGCCTCGCATCTCGGGACGGCCTACCTGCGTTATTCGTTCACGAAGGGAACCGTGAACGAGGTCGACACCGTCGTGCGGCTGCTCGGTCTGTCGGCAGGTGACCGGGTGCTGGATGTGGGCTGCGGCCCCGGTCGCCATGCACACGAACTCGCGCGACGCGGCATGAAGGTTCACGGGGTCGACATCAGCGAACGCTTCATCGACATCGCACGCAGTGCCGCACCGGTGGGTGCGACGTTCGAGCGGATGGACGCGCGCTCGTTGTGCTTCGACGCGGAGTTCGATGCGGCGTTGTGCCTGTGCCAGGGGGCATTCGGGTTGATGACCGAGGACGGCGGGGACGAACTCGTGCTGGCGGGCATCGCGCGTGCCCTGAGACCGGGCGGACGTCTGGCGTTGTCGGCGTTCAATGCCTACTTCTCCGTGAGGTACCACACCGAGGCCACGTTCGATGCCGCCAGTGGCGTCTCCCACGAGGTCACAGAGGTGCGCGACGAGCAGGGCAACGTGCGCAGCGTGGACCTCTGGACCGGTTGCTACACGCCGAGGGAACTCGGCCTCCTGGCGCGCACCTGCGGACTCCGGCCCGAGCGGATCCTGTCGGTGGACCCCGGCGCCTACGGGGAGCAGGCACCCACCTTGGAGAGTTCGGAGTATCTGCTGATAGCGTCAAAAACGCCCTTCCGCCGGTAGGGCCCCGGCTCGCCGGGACACCGACGATTCACATCCATCCCGAAAGACCACTTCCTTGTCCGACTCAACTCTCTCCCCGGCCATGGGCACCTTCGGTGCCGACGGGGTCTATGTCCCCCGCACCGTCACCTCACGAGACATCGACAGCTCGTTCGAGGAGGAGGTCGACCGCCGGCACGTGAGCCTGAAGGAGAAGCAGCTCGTCACCGGCACCGTCGCAAAGATCGACCGTGACGCCGTGTACGTGGACGTGCGCTACAAGACCGAGGGCATCATCCCGGTCCGTGAACTCGCCATCAAGAACGACGTCGACCCCAACGAGATTGTCTCCATCGGCGACCAGGTCGAGGCACTCGTCGTCACCCTCGAGGACGCCAAGGGCAACCTCATCCTCTCGAAGAAGCGGGCACAGTACGAGAAGGCGTGGGGAACCGTCGAGCGGATCAAGGAGTCCGACGGCACGGTCAAGGGAACCGTCATCGAGGTGGTGAAGGGTGGCCTGATCGTCGACATCGGTCTGCGCGGCTTCCTTCCCGCATCACTCGTGGAGCTGCGCCGGGTTCGCGACCTCCAGCCGTACATCGGCAAGGAGGTCGAGGCGAAGATCATCGAGCTTGACCGCAACCGCAACAATGTCGTGCTGTCGGCCAAGGCATTCCTCGAGGAGACATCGCGCGAGAAGCGCGACCAGTTCCTCGACAACCTGAAGCCGGGCGAGGAGCGCGAGGGCGAGATCTCATCGGTTGTCGCCTTCGGTGCATTCGTGAACCTCGGCGGCATGGACGGCCTCATCCACGTGAGCGAACTCTCGTGGAAGCACGTCGACCATCCGTCGCAGGTCGTGCAGGTCGGCCAGAAGGTCAAGATCAAGGTGCTCGAGGTCGACATGAGTCGCGAACGCATCAGCCTCTCCCTGAAGGCCACGCAGCAGGACCCCTGGCAGGAGTTCGCAACGACCCACGAGGTCGGCCAGTTGGTCTACGGCCGCGTCACCAAGCTGGTGCCGTTCGGCGCGTTCGTGCAGGTCGGTGAGGGCATCGAGGGCCTCGTTCACATCTCCGAGATGTCGGCCCACCACGTCGAGGCTCCCGAGCAGATAGTCACGCCCGGCGAGGAACTGTGGGTCAAGATCATCGACCTGGACCTCGCCCGTCGTCGCATCTCCATCTCCATCAAGCAGGCCGCGGAGGGTGGCGAGCTCGCCGCCGAGTACCAGGGCCAGTTCGAGGTGGATGAGCACGGCAACTGGGTCGGCGGGGATGACTCCGAGCGCGAGGCTGCATGGGCCGAGTACTACAAGGAGTACGGGCAGGCCGAGGGGGAGAACGCCCCCGCACCCGAGCCCGCACCGGAAGCCTGACGGAACGGCGCCTGCCGTGATACTCCTCGGACTCACCGGGGGAATCGGCTCGGGAAAGTCCACCGTGTCGGGGATGCTGGCGCGGCGCGGCGCGGTCATCATCGATGCGGATGCGATCGTCCGCGAGCTGCAGGCTCCCGGCCAACCCCTCCTTGCGGAGCTGGCGGCGGAGTTCGGCAACTCGATCCTGAACGCTGACGGGTCGCTCGACCGCGCCGGTCTCGCTGCGGCCGCATTCGGCGACAAGGAGAAGGTTGCGGCGCTGAACCGCATCGTCCACCCGGCGGTGGGGCGTGAGATGAACCGCAGGCTCGAGGAACAACGCGCCACGGACAACGTCGTGGTGCTCGACATCCCCCTGCTCGCGGAGAACCCGCGCAAGGGACTGGGCGGGGTAATCGTGGTCGACGTGCCCGTCGACACCGCCGTCCTGAGGTTGATGACCCACCGCGGGTTCTCCGAGGACGATGCACGCGCACGTGTCGCGAACCAGGCGAGCCGCGAGACACGTCTCGCGATCGCGGACCGAGTTCTCGACAACTCGGGCGACATGGAATCCCTCGAGCAGCAGGTTGATGACGTGTGGCAGTGGGCGCGGACACTCCCGCCCGCGGCGCCCGACGCGGGCGAACAGGTGCCGAAGGAGCAGGCACCGTAGCCACAGCCCGTCTGTACCATCGTCGGCGTGTCCAACTTCCAGGTGGTCTCCGAGTACAGCCCGGCGGGTGACCAACCTCGGGCGATCGAGCAGCTGACCGAGGGCATCAACGCGGGCGAACGCTTCCAGACGCTCCTCGGCATCACCGGTTCGGGCAAGTCCGCAACCATCGCATGGACGGTCGAGCAGGTGCAACGGCCCACGTTGATTCTCGCCCCGAACAAGAGCCTCGCCGCCCAGCTGGCCCAGGAGATGAAGGAGTTCTTCCCGCACAACCGCGTCGAGTTCTTCGTCAGCTACTACGACTACTACCAGCCCGAGGCGTACATCCCATCGAGCGACACATACATCGAGAAGGACTCATCGATCAACGACGAGATCGACCGTCTGCGTCACTCGGCGACGGCCGCCCTGCTCACCCGTCGCGACACGATCGTTGTCGCCTCGGTGTCGTGCATCTACGGCATGGGCGACCCGGCCGAGTACAGGGGGCAGCTGCTCGAGCTGCACGTGGGGGTCGACTACGACCAGCGCAGCATCCTGCGCAGGCTGGTGGACCTGCAGTACGACCGAAACGACATGACGCTCGGACGCGGGAACTTCCGCGTGCGGGGCGACACCGTGGAGATCCACCCCGCATACGAGGAGAACGTGGTGAGGGTCGAGATGTTCGGGGACACCGTCGACCGGATCACCCTGGTCGACCCCCTCACGGGTGAACAGCTGGCCGAACTCCCGCAGGTGGTTGTGTTCCCTGCCACGCACTACGTGGCAGGAGACGAGCGCATGCGCCGTGCCGTGCTCGGCATCGAGCAGGAACTCCAGCTCCGGCTCGCCGAGTTCGAGGCCCAGGGCAAGCTGCTCGAGGCCCAGCGGCTGCGCATGCGCACTCAGTACGACCTCGAGATGATCCAGGAGATGGGTTACTGCAACGGCATCGAGAACTACTCGATGCACATCGACGGCCGCACACCCGGCCAGCCCCCGTTCACCCTTCTCGACTACTTCCCGGCCGACTACCTGCTCGTGATCGACGAGAGTCACAACGCGGTTCCACAGCTGCACGCCCAGTTCGCCGGTGACCGCAGCCGCAAGGACACACTGGTCGAGCACGGCTTCCGTCTGCCGAGTGCACGTGACAACCGCCCGCTCCGTTTCGAGGAGACGATGGAACGCATCAACCAGTGCGTGTTCATGTCCGCCACGCCCGCCGATTTCGAGCTGAAGAACTCGGCACGCGTGGTGGAGCAGATCGTGCGTCCGACCGGCCTGGTCGACCCTGAGGTCATCGTGCGTCCCACGAAGGGGCAGATCGATGACCTCATCGAACTGGTGCGCGACCGGACCGACCGCAACGAACGGGTGCTGGTCACGACCCTCACCAAGAAGATGGCCGAGGACCTCACCGAGTACCTGCTGGAACAGGGTTTGCGGGTCCGGTACCTGCACAGCAACATCGACACCCTGCAGCGAATCGAGATCCTGCGGGCACTGCGTCTCGGCGAGTTCGACGTGCTCGTGGGGATCAACCTCCTGCGTGAGGGTCTCGACCTGCCCGAGGTGTCCCTCGTCTGCATCCTCGACGCGGACAAGGAGGGGTTCCTGCGCAGCGAGACATCGCTCATCCAGATGATCGGCCGCGCGGCGAGGAATGTCGCGGGCCAGGTCGTGATGTACGCCGACAAGGTCACGAAGGCGATGGAGAGCGCCATTCGTGAGACGAACCGGCGACGCGAGATGCAGCTCGCCTACAACGCCGAGCACGGCATCAACCCGCAGACGATCCGCAAGGCCGTCGGTGACATCCTCTCGGTCCTGGGCATCGACGAGACAGGTGCCGTGCCAGGCAAGGGGAACCGCCGCACGCGCGAGCGCGATCGTGAACGTGTGAAGAGGGAGATCCAGTCGATGGAGGGGCACGAACTCGCCCGGCTGGTCCAGACCCTCGAGGAGGAGATGCACCAGGCGGCGGCAGACCTGAAGTTCGAGTACGCAGCCAGGCTGCGTGACGAGGTGAACGAGCTCCGTCGCGAGCTTCGTGACGCGCGTTGAGCGGCCGTTAGCCTCACACCGTGACCGAGAAAATCGTCGTACGGGGCGCACGCGAGCACAACCTGAAGAACGTCGGCATCGAACTGCCCCGTGACCGGCTCATCGTGTTCACCGGTCTGTCCGGATCGGGCAAGAGCAGCCTCGCGTTCGACACCATCTATGCCGAGGGCCAGAGGCGATACGTGGAGAGCCTCTCTGCCTACGCACGTCAGTTCCTCGGCCAGATGGACAAGCCCGACGTCGACATGATCGAGGGACTCTCGCCGGCGATCTCCATCGACCAGAAGTCCGCCTCGCGCAACCCCCGCTCGACCGTCGGCACGATCACCGAGGTGTACGACTACCTCAGGCTCCTGTGGGCACGCATCGGAGTGCAGCACTGTCCGAAGGACGGGACGCGGCTCGCCCGCCAGACCCCTCAGCAGATCGTCGACCGCATCATGGCCCTGCCCGAGGGCACGAGGTTCCAGGTGCTGGCACCGGTCGTGAGGGGCCGCAAGGGGGAGTACGACACGCTGCTCGCCGACGTGGCCGGCCAGGGTTTCGTGCGTGCGCGCATCGACGGCGAGGTGCATGACATCGCGGAGTTTCTGAAGTCGGGGGCGAAACTCGCCCGCTACGAGCAGCACACCATCGAGGTGGTGATCGACCGCCTGGTCCGCCGCGACGACATCGAGCGTCGGCTGGCTGACTCCCTGGAGACGGCGCTGAAGCTGGCCGAGGGGGTCGCCGAGGTCGAGCTGGTGGCCGCGAAGGGAGGGGAGTCGGAGGTTCTCACCTTCAGCCAGCATCTCGCGTGTCCCAGGTGCGGTGACAGCCTCGACGAACCGGCCCCGCGCAACTTCTCGTTCAACTCCCCGTACGGAGCATGCCCGGCGTGTGACGGTCTGGGGACGAAGTACGAGGTCGACCCCGAACTGGTGATACCCGACGACAGCATGTCGCTGCGGGAGGGCGCGATCGCACCGTGGCGCAGTGCGCACTCCGGCTACTTCACGCGGCTGCTCGAGACGGTCTCGGAGGAGGAGGACATCGACCTCGACAAGCCGTTCGGCAAGCTGGCGGCCAGGCAACGGGCCCTCGTGCTGAACGGTCGCAAGGGTGCCGTGGTGGTGAAGTTCCGCAACCGTTTCGGCAAGGTGCGCCAGTTCAGCAGCAAGTACGAAGGTGTCATCCCGTGGGTGAAGCGGCGTCACGAGGAGGCCGAGAGCGACTGGGCCCGTGAGCAGTTCGAGTCCTACATGCGCGAGGTGCCCTGCCCCGACTGTGCGGGGGCCCGACTGAAGCCGGCGACGCTCGCCGTCACGGTGGGCGGCCGCAACATCTCCGAGGTGTGCGACATGTCCATCTCGGACTCTGCCGGGTTCCTGCGATCGCTCGAGCTCAGCGAGCGGGACGCGATCATCGCGGAGCGCATCGTGAAGGAGATCAATGCGCGTCTGGGTTTCCTGCTGGACGTCGGGCTCGACTATCTCACGCTGTCGCGTGCCGCCGGCACGCTCGCGGGGGGTGAGGCGCAGCGCATCAGGCTCGCCAGCCAAATCGGCTCCGGCCTCGTCGGGACCCTGTACGTGCTGGATGAGCCCAGCATCGGCCTCCACCAACGTGACAACCGTCGTCTCATCGACACCCTCCACCGGCTCCGTGACCTCGGCAACACCGTGATCGTGGTGGAGCACGACGAGGACACCATCCGTGAATCCGACTGGATCGTCGACATCGGACCAGGTGCGGGCGAACACGGCGGTGAGGTCGTGTACAGCGGCCCTGTCGCCGGCATCGAGCGCGTGCGCAAGTCCGTGACCGGTTCGTACCTCGCGGGCACGAGGTCGATTCCTGTACCCGCGAGCCGCAGGGAGCCCTCCGGACGGCGGATCTCGGTGCTCGGTGCCCGTGAACACAACCTCCAGGACATCGACGTGCACATCCCTCTCGGGTGCTTCGTCGCGGTCACGGGGGTGTCAGGGAGCGGAAAGAGCACCCTTGTGCGCGACATCCTGTTGCCGGCGATGATGCAGCAGATCTACCGCAGCAAGGAGGCGCCGGGAAGGCACCGCCGCGTGGACGGCATCGACGCAATCGACAAGGTCATCGACATGGACCAGTCGCCCATCGGACGCACGCCGCGGTCGAACCCTGCCACCTACACGGGCGTGTTCGACGCGATCCGCAAGCTGTTCGCCGCCACTCCGGAGGCGAAGGTCCGCGGCTACCAGCCGGGCAGGTTCAGTTTCAACGTGCAGGGCGGCCGGTGCGAGGCATGCTCCGGCGACGGGACTCTGAAGATCGAGATGCACTTCCTGCCGGACGTCTACGTGCCGTGCGAGGTGTGCAAGGGTGCCAGGTACAACCGGGACACCCTCGAGATCACGTTCAAGGGGAAGAACATCGCAGAGGTCCTCGACATGCCGATCTCGGAGGCGCTCGGGTTCTTCTCGAACCAGCCGGCGATCGCCCGTCACACGCAGACACTCGTCGATGTCGGCCTCGGCTACGTGCGTCTGGGTCAGCCCGCCCCGACGCTGTCGGGCGGTGAGGCACAGCGCGTCAAGCTCGCCGCCGAACTCGCCAAGCGTTCCACCGGCCACACCATGTACCTGCTGGACGAACCGACCACCGGTCTGCACTTCGAGGATGTCAATCGGCTGCTCACGGTTCTCTCCAGGCTCGTCGAGCAGGGCAACACGGTGCTCGTGATCGAGCACAACCTCGACATAATCAAGACTGCCGACTGGATCATCGACCTCGGCCCCGAGGGAGGCAAGGGTGGAGGCACGGTCGTCTGTGAGGGTCCGCCCGAGGAGGTTGCCCGCTGCTCCGGCAGCCACACGGGTCTGTTCCTCGCCCCGCTGCTGGGTATGAAGCCACCGACCGGGACCTCCGTCAAGAAGGCCCGCGCCGGGACCCCGCCGCAGAAGACGGCAACGAAGAAGGCCAAGAGCGCCGCGGCGGCCGGCCGCAAGAAGGTCTGACCGTGGCCGTGGCGCGGCCCGCAGCGGGCTCTGTGCCCACTGGCCCGGGCTCGTACCAGTTCCGGGATGCCCACGGACGCGTGATCTACGTGGGCAAGGCAGGCAACCTGCGCTCCCGCATCTCCAACTACTTCCAGGACCCACGGCTGCTCCATCCACGGACCGCCGCGATGGTGCAGGCGGCGGAATCACTCGAGTGGATCGAGGTCCGCAACGAGGTCGAGGCGCTCATGCTGGAGTACGGCCTGATCAAGCAGCACAGACCCCGCTTCAACGTGCGGTTGCGCGACGACAAGAGTTATCCGTTCCTTGCGGTCACTGCGGACGAGGAGTGGCCGCGCGCCGTGGTCGTGAGGGGCACGAAGAGAAAGGGAACGCGGTACTTCGGTCCGTATGCGCATGCGTATGCCATCCGTGAGACCCTCGATCTTCTCCTGCGCACCTTCCCGGTGCGCACGTGCAGCCCGGGGAAGTTCGCCCAACACGAGCGACTGGGCCGGCCGTGCCTGCTGTTCCACATCGAGAAGTGCTCCGGGCCGTGTGTGGGCGAGGTCGGTGCGGAGGACTACGCCACGCACGTGCGGCAACTGTGCGATTTCCTCGACGGGAACACCGACCCCGTCATCGACGCGCTCGAGAGGGAGATGAACGAGGCATCGGCACAGCTCGAGTTCGAACGCGCGGCACGTCTGCGCGACCGCCTCGCATCGGTGAGGCGGGCGGTCGAGAAGCAGGTCATCGTGGGCGAGCGCGACGAGGACCTCGACGTCGTGGGTCTCGCGGAGGACGAACTGGGTGCCGCGGTGCAGGTGTTCTATGTGCGGCATGGCCGCGTTGTGGGGAGGCGCGGCTTCATGGTCGACAAGGTGGAGGAACTGTCGGGCGGTGATCTCGTGCACACGGTGCTCGGTGAGCTCTACGGCGACAACCCTCCGCTCGGGGTGCCGCGGACGGTGCTGGTGCCGGCGGAGCCCCCGGATGCGGATGCACTTCGTGAGTGGCTCGGCATCCTCCGCGGGGCCCCCGTGCAGATGCGCGTCCCGCAGAGGGGGGACAAGCGTGAACTGCAGGAGACAGTCGCGCGCAATGCCGCCGAGGAACTCATGCGCAACCGTCTGCGCCGGGCGGCCGACCACAACACCCGCAGCCGCGCGCTGTCGGAACTGCAGGATGCGCTCGGTCTGCCCGAGGCCCCGCTGCGCATCGAGTGCTACGACATGGCCCACCTGCACGGAACCGATTACGTCGGCTCCATGGTGGTGCTCGAGGACGGTCTGCCGAACAAACGTGAGTACCGGCGGTTCAAGGTGGGCACGGGCAGGAACGACGACTACGCGGCGATGGAGGAGGTCCTGACGCGTCGCCTCACCGCATACCTGGAGGAACGCGAGCGTGACCCTGTCGGACAACGCGACAAGCCGGGCCGGTTCTCGTACCCACCGCAACTGCTTCTCGTGGACGGTGGCAAGGGACAGCTGGGTGTGGCCGAACGGGTCGTGCGCGAGCTAGGCCTCGAGCATGAGATACCGGTGGCCGCGCTTGCGAAGAGGTTCGAGGAGGTCTACGTGCCCGGCAGGCCGGAACCGGTGCGCATTCCCCGCGGCAGCGAGGCACTCTTCATGCTGCAACGGATACGCGACGAGGCACACAGGTTCGCCAACACGTTCCACCGGGAACTGCGGGGCAAGAGAATGGTGTCATCGTCACTCGACGGCATCCCCGGTCTGGGTGAGGTCCGCGCCCGCCGGCTCGTGAAGGCAATGGGCGGTGTGAACGCGGTGAAAAGAGCATCTCTCGATGACCTCCTGGCGCTCTCATGGCTGCCGAGGGCAGTTGCCGAGGCGGTCCACGGTCGCTTCCATTCGGACGAACCACGGGGTGACACCGATGACAACTGAGGGGAACGCGGCGGAACCCGGGTGGGACGAGCATGCCGACTGGTGGATCGACGGGTTCACCGGTGGTGTCGACCCTGAGTACGAGGAACAGATCATCCCGCTCGCCCTCGAGGAACTTTCTGGCACGGGGGCCGTGCTCGACGTCGGTTGCGGAGAGGGACAGATCGCCCGCGCACTCGCCGCCACCGGGTGCACGGTGACCGGCATCGACCCCACCGAGAGGAACCTCGAGGTCGCACGGGAACGTGGCTGCGGTCCCACGTACGTGTCCGCCGGCGCCGACAGCATCCCCTTCGGTGATGAATCGTTCGATGCGGTGGTCGCATGTCTCGTGTTCGAGCACATCGACGCACTCGATGCAGCAGTGTCCGAGGTGGCCCGGGTGCTGCGCCCGGGTGGGCGGTTCGCGTTCTTCCTCAACCATCCGTTGTTGCAGACCCCCGGATCGGGATGGATCGATGACCACATCATCGACCCGCCCGAGCAGTACTGGCGCATCGGTCCGTACCTCACGGAGACCGCAACGATGGAGGAGGTCGAGCCGGGAGTGCACATCCGCTTCGTGCACCGCCCGCTGTCGCGTTACGTCAACTGTCTCGCCGCCCACGGACTGTTCGTGGAACGCATGGTGGAGCCCTCGCCGCCCCCCGGCTTCCTCGAGCGCGCACCCGAGTACGCGCTCGCCCACACCGTGCCGCGGCTCCTGTACCTGCGCGCGGGCAGGAGACGCTGACGACCACGACGGACGACGCATCGTTCACGTCCCCGTGTCCACGCGGATAGTGTTCGCGCGATGACCGACATCCTCGTGATCGCCGGGCTCTCCGGTGCAGGAAGGTCGCAGGCTGCCGACGACCTCGAGGACCTCGGGTGGTTCGTGGTGGACAACCTCCCGGTTGCCCTGCTCGACAGGGTGGTCGCACTGTCCGGCGAGGCTGGGGGAGAGATCGAGAAGCTGTGCCTGGTTCTCGGCAATGCCCGTCACCAGGCGGGCATGCTCGGGGCGGTCGGGACATTGCGCGCACAGGGACACACGGTTCGGATCATGTTCCTCGATGCGTCGACCCGGGAACTGGTGCGTCGGTACGAGGCAACCCGTCGCAGGCACCCGCTCTCGGACGGCACGAGCGGCCTCGAGCAGGTCATCGACGCGGAGCGAGCGGCACTCGCCGAGGTGAAGGCATCTGCCGATCTCGTCATCGACACGACCGGTCTGACCGTGCACCAACTGAAGGCGAAACTCGTCGGGCTGTTCGGGCCGGAGTCGGCTGCGGACTCGCTGCAGGTCACCGTCATGTCCTTCGGTTTCAAGCACGGCGTGCCCATCGATGTCGACACCGTCTTCGACGTCCGGTTCCTCCCGAACCCGCACTGGGACGAGGAACTCAGGCCGCTGACCGGACTCGACGAACCGGTGGCCGGTTTCGTCATGGGTCACGATGCCGCCCTCGACTTCCTCGACAGGGTGATGGATCTCCTTCTGCTGGTGCTGCCCGCATACGTCGCGGAGGGACGCAGCTATCTCACCATCGGGGTCGGCTGCACCGGTGGCAGACATCGCTCGGTGTCCGTCGCAGAGGCGCTTGCCGCCCGTCTGCGCGCCGAGGGATGGTCATTGCGGGTGTCACACCGGGACCTTCTCCTCTAGGTGAATCCCCCGGGACAACTAGTGTCGGTCGGGCACCGTCGCGCCCCGGACGACAGAGAGGACACCCCATGACCGTACGAGTCGGCATCAACGGCTTCGGCCGCATCGGCCGCAACTTCTTCCGCGCCGCCACTGCCCGCGGAGCCGACATCGAGATCGTTGCGGTGAACGACCTCGGTTCGCTGAAGACCATGGCGCACCTGCTGAAGTACGACTCCGTCCTCGGGGTGCTGCCGAACGACATCAAGGCGGTCGACGGCGGCATCAGCATCGACGGCAGGGTCCTGAAGGTTCTCTCCGAGCGTGACCCGAAGGCTCTCCCGTGGGGCTCACTCGGTGTGGACCTCGTGATCGAGAGCACCGGGTTCTTCACGGACCGCGACAAGGCAGCGGCCCACCTCGAGGCCGGTGCCCCGCTGGTGATCGTGTCGGCCCCGTCGAACGGTGCCGATGCAACTTTCGTCTACGGCATCAACCACGGTGACTTCGACCGTTCGAGGCACAAGGTGATCTCGAACGCCAGCTGCACCACCAACTGCTTCGTGCCCCTCGTGAAGGTGCTGGATGACGCGTTCGGGGTGGAGAACGGGTTGATGACGACGGTGCATGCCTACACCGGCGACCAGCAGCTCGTCGACGGCCCCCACAGCGACCTGCGCCGTGCACGTGGTGCCGCCATCAACATCACGCCGACCAGCACGGGTGCCGCGCGCGCCACGAGCCTCGTTCTCGAGTCAATGAAGGGCCGGCTCGACGGGACCTCGCTGCGTGTGCCGGTGCCCACCGGGTCCATCACCGACTTCGTCGCGAACCTCAAGAAACCGGCAACGGTGGAGGAGATCAACGCGGCGTTCCGGAAGGCTGCCGACGGCCCTCTCAAGGGTGTGCTCGAGTACACCGATGCACCGATCGTGTCGAGTGACATCGTCACGAACCCGCACTCGTGCGTGTTCGACTCCGAGCTCACCATGAGCATGGGGTCCCTCGTGAAGGTTCTCGGCTGGTACGACAACGAATGGGGCTACTCGAACCGTCTCGTGGATCTCGTGCTCCACGTCGGCAAGCAGCCGTAATGGCCCGCATCCCGGTTCTGGAGGACCTCGGGGACGTCTCGGGGAAGCGGGTGCTCGTGCGCACCGACTTCAACGTGCCGATGGAGGGCCCCGATGACGCACGGGTGATCACCGACGACTTCCGCATCAGGGCCGCACTGCCCACCATCGAGTGGCTCACGCAGCGCGGTGCGACCGTGGTCTGCGCGAGCCATCTCGGCCGTCCGAAGGGTGCACCTGAGAGCAGGTACTCCATGGAGCCCGTCCGCCGCAGGCTGACCGAACTCGCGCCGGGGGTCGAACTGCTCGAGAACCTGCGGTTCGACGCGGGTGAGGAGAAGAACGACGCCGCGTTCGTGGCATCACTCATCAAGGGCATCGACCTGTACGTGAACGACGCGTTCGGGGCGGCCCACAGGGCGCACGCCAGCATCGTCGGCCCCCCGAGGACCCTTCCGTCGGCGGCGGGTCGCCTGCTGCAGCGTGAGGTGGAGGTGCTGTCCGGTCTGCGTGAGAAGCCGAAGCGTCCGTTCGTCGCGGTGCTCGGTGGAGCGAAGGTGAGCGACAAGCTCGGGGTCATCGAGTCGCTGCTGCAGGTCGTCGACGCACTCGTGATCGGCGGCGGGATGTGCTTCACGTTCCTGGCGGCCAGGGGTTTCCCGGTCGGTGATTCCATCTGCGAACTCGACCAGATCGCCACATGCCGCCGGTTGCTCGACGGGGGCAAGCCCATTCATCTCCCCGATGACATCGTCGGTCTCGACGCAGCAGGCGCTTTCGCGACGTTCGGGCAGCGGCTGCCGGAGGGCGCCCGCGGACTCGACATCGGTCCGGGTTCGGCCGCCGCATTCAGTGACGTGATCATGGATGCACGCACTGTCTTCTGGAACGGGCCGATGGGAATGTTCGAGGACCCGCGGTTCGCTGCGGGCACCCGCACCGTAGCCGAGGCCGTCGCCACCACCAAGGCATTCACTGTCGTGGGTGGCGGCGACAGTGCCGCGGCGCTCGCACAGTTCGGGCTCGACGACGAGGTCGACCACGTGTCGACGGGCGGGGGAGCATCGCTCGAACTCCTGGAGCTCGGTGACCTGCCCGGTCTCGCGGCACTGAGAGGGGCGCCCAATGCCCGGTGACGTCCGCAAGCCGCTGATCAGCGGCAACTGGAAGATGAACCTGAACCACTACGAGGCCATTCATCTCGTGCAGAAGCTGTCGTACCTCGTCGGCACTGATGATTTCGAGGCGGTCGACGTGAGTCTCCACCCGCCGTTCACGGACCTCCGCAGTGTGCAGACGCTCCTTGATGCGGACAAGCTGAGGTTCTCCCTCGGCGCCCAGACGTGCCATCCGGAGGACAAGGGCGCCTTCACGGGGGAGGTCTCCGCGGGTTTCCTGGCGAAGTTGAACGTGAAGTACGTGATCGTCGGCCACAGCGAACGTCGCGAGCTGTTCGGGGAGACCGATGCGGACGTGCGCGCGAGGGTCGCCTCCGTCCTGCGTCACGGCATGACACCGATCATCTGTGTGGGGGAGACCCTCGCAGAGCGTGAGGAGGGCCGGACGCTCGACAAGGTCACCGGTCAGGTCAGGGCAGCGCTCGAGGGGTGCTCTCCGGCCCAGGTGGCCGGACTCGTGATCGCCTATGAGCCAATCTGGGCGATCGGCACCGGCAGGACAGCCACGGCCGCGGATGCCCAGGAGGTCTGTGCCGCCGTGCGGTCGACCGTGGCCCGGACAGCGGGCCCCGATGCCGCCTCCTCGGTTCGGGTGCAGTACGGAGGGTCCGTGAAAGCGGGGACCATCAAGGAACTGATGGCCCAGCCGGATGTCGATGGGGCCCTCGTGGGCGGGGCGAGCCTGGAGCCAGAGGAATTCTCCCGCATCGTCCAGTACCGGCTCCTGGACGCCTGACCGGCCGGGGAACCCCCTGTCCGAGCGTCCCAGGGTCGGCCCGTCTCTTCTACTGGGGGCCGGTCCGGTGTTAGGTTCTCAGGGCCGTGTGCATCGGGGAGGTGCCATGGCCGGGTCACTCCCGAAGTCTCCCCGCAACCTGACCAGGGAGGTCACTCAGTGAGGAACAACCGGAAGGGCAGCAGGCTTGCTGCCGGGCTCCTGGGCTCCGTTCTCCTGCTCGCCGCATGCGGTGGCGGGAGCGACAGCAGCTCGGAGGACAC
>JBJTBF010000039.1:0-58729 GCA_046091145.1 Acidimicrobiales bacterium | reverse complement strand
TTCGACTGGGAGATGAGCCTTGCGGGGTCCTCGAACACGAAGGGCGTGAACGCCATCTGCTCGGTGATCTGCTCGCTCGGCTTCCGCTTGAATCCCTTCAGGCGGTCGTCCACCTTGGAGTACGCCTTGTGGATCTGGTCGAGGCGCACGAGCATCTCGGGCACCCAGCCGGCACCGAGCTCCACGGAGGCCAGCTTGAGCCCCGGGAAGTCCTCGAGCACGCCGTCAAGCACGAACATGGACACGAACGTCTCGATGCCCTGGTGCAGCACGGCGGCGTCACGCGCACGCACGTTCTCGCCGCCACCCATCCAGTCGCGCGTTGCGGCGCGACCGTTGTTGCTCCATTCGGGCTTCAGCTGCAGCGGGTTGCCTCCCACGTGGAACACCACGGGCACCTTGGCGTCCGACAACAGCGACCAGATCGGGTAGTAGTCGGTGTGCGTGGGCGAGCGGTCGCCGGCGAGGCGGTGCGGAACCCACATCGCGCCGAGACCGTTGTCGAGGCACCACCTCACCTCCGCGAGCGCGAGCTCGGGGTTCTCGAGCGGGATGGCCGCAACACCGATCATCCGGTCGTCGACGGACACGAAGTCGGCCATGTGCCGGTTGTGTGCACGGGCGCCGCCGTAGCGCAGGCGGTCGCTGATCTTCGACGACGGTGAGAACACCATGTGAAGGCTGTGGGTGGCGAACACCACCTGCTTTGCGAAGCCCAGCATGTCGTTCGCCACGACACGGTCCATCTTGTCGAAGGAACCGAGCGCCTGGATCTCCTTGACCTCCTGGATCATTCGGTCACCGAGCGCGATGAGACCCTTCTTGTGCTCTTCGCTGTGGCGCGAGCCCTGGCCCATGATCACCGCGACCTCCTCGTCGGTCACGATGGAGCGGCCGTAATCGACGAGCGGAAGCTCCTCGCGGATGTCGGGGTCGGCGAACTTCCGCAGGAAGTCCGGCAGTTCCATGATGTGTGTGTCTGCGTCGTAGAGAACGCGGTCGCCTGCGTACGTCATGTCGATTCTCCCCCTAGAGATGTGGGTGTGATGTTACCACCGGTCACCTCCGGGTCTCCATGGTGCGGGCCGCCTCCGCCAACCACTACATTACGCAAGGGATGCGCCGAACAGACATTGCCTGCTTAGCAGTTCTCGTGACTTCCTGCATCAATGTTTTCACCAGCCCGGCGCAGGCTGCCTCGGTCGGTACCGGTGCGTGCATGACGACAGTCGACGATTCGACAGGGGTGACATCCTTTGCGGCAGCCGACGGTGCGTGCGTCATCACATTCGCGACAGCATCAACGTCTCCCACATCTTCGGCGCAATACGCATCACGGACATGGACGGTTCCCGCGGGAATCTCTTCTGTCGACGTGCTTGTGGTCGCAGGAGGTGGAGGCGGCGGAATGTCGAACGGTTCCACTCCCACCGGTGGTGGCGGCGGTGGCGGCGGAATCGTTCTCGCCGCAGGCGTCAGCGTGACTCCTTCGTCAACCGTTGCGGTCTGGACCGGTTACGGCGGACAGGGCGGCAACTGCGCGCCCGGCAACCCCGGCGGCAACTCGAAGTTCGGCACACTCGTCGCAGTTGGCGGCGGGTTCGGTGGCGGTTGCGGACCTGCCTACGGCGGCCCCGGCGGGAACGCAGGCGGGGCACACTGGGGACAACCCCAGGGAACATCAACCCAGGCAACTAGCGGCACAGCGTCAAACGGGACGAACATCACCGCGTACGGCAACAGCGGCGGCAAGTCGTACCCGCACGGAGTCGCGGGCGACGCGGTCTCGGCTGGTGGAGGTGGTGGCGGTGGTGCCACGCAGGCCGGTGGCGACGCAACCCAACCCGGCGCGAACAGTTCCAGTGGTGTCGGAGGAAACGGCGGCGAAGGGCTGGCGAACGACTGGTCAACAGGATCGAACGTGGTCTATGGATCGGGTGGCGGTGGCCAGGCACGCGCGGTGCAGGGCACCGGCGGATCGAATGGCGGAACCGCGAGCGGAACGAATACATCCGGGGGTGCGGGCATTGACGCTGTGGACCACACCGGTGCCGGCGGTGGTGGTGGGTACCGACAGGGTGGAGGTCGTGCAGGCGATGGTGGTTCCGGTGTGGTGGTGGTCCGCTACTACCCCAACACAACGCCGACCAACTCCGTCGCACCGTCGATCAGCGGAACAACCACCAATGGCCAGACTCTCACCGCCAGTCGCGGCACATGGTCGGGTTACCCGACGCCCACGTATGGGTACAGGTGGAAGCGCGCCACCTCGGCGGCCGGGGTCTACTCGAACATCACCGGTGCCACTTCGCTCACATACACGCTGACGGACGACGACGTTGACACGTACCTGAAATTCGAGGTGACCGCCACGAACTCGAGCGGTGCATCCGCGGCGCTCAGCACAGCCACCGGGAAAGTTGCAGATTTCGTGCGCCCGACGACCACAACGACGACGAGCACAACGACCACCACGCTTGTTTCCTCACCCACAACAACCTCGGTTGCGCCGGCACTGCAGATCGATGTGGTTGCCCCTCCGGCCGTGACGACAACGACGAATGTCGCCACCGCCACCACACTCGCGGTCACGCTCAACAGGTCTGCGGCAGGAGCATCGACACCGTCGGTGCCAGCCGGCCCGACCACGACCACAACCTCCTCGATTGCGCCAGCACCGACAACAACCACGGTGCCGGTGCCGAGAGTCGGCAAAGTCGCCACCGGGGACGCAGCTGCAGAGATAGGCGGTGAGCCCGCCGATGCCACGGTTCAGCGGATCGACAACCGTCTGGTGGTCCAGGCTGGGCCGCTGAACGCCACCATCGGCGCAGTGGACTCGAACGGTGCCGCAGGTGTGCTCGATTCCGCGGGCAATGTGCGGCTCCAGCCCGGTGACTCCGTTCGCATCAATGCATCGGGCTTCGAACCCGGTTCGGTGATCGACGTCTGGCTCTTCTCGTCTCCCGTGAGGATCGGTTCGGCGGAGGTCGGCCCCGACGGGAGCGTCTCCGGCACGTTCACTGTCCCGACCGGCACCGAGCGCGGTTCCCACCGTCTCACCATCATCGCACGCACGGTGGACGGTGAGCCCGCTTCGCTCACGGTCGGGGTCCTGGTCAGCGACTGGGAGAAGTCGTCGAACATCGCCACATGGTTGATCGTGCTGCCGATCGTGCTTGCCGTCGGCGGCGCCCTGGCGCTGCCCGCGACACGGCGCCGTCGCCTTCGCCGCGGCACTGTGGCGTAGCCAAGGGTTCACCTTCCGTCGGCCGGGCCGACACCATGGCGGTGTAGAACTGGAACATGCGCATCCTGGTCACGAACGACGACGGCATCGACTCGGTGGGTCTGCACGTGCTGGCCAGGGCCATGGTCGACTTCGGCGAGGTCGTGGTGGCCGCCCCCGACCAGGAGTACTCGGGGGCGAGTGCGGCCATCGGGGCGCTGCACATCATGCGACCCGAGGTCCACCGCCGCTCCATCGAGGGCATCGACACCGCATGGGCGGTGAGCGGACCGCCCGCCCTGTGCGTGTTCCTCGCCCGCTTCGGTCTCTACGGCGACCCGTTCGACCTCGTGGTGAGCGGCATCAACCCCGGCGCGAACGTGGGGCGCAGCGTGTATCACTCCGGCACGGTCGGTGCCGCCATCACCGCACGCAACGGTGGCATCAGCGGCATCGCTGTGAGCCAGACCGTCACCGGCTTCGGTGTGGAGGGCCAGGGCTGGGATGACGCCGTGCGCGGACAGAAGTGGCACACCGCCGCCGAGGTCGCACGATCTGTCGTGCGCGGGTGGGTCGCCAACCGCACCGACGAGCCGGTCGTCATCAACGTGAACGTTCCGAACACCGAAGTGCACGAGATAAATGGCTGGCGCCGCACCACGGTCGGTCACCTCATTCCCCGTGCGGTGACGAACGCGAACCTCGTGCCCAAGGAGGGTCACGAGGGCTCGTTCACGATCGAGCTCGCGTACGGCGACCCCGTGCCGTTGCCGCACCACACCGACGGTGGTGCCGTGGAGAACGGTGAGGTGTCGATCACCTACGTCGGCCGTCTCGACGACGTGCCGCACCACGGCACCGAGGAGATCCACGGCGAACTCGACGGGCTGCTGAACGGTTCGAACACCTTGCGTTCGTGAACTGCCTCTCCGTGTGCGGTTACCGTCGACGGGCATGACCGACTGGCTGGATCTCACGCGTCGTGCGGGCTTCGCCTCGCACCGGCTCATCGGCTGGATCTTCTGGGACCCCACGGCCCAGCGCAACCTCGAGGCACTCGGCGTGCCCGGCGGAATGGGTCACTACATCGCGAACCGGGCAGCACCGCTCGCCTCGGCCGGCACCGAGGCGGTCTACGCGGCGTTCTTCACGATCAAGCGTGAGTTCGTGCATTTCGGCATCAACCACACCGCACCGCACGCGACCTGGCAGCAGGTCACCGACGCCCGCGATGCCGCGGTTCTCGAGGGTCTCGGGCGCATGACACCGCAGGTCATCGAACCGCTCGGGGCGATGGCGGAGGATCTCTGGCGTGCCGTTGACGCCGCACCCGCAGGCGGGCGCGTGCTGTTCGCGGCGCACCGTTCGTGGCCGAGACCCCCGCACCCCGCAGTGTCCGCATGGAACGCGGTCAACACGATCCGCGAATGGCGCGGCGACACCCACTTCGCCCTCCTCGTCACCGAGGGCATCGGCATCGCGGAGGCCGGACTGCTGCACGACGCATGGATGGGATACCCCGACAAGTGGCTGCCACGCAGCCGCGGTGCCGACGACGCCGAGATCGAACGCGGGCTTGCGGTGCTCGAGGCACATGGGTTCGTTGACGGCGACACCGTGAACGAGGAGGGCGTTCGCTACCGGCAGTGGCTCGAGGACCGCACGAACGAGATGTGCGTGCCCGTGTGGCAGGGCATGGGCGAGGAAACAGTGCACAGGTTCCTCGACATCGTGGAACCCGTGGGGGACACCTACCTCGCCCACATCGACGCCACCGCCGGCGACCTGTGGATGCCGGCTGCCCGCACCCGCCGCAGACTCTGACCTGTTGCTGCGGAATGATGCCGCGCCGCGCGGTGTTGCACTCCGCATGCCCCGTTACGTCGTGACCATCCCGTCCTCCTGGCCCGCCGAGCGTGCGTACGACTACATGTCGGACATGCGCAACTACCCCGAGTGGGACCGCGGCATCACCCGTGTCACACAGGTGAAGGGCTCCGGCGGGGGTGCCGGCGCAACATTCGACGTGACGGTGCGTGGTTTCGGTGGCCGTGACTCCGTCCTGCGTTACGAGACGACGGAACACGACGGGTCGACCAACGTGCTGCTGGTCGGGCGCAACTCCATGTTCACCTCGGTCGATCGCATCACCGTGGCTCAGACGCCGTCGGGGTGCGACGTCACCTACGACGCGAAGTTGACCTTCAACGGCCTGCTCGCACCGTTCAACCTTGCACTCGGTCTGGTCTTCAACAAGATCGGTGACAGCGCCGCCAAGGGCATGCGCCGCAAGCTCACCTGATCCGCAAGGGCAGGGTCACGCAGTAGCAGTCACGGGCAGCCGAGGCCGTGCAGTGTGGCGCACTCACGGCACAACCAGGCCGTGCCGTCCGTCGTGCTCCAGGCTGTGGCATACGGCGCACCGCACGACATGCACTCGCGACCGCTCTTCTCCGTTGCCGGATCCGTCGACTGTGGGGCCGTGTGCCCGTTCACCGCATCACCGTCGCGAGCGCTGCGAATGACCCGTTGATTTCCTGTTCGTTGCCGACCACTGCAGCAACGTAGCGGTCGGGGCGCACCACCACCGCGAACGAACCGCCCGTGGCATCAGGTTCGACCACGTTGACGGCAGGGACCCCGTGTGTGATGCCCGCAAGCTCCACCGGCTCGTTCGTGACGACAACGAAGGTCGTGTGGTCCGCACGCAGCGCTCCGGACACGCCGGGTCTCCACCAGAACTGGTGTCCGACCCTCGGGTCACCGGGGATGACTGCTCCTGCCTCCAGGAACGGTGCTGGTCGCGTGCCGCCGTAGCCACTCTCGATGCCGACACCGTGGCTCTCGCGTCCCGCGAGCTGGTCGATCAGACGACCGAGGTCGACCGCATGCGCGACGGTGCTAGTAACGTGGGGAATGCGTTCCTCCCCGTAGGTGTCGAACAGCGCATCACCCGCGAGTCCGTGCTTCACGTACGACATCTTCCACGCAAGATTCACTGCGTCGCGCATGCCGGAGTTCAGGCCCTGCCCGGCGAACGGCGGCATCTGATGGGCGGAGTCACCGGCGAGGAACACGTTGCCGCGGCGCATCTCGGGGGCAACGACCGCGTGGAAGCGGTACACCGCTGAACGAACCAACCGTCCGTCCTGCGGGGCCATCCACGGCCCGAGAAGTGCCCAGATCCCCTCGGGAGTGTTCAGCGCGGCGGAGTCCTCGTGTGGCTGCACCTGGAACTCCCACCGCCTGTAGCGGTCGTGGCACTTCACGTACGTCACCGGTCGCTCCGCGTGGCAGTACTGCCTCACCCCGAGCGGCAGGTCGACCGTGGTGCCCTCGTTCACCTGCATGTCGACCACCAGCCATTCCTGGTCGAAGCGGAGGTCCTCGAGGGTGATGCCCACCTGGCGGCGGGTCCAGCTCGACGCACCGTCACATCCGACGAACCAGCGACTCGCGAGTGTTGTTCCGTCGTCGAGAACGGTCTCCACACGGTCGCCACGGTCGGTCATGCCGGTCACCGTGCGGCCCCAGAACGTGCGCGAGCCACCGTCACACGCATGGGCCCGCAGCATCGCATCGAGGTCGGGCTGGAAATGACACACGACCGGCGGCACACCCTGCAGACCGAGCGCCGGCATGTCGGTGCCGATGAGCACGTTCCCGCTCCCGTCCACGAAGTCGGCGCGCTCGAGAGCGGTGGTGTTCTCCCCCAACCAGTCGCCGAGGCCGTGGTCATGGAAGACCCGCTGGATCTCGTCGTCCATCACCGCCGCACGCGGCAGCCCGTACGGTTCATGGTCACGGTCGAACACCGCGTTGCTGACCCCCATGTCGTTCAGCAGGAACGCGAGCGTGCAGCCCACGGGTCCGCCCCCGAGTATCACCACGTCGACGTCGGTGCCGTTCACCGACCGGCACCTTCCATGTCGCCCTTCACCACGGCGTTCCGGATGGCGATTGCCTCACGCCGTAGCTCCGCCAGTTCGGACTTCTTTGTCCCCGTGACGGCGGCAATGAAGGGCTCGAGAGCAGCCCATCCCATCTCGAGTGCCATGCCGGTGGCGACGCGCGCCTTCAGCCGGGTGTCTGCAGGCGCACCGGCGCGCTGCTCCGCGTGCTCCAGGGCGCGGCGGGGCATCGACACGCCCTCGTCGAGTTCCGTGGTGGCAAGTTCCATCTCGCCGTCCAGCACGCAACGCACCACCGCCCGCAGGTACGCCTGGTCCTGCAGCAATGCCAGGGGTGCCGGCGTGGGCCGGCCGTTCGACTGCTCGGTGGCGAACCGCGCATGTTCGTGCACGAGACGCACCATGGCGGCGCGGAGCAGGACATCCTTGCTGCCGAAGTAGTGGTGCACGAGACCATGGTTCACCCCTGCCCGCGCGGAGACTGCGCGCACGGTCGCGGCACGCGGGCCGACCTCCGCGATCAGTTCGGCTGCCGCGGTGACCAGTTTCTCCTCGGCTGAGGCACGGCCCCGCGACTGGCCGTCGTTCACGCTCCCGCCGTGGCGTAGTCGAGGATCGCCGCCTGCGGTTCGCCCGAGCGGTACCGCGCGAGGAGTGCATCGAAGTCCACGTTCTTGCCGATGGGATTCTCGGCAAACAGCGGACCGTGCATGAACTCATCCGCCTCCTCCATCGTCATGGAATCGACCTGCGTCTCCACCTGGTTGCCGTCGGGATCGCGGTAGTACGCCGACAGGGTGAAACCGTGGTTGATGGTCCAGTACGGGTGGACGCCCTGCGACTTCATCCGCTCGAACTGTCCGAAGAGGTCGTCCAGGCTTGCGTAGGTGAACGCGAAGTGCTCCACGCCCACAGACTTCGGGTCGCGGTCCTCGAGCGACGGGATGCGGGCGATTGCGATGCGGTGGTGCTCGTCGTCATAGGAGAGGAACGAGATGAAGTCGTTGCCGTGACGAACGTGCGCACCGAGGAAGTCGCACCACCACTTCACCATCTCCTCGTAGTTCTTCGTCTTCAGCACGATGTGGGCCAACTTGGTGGGTGACGACATGGCGTGGTGTCTCCTTTGGTCGGTGTGCCCAGGCCCGGCAGTGTCGGTCCGGTTTAGGCAACTGTCTAAGACAGACTATGGTGGCGCCCCATGACCTTCAAGTTCGCCTGCAGAAACGGCCGCGCACAGCTGGTGGTGGGGCCTCAGAACAACACCGTCGACCTGGAGACCGCCAGTGGCGGGAAATTCTCCCCCGAACCGATCGACGCGTTCCGCAGGTGGGACGAAGTCCGTGCGTTCGCGGCAACCTGCACCGACGCCGGCGTGGCGACATCAACCGAGGAACTGAACGCCCCCTCGCCGTGGCCGTCACAGGTGTTCGGAATCGGGCTGAACTACCGCAAGCACGCCGAGGAGTCCGGGACACCCATCCCGAAGACGCCGCTCACCTTCACGAAGTTCCCCTCGTCGGTCGGCAACCCGAATGCAGACGTGCCGATCGTCGGTGGTGCCGTCGACTGGGAAGTCGAGCTCGTCGTCGTCATCAGCAGCGGAGGCCGCGACATTCCCGAGTCGGCAGCGTGGGACCACATCGCGGGTGTGTGCGTGGGCCAGGACATCAGTGACCGCGCGCTGCAGATGGCCACGCAGCCGCCTCAGTTCAACCTGGGCAAGAGCCGCAGGAACTACTCACCGTTCGGCCCGTGGCTGGTGGACGCGAAGGACCTCGCCGACCGGGACGCACTGGAGATCAGCTGCTCTGTGAACGGCGTGGAGATGCAGCGGGAAAAGACGAACGACCTCATCTTCAACGTGTCGCAGCAGGTCGCGTACCTCAGCAGCATCGTGCAGCTTCTCCCCGGTGACGTGATCTTCACCGGAACACCCGGCGGCGTCGGCATGGCCCGCAAGCCGGCCGTGTTCCTGAAGGCCGGCGACGTGCTCGAGTCGGAGCTCACCGGCATCTCCCGCATCGTGAACCGCTGCGTCTGAGTCTGACCGCGCGGGCACAACCGCGCGCGGCGTCAACCGACGAAGGGGTCGGTGCACTCAGTGCACCAGCGCCACAGGTCGCGCCTGCGGTCGGGTGTGTCGCTCGCACGGGTGCCTCCGAGTCTGTGGATCGGCCGCACCTCACGGTCGCACCAGAACGCTCCCGAACCCGCGCCGGGTTCGTCGACACCCGCCAGCCACGCGATGGTGTCGGCTCCCTGGCGTGCGGTGCGCAGCAGCGGCTTCGTGACCACGCGGAAGAGCGGAAGCGAGGACTTCACACCGGGTGTGTCGGCCCAGCCGGGGTGCATCGCGGCAAACCACACGCCGGGCTGCTCCACCGCCCACATCTCGTTGAGGGTCACCTGAGCGCGCTTGGCGATGGCGTACTGACGGGTGCCGTCCCAGTTGTGCTCGCCCATCTCGAGCGTGCGCGCACCGGCCACCCGCGGCAATGACGCCGCGTACATGCCGCCCGACGACACGGTGACCACACGTCCGGAGTTCTCCGCGAGGGCGCCCACGAGCAGGCGCGTCATCAGGAACGGTCCGAGCACGTGCGATGCCACCGTGACCTCGAACCCCTGGGGTGATGTCTCGCGTTGCTTCAGCAATGCGCCCGCGTTGTGGACGAGAGCATCCAGCCGGCCGCCGGCCGCGATCGTCCGCGACGCTGATGTCACCGCGTCGAGGTCACCCATGTCGGCGAGCACAATCTCCACCGACCCCGCCCCGAGGGCGTCGACCTCACGCGCTGCCTCGTCGGTGCGCGCCCGGTCACGGCCCACCAGGACAAGGTCGGCGCCTGCAGCCGCAAGCATGCGCGCGGTCTCCCTGCCGAGACCGGACGTGGGGCCGGTCACCACGATGCGACGACCACGGAGGTCGAAATCCTCCGGTCGGCCGAACGATGCCGCCCGCGAGCGCACCTCGTAGCCGACCCGCGAGAATCCACCCACCACGGTGGCGTCGAGAACATTGCTGAGTGTGCGCTTCACAGGATGGTCAACACGGTCGCGGCACAGATGATTCCGTGCGCGGTCCATGCGACGGTGCGCGGCCAGTTGGTGAGCACAAGCTCGCGACCCACGGTGACATTTGGCTCGTTCGCCATGCGTGTGTGCCTGGGCACCGACAGAAGAACGGTCGAGGCAAGAGCGACCGCCACGCAGACCCCGCCCGCCCACGCCAACCACACACTCACCTCGGCGGGCCGGTCGAACATCAACCAGAGGGTGGTGACGCCCTCCACGGCCATGGGCAGCATCACCACGCGGGCGGTGCGGGCCTGGTGCTGCACGGCAGTGCCGCGGGCGCTCTCCACCGGGACAACCGCCAGCAACGGGTAGTGCACGACCTGCACGAACCAGATCAACCCGGTCATCACCCACGCGGATGCGGCGTTCGCGACCACGACCCACTGCAGCGCCGTTCCGTTCACCGTTCGCCACCGTACCCTTGGCACCGTGGCACGTGGGGCGCGCACGAAGAACGGGCACGAGCCGCGCGTCTGCGCGGCATGCGGACGGCCGTTCGAGTGGCGACGCAAATGGGCGCGCGACTGGCAGAACGTGAAGTGGTGCAGCGAACGGTGCCGTCGGTCGGCGGGCTGATCACAGACCCCACTCGTCCACCCGGACGACCCTCTGCTCCTCGATCGACCTGTGCGCTGCGGCTCCGATCACCACACTCCACAGACCGTCGCTGACCCCGACCTCGGCGGGGCGGCCGTCAAGCACCGCATCCACGAACCTGCGGCACTCCACCCAGCTCGCACCGTGGTGGAAACCCACGTGGCCGACACTCTCGACCGGCTCCACCGGAAGATGCGTCACCGAACGGGAGGCACGGTCACCGAGCCACAGGACATCACCCGGCACCTCGGCCTCCAGCTTCGCGGTGCTTCCCACGGCGACGACATGCTGCTCCCACCTGCCGCCCTCGGCGAACATGCTGAGGTCCAGCATCGCCCGCACCCCGTTCGCGTAGTCCACGATGACGAACGCGTTGTCGAGGATGTCGCTGCGCTCACCGTCGTACCACTCGTCGAGATGGTTGACGTCCTGGCCACCGCTCGCCATCACCCGCACCGGCCTCGCACCGACGGCGAGGTTCATGAGGTCAAAGAAATGGCAGCACTTCTCCACCAGAGTGCCTCCGGTGTTGTGCGAGAACCTGTTCCAGTTGTCCACCTTGTGCAGGAACGGGAAGCGGTGCTCGCGCACAGAGAACATCCGCAGGTCGCCCACCGCACCGTCACCCAGCCGGGAGAGCAACGCAGCCACCGGGGGCATGTAGCGGTACTCGAGGCCCACCCATGTGATTGCGCTCCGCCTCGACTGCGCGTCCGCAACCGCGATGCAGTCCTCCACGGTGGTGCACATCGGCTTCTCCACCAGCACCGGGATGTCTGCAGCGAACACGTCGTCGAGAACCCCGCGGTGGGTGTGGTTCGGCGATGCCACCACCACGGCATCCACCGAGCCTGAGGCCAGCATGTCGCGGTGGTCGACGAACCCGCGCACCGATGCGGCGCGGTCACCGAGCGCGAGCCTGGCCCAGCCGCGCGGTTCCTCGTTGGGGTCACTCACCGCAGTGATGACCGCCCGTGGAACAGACGACAGGTTCGTGATGTGCTCGCAGCCCATCATGCCCGTGCCGATCACGCCGATTCTCAGCTCCGTCATCGCCGGCAACCCTAGGCCTTCGCTGCTCCCTTCGGACCGTGGCTACTGTCGGTGCGCGGTCGGGGACCGCTCACTCAGGGGGAACCAACATGACAATCGTCGACCTCGTCTCTTCGGGAATCGGACTTGTGCGGTCGGATGCCGACATCACACCGGCCTGGGTGGAGGGTGTCCTGCACGGCAGTGGCGCGCTGGAGAACGGCGTGTCGGTGACGGGAGTGGCTCTCGAGCGCATCGGCGAGGGCGTCGGAATCCTCAGCATCCTGCAGCGGGTGCGACCCACGTACTCGGGCGCAACGTCGGCACCGGCAACTTTCGTGGTGAAGTACCCCACCGATGACGCCGGTCAGCGCTTCACTGCCGACGCTCTCGCCCTGTACATCCGCGAGTGCATCTTCTACCGCGACCTCGCACCCGACGCCGCGTTCGCCACTGCCCGTTGCTACGCACAGGGCATCGCCGGCGACAACACCGACTTCACGGTGGCGATGCAGGACATCAGCGGACTGCGCACCCTGAACCAGCTGGAGGGTGTGAGCCTCGATGACTCCAAGGTGATCCTCACGAAGCTCGCTGATTTCCATGCAGGATGGTGGGAGAGCAAGCGTCTCGACGGGATCCTCGAGGTGTTCCAGCCTCTGTCGAACCCCACCTACCACATGGTGCTGCCGATGCTGTGGAGCCAGGGTTGGCCCTCGTTGATGGAACAAGCACCCGAGATCGTGCCCGAGGAGATCCGTGAGGTGGGCGAACTGTGGGGCCCGAAGGTGCAGTGGATGCTCGACAACATGTCGAACCCGCGCACCCTGTGCCACGGCGACTACCGCGCCGACAACATCATGTTCGACGGCAGGGAGCCGGTGGTGCTCGACTTCCAGATCGTCGGGGTGGGCGGCGGCATCTACGACGTCGGCTACTACATCAGCCAGTCGATCGATGCCTCGGTTCGCGCCGGTCACGACCGTGAGCTCGTGAACCTCTACCTCGACCGACTCGCCCACCACGGCATCCAGGTCGACCGTGACGAGGCCTGGCGCCAGTACCTCATCTGCATCGTGTTCTGTCTCACGTACTCGGTGGTGAACTGGCCGCAGTACGGCAACATGAACGAACGCGGCCAGCGCCTGCTGCGCGACATGCTGCAGCGCGCCATCCGGTGCGTGCTCGACAACAACGCCCTCGATGCCGTCCGTTAGGTTCGGGTCGTGAGCGAGCACATCCACGACCACGGCCGCGACCTTCTCTCCGGTCTGGCACCGCACACCCGTGACCTGCGCGGGCTGATTCCCGAGGTCTACGAGGGGTTCGCGCGGATGTCATCGGCGGCCATGGCCGAGGGCGAACTCGACAGGAAGACCAAGGAGCTCATCGCGTTCGCGGTCGCGGTGGCACTGCGCTGCGACGGGTGCATCGCCGCGCATGCCAAGGGCCTCGCGCGCGAGAAGGCGACCGAAAAGGAGGTCGCCGAGGCCATCGGCGTGGCGATCCTGATGAACGGCGGGCCGGGCACGGTGTACGGCCCGCGCGCGATGGCTGCCTACCGCAGCTTCACTTCGGGTTCGACTCCAGAACCTTGATCGGGATGTTGCGCGGCCCGCGCACCTGACCGCCCGCCCAGGTGACCTCCTTCGAGCCGTCCAGCTCGAAGTGCGGCACGCGAGCGAGGAACTCCTCGATTGCCACCTTCATCTCCATGCGTGCAAGGTTCGACCCCGCACACCGGTGGATGCCGGCACCGAACGCCACGTGGCGGTTGTGCTCACGGTCGATAATGAACTTGTCGGCGTCCTCGAACGCCTCGGGGTCGCGGTTCGCCGCGGGGAATGCCATCAGCACGCGGTCGCCCTTGTGCATCGGGCAGCCCTTGTACTCGTAGTCATCATGCAGAACGCGGGCCATCGTGACCGGTGAGTAGAAGCGGAGGAACTCCTCCACCGCGCTGTCGATGAGCTCGGGCTCACGCAGCAGACGCTCGCGGTCCTCCTTGTGGGTCGCAAGGTGCCACAGCGACGAGCCGATGCCGCTCCACGTGGTGTCGACGCCGGCGATGAGCAACAGACCGCACATGCCGAGCACGAGCCTGTCGGGGTACGGGTTCCCCTCGGGGTCGCGCGCGCGCAGCAGTTCGCTGATCATGTCGTCGCCGAGACCCTTCGCGCGGCGCTCCGCGAGCTGCGAGATGAAGAACTCGCGCAGCTCGTCGCTGGCACGCTGGCGACCCTCGAGGTCGTAGGTGGCGTTCTCGAGCACGGCGCGCACCCACTCCGTGAACTTGTCCTTCATGTTGGTGGGGACACCCAGCATCACCGCGATCACCTGTGCGGGGATCAGCTGTGCGTACTCCACCGCTGCGTCAGCGGTGTCGCGGCCGGCGATGCCGTCCATGAGCTCGCGGCACCATGCGCGCGTGAACACCTCGAGCTGGTCGACGGCCTTCGGTGAGAAGGACGGCAGCAGCGTGCGACGGCTGTAGGTGTGCAGCGGCGGGTCGACCGAGATCGGCGCGGCGATGGTGATCGGTTCCTGGTCGGGGTTCAGCGGCGGGAACACCGTGATCGACTTCGACGAGAAGTGCTCGATGTCGCGCGCGATGGCGGTGACGTCCTCGTACGTGGTGGGCAACCACGAACCGCCCAGCACGTCGGTGTGGGCGACGGGGCAACGACTGCGGAGGTCGTCCCAGATGGTGAACGGGTCGGCGATGTAGTCCGGGTGGAAGATGTCGTACTCGGTCGACCAGTCGATCATGTCGGTCATGTTGCGTTCACCTCACGAGTGCCGGGCACCCCGTGAGACACGTGGTGCCGCCCTGTCTCACTGTAACCCCGGTGACGGCCGACACACCAGCCCCGCATAGGGTCGAACCCATGCCCGTCCTCTCTCCCACCGCTGACCCCGCGGACCTCGGCTTCGACGGGGCCCGCCTCACCCGCATCGACGACCATTTCCGCAAGTACGTGGATGACGGGCGCCTGCCGGGCTGGAGCCTGGTCGTGGCCCGGGACGGGGAGATCGCGCATGCCTCCACGTACGGCTTTGCCGACATCGAGTCGAAGAAGCCCCTCACGGACGACGCCATCTTCCGCATCGCATCGATGACGAAGCCCATCTGCGCGGTGGCCGCAATGATCCTGTGGGAGGAGGGTCTCTTCGAGCTGAAGGACCACGTGTACCGCTACATCCCCTCGTTCCGTGACCAGAAGGTGTTCCGTTCGGGGTCGACCAACACGCCGCGTTACGACGCGGTGAACGAGCCGATGGAGATGTGGCATCTCTTCACGCACACGGCGGGCCTCACCTACGGGTTCATGTACAGCCACTCCGTCGACCAGATGTACCGCAACGCCGGCTTCGAGTGGGGAACGCCGCGCGACCTCGACCTCGCGGGCATCTGTGACCTGCTTGCGTCACTGCCCCTCCTCTTCCAGCCGGGTGCGGAGTGGAACTACTCGATGTCGATCGATGTTCTCGGCCGTGTCGTGGAGGTGCTGTCGGGCATGAAGCTCGGTGAGTTCATGCAGAAGCGCATCTTCGGCCCGCTCGGCATGACCGACACCGCGTTCAGCTGCCCCGCGGAGAAGACCGACCGTCTTGCGACGGCGTACACGATGAACCCGGCCGACCGGAAGGCCATGCCGATGCCGCGCGCGCCGATCTCAGACGACCCGAAGGCGCACATGGGCGGTGGCGGTCTCGTGTCCACCATGTCCGACTACCTGAAGTTCGCGATGATGCTGCGCAACGGCGGCGAGCTGGACGGTGTGCGCATACTCTCCCCGCGCACCGTCGAGTACATGGCCGGCAACCACCTGCCGGGTGGCGCCGACCTCAGCGAGTACGGCAGGCCGCTGTTCGCCGAGACGGCGTTCGACGGAGTCGGCTTCGGGCTGTCGATGAGCGTCACGCTCGACCCGGTCAAGGCGAAGGTCCCCGGCAGCGTCGGCGACTACGGATGGGGAGGGGCGTTCAGCACGATCTTCACCGTCGACCCGGTCGAGGACCTCGTGTACATGCTGATGACCCAGTTGCTGCCGTCGTCGGCGCACCCCATCAGGCCGCAGTTCAAGCAGCTGGTGTTTCAGGCGCTCGTCGACTGACGGCGCTTCTTCATCTGCCCGAGGGTCAGACCGAGCATCACGCCGCCCACCGCGATGGTGGTGATGCCCCTCGTGAACTCGCTGGGCAGCCACTCGCTCATCGCAATGGTGGTTCCCACCGTGACCCCGATCGCCCCTGCGAACAGGGACTCCAGCTGCATGTTGGACGACCCGAGAACGAACAGGACCGCACCGATCACGATGGGCACAATCACGGTGGCGTCGTTCATCTTCTCGCCAGCCATCATGAACGACCCCATCAACAGGAAGTAGCAGCCGGCCGAACGCTGCACGAACACCGTGCCGACATGCCGCTGCCCCACCGACCAGAGCAGAGCACCGGACGCGAGCGCGGCCGACGCGACCGAGTACGCGTTGTCCTCGTTCACCATCGCCGCCACGGAGAAGGCGATCATCGGGATGCCGACGCACAGACCGAGCGAACCGACGAACCGGGCCGACGAGGACCTCCACCAACCCCATGCGGCGACCGGCACACCGATGCCGAGCACAATCGACTTCGGTGACAGGTCGGTGAGATCGAGCAGCACCCCGGAACCACCACCGAGCGCAACAAGCGACGCAACCTCCACCACTTCCGCCAGCCGCGACCACACCTCGCTGCGGCGCGGTAGTTTCCATGCGACACCAGCGAGCAGCACACCGACCATCACGATCACCGACCCGATGACCTCCTGGGATGCGTCCTTGAAGGCGAGGGCGATGATGCGGATGACGCCGCTGAGCATGATGATGCCTGCTAGGTACGAGAAGAGTTCGCGCACCGTGAACGACCACTCGGGGGCGGAGCGGATCTCTTCCGCCTCCCCCGCTGTCAGCCGTCCCGATGCGACGTACCTGTCGAGAACGTGTTGGCGGGTCTCGCGCTCGGTCATGCGGTCATCCTTGCACCGTTCAACCGGTACGTGCGTACCAATCAACAAACGGAGCCACCGCGGAGTCAAGCAACGGTGCCACGAACCGTGACCACGACACAGTCATGTGATTGTCGTCCCTGTACACGAGCAGGTTGCCCACAATCACGGGGCACTGTGTCGCAGTGCAGAACCACTGCCGCGTGCGCAGCAACGGCAGCCCCTCACGTGCGAAGTCCTCGCGCATCTCCACCATGTCGGGTCTGAACCCGGCGCTGACCGTGATGTTGCACCCCGTCACCGACGAACGGTTGGCGCTCAGGCACGTGGGCACGTCGCGGTTCGGGTACGGGGTGTCCTCCACCAGCACCGGGGAGATCCCTGCGTCGCGCAGTGCCGCAAAGGTCGTGCGCAGTCCGTCACGCCATGGTTTCTGCCAGATCGGTATCCGCGTCTCCGCGTCCAGCAGACGGTCGAACGCGGTGACGAAGACCACCTTCACCCCGTCGGCCACCATCTTCTTCTCCACGTTGCGTCGCCACGGTCCGCACTCGGTGTACACCTTGCCGAGAACCTTGCTGTACACGGCGACGTCGACGGGAGGGCAACCACGCTTCGTGTAGGTGACCAGCCGCCAATTGTTCTTGATTGCGACCTTCTCGAACGCGGGGAACCACTGCGCCGCGTGCGAGTCGCCGTAGAGACCGACAACCACTGTCGAGGTCGGGTCTCCGAACACGCAGTCCTTCGGCACGGTCTCGCTGAAGTTCGCATGGCACCCGTTCTCGTAGATCACCGGCTGGTCACCGAGCGCACCCGACAACGACGGCGTCAGGTTCGGCGGCACGTTCATTCCGTAGAGGGCATCAGCCACCGGCTGGATGGTGACACCGGCGCCGGGCAGTGTGGGTGCAGTGGCCACCGTCGTCGGAGCCGACGGGTCGGTCGCCGCGACAGTTGGTACGGATGTGGTGGTCACCTCGAGGGTGGGCGCCGTGGCCTCGGGGCCGACGGACAGTGCCGGCGGCTGCGCACGCGCGACAGCACCGGCCCCCGCGACAACGAGAAGCATCGCGGCACCGAACGCGAAGGCACGCGGGCCGACGATGTCCCGCCGACGGCGCACCGGATTCTCCAGCACGCGCCACGAGAGCTCCGACAGAGCAAGTGCCATCGCGAGACACACGAGTCCCTCCGCCACCGTGAGGTCACGACCGACAGCGGCCGCTGCCACCACGAGAACCGGCCAGTGCCACAGGTACGCCGAGTACGAGCGTGCACCCAGCCACTGGAACGGTGCGAACCTCAGCGCGGCATCCGGCGCCCAGTTGGTGGTGTCACCCCCGCGCAGCAACAGTGCTGTTGCCGCAACCGGCACCGCTGCCCACGGTCCGGGGAACCGGGTCGTCGCATCGAACAGGAAGGCACACCCGACGATGACGGCGAGCCCGCACCATGCGAGGGCCGACTCTGCGAGCCGCACCATTCGCCCGCCCACCACGGGAATGCACGCGAGCAATGCCCCGGCGGCGAGCTCGAACGCGCGGGTGTGCGGGCGGTAGAACGCGAGCACCTGGCTCGAACCCATCTGTGACATGCACGCGACGAACGAGGCAACCACCGTCACCGTGGACAGCAGTGCCACGCGCGTGCGCACCATCGACGGACGTCCTGCGCCGATGCCGGTGCATACGAGCACGACCAGTGCCGGCCACACCACATAGAACTGTTCCTCCACCGCGAGAGACCAGAAATGCTGCAGCGGTGACGCCGGAAGCGTCGACGTCAGGTAGTCGGCGCCGCGTGATGCGAACACGAGGTTGGACGAGAACCCCGCAGTGGCCAACACGTCCGTGGCGAGTCCACGGATGCGCAGCGGTTCCAGCCACACCCACGACGCCGCGAGCGTCGCCAGCGCCACGAGGCTCGACATCGGCAGTATCCGCCGGATGCGACGGGAGTAGAAGCCGGACAGCGAGATGCGGCCGGTCTCGTCCCTCTCGTTGATCATCAGCGAGGTGATGAGGAAGCCCGAAACGACGAAGAACACATCAACCCCGATGTAGCCCCCGTCAAGCCCCGGGACACCCGCATGGAACAGCAGGACGAGCAGCACCGCCACCGCACGCAGACCCTCTATGTCGGTCCGTCTCTGCACCTCCGAAGTATGGCGTAATCACCCTTTCGGGTTCTGCTGCCCCTCTGTGTCGGGCCGGGCCCGTGGTTCGGCGCGCGGCCCGGTTCGTCTAGTGTTTCCCCACAGGTTTCCAAACAAGGGGGTCCCCATGTCACGCTCAATCAGGTTCGCGACCGTCGTCGCGGCGCTCAGTCTGTCGCTTGCCGCATGCGGCGGCGGGTCGAGCAGCACCGAGAGCACCGATGGCGCGTCGGGAGAATCCACGCCGATCGACCAGGTCGACCTCACGTTCCAGCCGGTCTCGGCGGGCAAGCTCACCGTCTGCTCGGACGCACCGTACGAGCCCTTCGAGTACCAGGACGAGAGCGGCAACTGGATCGGCTTCGACATGGACCTCATGACCGCGGTGGCCATGCGTTACGGCCTCACGCTCGAGGTCACGAAGCAGCCGTTCGACGGGATCTGGCTGGCACCGGCCGCCGGCACCTGCGACATCGTCGCCTCGTCGATCACCATCACCGAGGAGCGCGCCCAGAACGCGGCCTTCAGTGACGCGTACTTCGACGCCGACCAGTCGCTGCTCGTCCGCAACGAGGACGCGGCCACATACGTCAACCTCGAGTCACTCGCGGGCAAGACCATCGCGGTGCAGACCGGCACCACCGGTGAGGCTTACGCGAAGGAGAACGCAGGCGACGCGAAGGTGCAGTCGTTCGACGACGCAGCCGCGATGTTCGCGGCGCTCGAGGGCAAGCAGGTCGATGCGGTTCTCCAGGACCTCCCGATCAACGCCTTCCGCGCCGTGAAGCAGGGCACCACCCAGGTGACCGCCACCTTCCCCACGCAGGAGAAGTACGGCTTCGCAATGGCCAAGGACAACGTCGACCTGCTCGACGCAGTGAACGAGAGCCTGAACACGTTCCGCGCAGGCGGCGTGTACGACGAGATCTACAAGAAGTACTTCGGCACACCGGGCGAGTCCGAGTAGGACCCCTCGACCGGGCGGGCCATGGCACTCACCAAGCGCCAGCGCGCCCGTGCGCTCAGGTACTCCGTCTACGGCGCGTCGGTCGCCGTGGTCGTGTGGATCCTCACGGTCGTCGACTGGCCACGGCTGAGCAGGGCACTGTTCAGGTGGGACCTGATCGTCGACCAGTTCCCCGACATCATCACTCGGGCAGCGCGCAACACCCTGATCTTCACGGTGTTCGGCTTCGCCGGCGGTCTGAGCCTCGGGTTGCTGTTCGCGCTGATGCGTCTGTCGACCGTCCGGCCGTACCGCTGGTTCGCCGCGGTCTACATCGAGATCTTCCGCGGCATCCCGCTGCTCGTCACTCTGCTCCTTCTCGGGTTCGGCATCCCGATCGCCACGGGCTGGAGATGGCCCAACACGTTCGTGCAGGGCATCGTGCCGTTGGCACTCGTGTCCGGTGCCTACATGGCAGAGACGATCCGTGCGGGCATCGAGGCCGTGCCGCGCGGCCAGATGGAGGCGGCGCGGTCACTCGGCATGTCGTACCCGCGGGCGATGGCCACGATCATCATCCCCCAGGCCCTGCGCATCATCGTGCCGCCGCTCACCAACGAGTTGGTGCTGCTGCTGAAGGACACCTCGTTGATCTCCGTGCTGGGCGTCACCGATGCCACGAAGGACCTCGCACGTTTCGGCCGTGACGCCGTGAACACCTCCGCAAACGCGACCCCGCTCATCACGGCCGGTCTCGTCTACCTCGCGATGACACTGCCCCTCACCCAGTTGGTCGCGTGGATGGAACGACGCACGAAGGCCCAGACACGATGAGCACGGACCCAATGGGCACCGGGAGCGAAGTGGTCGTGGACATCGCGAACCTGCACAAGCGCTTCGGTGCGAACCACGTGCTGCAGGGCATCGACCTCACCGTGACCAGGGGCGAGGTTGTGTGTGTCATCGGACCCTCGGGATCCGGCAAGAGCACCCTGTTGCGGTGCGTGAACATGCTGGAGACACCGAGCGACGGAACGGTCCGCGTGCTCGGCCACGACATGACCGACCCCGACTGCGACCTCGACGCGGCACGCTCCCGCATCGGCATGGTGTTCCAGCAGTTCAACCTCTTCCCCCACATGAACGTGCTCGACAACATCTGCGTCTCGCAGCGCAAGGTGCTGCGGCGCAGCAACGAGGAGGCCGCTGCCCGTGCCCGTGCGTTGCTCGCGCGCGTGGGGCTCTCCGAGAAGGAGACCGCCTACCCCGCACAGCTCTCGGGCGGCCAGCAGCAGCGTGTGGCCATCGCCCGTGCGCTCGCCATGGACCCCAGCGTGATGCTGTTCGACGAGGCCACGAGCGCCCTCGACCCCGAACTGGTCGGTGAGGTGCTCGCAGTGATGCGCTCCCTCGCCGACGAGGGAATGACGATGCTGGTGGTCACCCACGAGATGGGCTTCGCCTCGAACGTTGCCTCCCGGGTGGTGTTCATGGACGGTGGGGTCATCGTGGAGCAGGGCCCGCCGGCGCAGGTGATCGGGGCGCCCCGCGAGGAGCGCACGCAGCGCTTCCTGAACAGCGTGCAGCAGCACTGAACACCCCTTGCCTAACCTGCCCCGGCAGATGAGCACAGACAAGGACCGCATCAAGGCGATGCTCGCGCTCGCCCACCATCCCGGCACTCCCCAGCACGAGGCAGAGACCGCACTCGCACTCGCCTCGAAGTTGATGCAGCGCAAGGGCTGGTCGGAGACCGACGTCTCCGGCGCGGACGGGGACGACAGCAGCAACGACGACATCGTGGTGGAGACCGTGCGCATCACGGGCACCTACAGCACGCAGCGCCGCAACCTCCTGTATGGGATCGCCACGGTCCATTCGTGCGTCGGCTACAGCGACAGCGACGACCACGGCTCCTTCCTCGTTCTGTACGGCCGGCGCGACGACATCTTCGCCGCGCGCACCCTGTTCGCCGCCGCCGACCTCATGGGGTGCCGGTTGCTCCCCCGCGGCGACAGGTCATGGCGCGTGTCGTGGTGGAAGGGATTCCGTCGCGGCATCGAGGAGGTCCTGGGCGCCGCGCGCAAGGAGTACGTCGACGAGTCACCGGGCGCCGGTCTCGTGCTTGCCGACCGCGCCAAGCGCGCCGATCGCGAACTGCGCACTTTCGGTCCCCCGCTGCGGCGCAGCTACACGTATGTCGATGACTCCTCCGGTTCCTACGGTGCCGGACGCAGTGCCGGACGCAGCTTCGGCGCATCGGGTCGCAGCTTCGGCTCCGGGGTCAGGGGCGAGCTCGGGTGACCCACATCTCCTCGTTCGTGGGCGAGGTGCTGGCCTCGGCCGGTCGTTGGAACGACTGCACCCCGGAGCAGGCACTCGTGTACGCGTGCGAGGACGTCGCGGTGAGGGAGTGCCCTCGGCCCCCGCTCTCGCACGAGGAGACCACACAGCTGGTCAGCCGGATCTGCCTCCGCGAGGACACCGACGTGCCGCACGTGGTGTTCCGTGCCCGGGCCGGACGCTGCATCGGCTGGGCCCACGGGGACAGCCGCACGATCGGCTTCTCGGGCGGCGACATCACCGCCCACACCGTGGTGCACGAGATTGCCCACCTCACCGCCGGGTCGCCGGGACACGGCAGCACCTTCCGGGAGGAGGTCGTCGCACTCGCCCGCCGGCACGTCGGCATCGAGTACGCGGCCCTGCTGCACTCGCTGTTCCGCGGGGTCGGCCTCGACATGCCGCAGTGGCAGGCGTAGGCACCCCCTGCCGCAATGACAGACTCGGTCCCATGACCGACTCATTTCGCGAGGTGATATCCACCACCCGTTCCATCCGGCGCATCAAACCGGACCCCGTGCCCGATGACATGTTGAACCGTGTGCTCGAGGCCGCGCTGTGGGCTCCGAGCGGCGGCAACAGGCAGCCGTGGCGCATGGTGGTCGTGCGCGACACCGAACTGAAGCGCTCGCTGGGGAGGATCTACGCGCGCGAGTGGGCCGTGTACGTGGACTTCAACATGAACGGAGTGCACAACGCCGATGAGTCGGTGCGCTCACGTGTGGCCGCGGGTCTCGCCGTGGGCACGAGGCTCGCCGAGTCGCTGCACGAGGTGCCGGTGGTGGTTCTGTTCGTGCACGACCCGTCGATGCTGTATGTCACCGACGACAACCTCGGCCGCACCCCTGTTGTGGGTGGTGCGTCGCTCTACCCCGCCGTGCAGAACCTTCTTCTCGCCGCCAGGGCCGAGGGTCTCGGGGGCGTACTCACCACGCTCATCTCGCGCAGTGAGCCCGCGGTGCAGGAACTGCTCGGCATCCCGCGCAACTGGGGTGTGCATGCCATGGTGCCGCTCGGCTGGCCGCAGGGTTCGCACGGCCCGCTCACGCGCCAGCCACTGTCGAAGATGGTGCACTTCGACCGCTGGGACGGCTGAGTCAACCGCGCCAGGGCACGCCGACGGGCCAGCGCCCGATCCCGCCGCTCTCGGCGAGGAAGCCGGTGAGAGTGCGCTCGGCCATCTGCATGCGCCACGTGAGCATGCGTTGTGCCGCGCGGAGAACACGTGACTCGTCGGTGCACTGCGTGCGCCAGGTCGGGTCGGCCGCGAGGTCGAACACGAGGTGCCGGCCGTCACCGAACTGCACGTATGCCACGTCATCGCAGCGGTGCACGCACAACGTGAGTTTCTCGAGCGACCTCTTCCATGGCCACGGCACCTCGGCACCGAGCTGGACGAGGGCGAAGCGCCAGTCATACTCCCAGTGCGCGGCGTCGCGCCACACCGGGGGTTCCTCACCGCGCAGGAACGGGGTGAGCGGGAATCCGTCGCACTGGTGCGGCACGGGGATTCCCATCGCGTCGCACAGGGTGGGCATGATGTCGACGTTCTCGGTGAAGCGCTCCACCACGGCGCCGGCCGACCCGCCGTGGCGGGGGTCGCGGATGATGCACGGGATGTGCTGGCTGGTCTCCCAGTAACCCACCTTCTCGCGGAGACCGTGGTCACCGAGGAGTTCCGCGTGGTCGGCGGTGACCACCACCACCGTGTCGTCCCACTTTCCGGTGCGCCGGAGATGCTCGAACAACCGTCCGAGCTCTGCGTCCACGTGCGACACCATGCCGAAGTACTGCGCGCGCATCCTTCGCATCCCCTCGTCGGTGCGCGGTGCGCGGCACTGCTCCAGCGTCATCATCAGGGCCTGGAACGGTTCGGGGTCGTCCACCGGACGGATGGGCTCCCCCACGTCGGCGGGGTCGTAAGCGCGCGACCATTCCCCTGCCGCCGAGTACGGCGGGTGCGGCCGCAGGTAACTGGCGTGCACGAACCATCCGTCGTTGCGCCCGTCGATCCACTCGATCACCCGGTCCGTGAGGAACGCAGACACGCTCTCCCCGCCGGGACGTTCGTGCTCCGTCGACAGTGCATGCACCGCGTCACGCACGTCGTGGCCCCGTTCGCGCAGCATCCCGACCCAGGGCTCGTGACCGGCGGAGAGATCGAGCATGCAGTCGAAGCCGGGCAGCACACCCTCGTAGATGCTGAGTCGCGGGTCGTCAGGACCGGTCGACAGTCGCGGGTCGAGGGCCTGGTCGGTGTACCCGAAGAGAACCGCCTCGTGCCCGGCGCGACGTGCCGCGAGCGCGATGTTGTCGAAGCGTGCATCCAACGGGGAGCCGTTGGCCACCACCCTGTTGTTCATCTGGTACGTGCCGGTGTACAGCGCGGCGCGGCCAGGCGCACACGGCGACGCCTGGCTGTAATGACGCGCGAACCTCACACCCTCGGCGGCGAGCGCGTCGAGGTTCGGGGTGCGCACCACGGGATGGCCGGCCGCGGACATGCAGTCGGCCCGGAACTGGTCCAGCGTGATGAACAGCACGTTCCGCACCATTCCCCGACAGTAGCGGTGCCGACCTAACCTTCGTCCATGACGGCAACCACTGATTCCTACGCATTCGACAGGTTCCTCCGGCACGGCGAGATGGCCGACTGGCTCGGTGCCGTCGCCCGGGAGCACGCCGGCATCGCGTCACTCTCCACGTACGGCCGATCGCACGAGGGCCGCGACCTGTTCATGGTGACGATCACCGACACCTCGACCGGCCCTCACGACACCAAGCCGGCCATGTGGGTGGACGCCAACATCCACTCGATCGAGGTCACAGGCGGCGTGGCGGCCCTCCATCTCATCCACCGCCTCGTCACCGGTTTCGCCGCCGGCGACCCGCACATCGTGGAGGCGCTGCGCACCCGCACCTTCTACGTCGCGCCGCGCGTGAACCCCGACGGTGTGGAGGCCGCACTGGCTGACTCCCCCTGCTATCGGCGCAGCAGCATGCGCCCGTGGCCCTGGACCGACCGGCACCGCTGGCCCGGCCTCGAGGTGCACGACATCGACGGCAACGGCCGCATCCTCACCATGCGCATCGCCGACGAACACGGGGCGTGGGTCGAGCACCCGCAGGAACCCCGGTTGATGATCCCTGTCGACCATGAACTGGCGCCGGCCGGTGCGCGGCGGTGGCGTCTTCTCTCCGAGGGAACACTGAGCGAGTACGACGGTTTCACCGTGCCGACGCCGCGGCCGGTCGAGGGGCTCGACATGAACCGCAACTTCCCCGCGGGCTGGGGAACCGAAGTGACCGGTTCGGGTGACCACCCGATGTCGGAACCCGAGATCGATGCACTGGTGCGTGCGGTGTCGACGCGACCGAACATCTGCGGGTACAACGCGTACCACACGAGCGGAGGGTTCCTCCTGCGACCGAGCAGCACGAAGCCTGACTCCTCGCTGCCGCCGGAGGACGTGTGGACGTTCAAGGAGATCGGCCGGCGCTGCACCGCACTCTCGACCTACCCGGTGCACTCCGTGTTCGAGGACTTCACGTGGGACAGGTCCGACACCATGAGCGGTGCTGCCGACGACTGGGCATACGATCATCTCGGGGTGTACTCGTGGACCACCGAGTTCTGGGATGCGATAGCAGCGACGACCGACCACCGCAGCAGCACCCACATCTGGTACGTCGGCCCGAGCGTGGAGGACGAACTCGCGGTCATCCGTTGGGCCGACACGCACGCCCCCGGTGACGTGCTGCCGTGGACAGCGTTCGACCACCCGCAACTCGGGCGGGTGGAGATCGGCGGCATGGATGACTTCCGGGTGTGGTCGAACGCACCGTCATCCGTGCTGCGGGCCGAGGTCGCACCACACTCGGAGTTCGCAGTGCACCAGGCGATGCTGTCCCCGCGGCTCGAGATCCTGCGGACCTCGGCCGAGAAGCTGGGCGACGGGATGTGGCGGGTCGAGGTCGGAATCGCGAACACGGGTTGGCTGCCCACACATGTCACCGAACTGGCACGCAAGAACAAACTCTGCCTGCCCGGCTGGGTGCAGATCGCGGGCGCGGAGCCCGTCGGGTCCCCCGCACGGGCAACGTTCGGCAACCTCGCCGGCCGCTCCGCGCAGCGTCTCACCGGCGGCATCCGCAACGACGGCACCCCCGACCGACACCTCCACTCATGGGTGGTGCGGGCCCCTGCAGGCACCTCGGTGACCGTGACCGCCTCGCACGAGCGGGCGGGCACCGTGCGCGCCACCGTGTCGCTCAGCTAGGCCGGACGCGTCCCATCAACTAGGCCGGACGCGTCCCATCGACAAAGAACCGGCGGATGTCCTCTATCGCCCGGCGGTCCTGGGCCGAGAACATGTGGCCACCCTCGTAGATGCTCATCACCGCGTCGGGTAGCAAACGTGCGATGGCCTCGGAGTTCTCGACCGGTGCGATGCCGTCGTGACGGCCGGCCATCACGAGTACCGGGGCGGTCACGTTGTGCAGACGATCGGCGACGTCATGGTGCATCCGCGCCGCCAGTTGCAGGCGCTCGCCGAGAAGTCGCTCGGCCAGCTTCGAACCCGCTGCCGTTGCGGCGGCCCGCATCCCTTCGACGATCGCGGACTCCACGGGCCGTGAAGCCACCCACTGTGCGTCGGCGAACCGTGAGTCCGACAGTCGCAGCCGTGCGTCGAACGCCTCGTCTGCGGGAAGGTCGAGCAACTCGTGCAGCGGGGACGACGAGCCTGCGGCCCCACCCGCCGACGTGCACATCAACACCATTTTTTCCACAGCGCCCGGCCATGTCACCGCGAACTCCTGGGCGACCATGCCGCCGAAGCTGATGCCCACCACCGTGCAGGAGTCCCATCCCACGTGGTCGAGCAGGGCCCTGCCGTCAGCGGCGTACCCCGCCATCGTGTACGGCCCCGGGGGAACGGTGCTGCGCCCGAGTCCACGTTGGTCGTGCACCAGCACGGTGGCCGTCTTCGCGAGTGCGTTGATGAGCGGCGCGCTCGTCTCGATGGATGCACCGGAGCCGTTGAACAGGAGAACACGGGGTCCCTCGCCGCGGATCTCGTAATGGAAGTCGCACCCGTCGTGCCCGAACATCGGCATGACGGAAGTATCCCACCGCACGAATCCGTCACCCGTCACCGTGGGTATCCACCATCGGGCTGTGCGCGCAGGCCACTATCGACGTCGTGCAACTTGTCGACGGCATACGCGAGTCGTTCTCGCGGCTGTCGTGCCCCGTCACCTGGAAGAGGGTGTCCGTTCCCGGTCTTCCCGTCGCGTGGGCGGGAATGCAGGTACCGGCAGTCGACACCGGCGGCAGGCCCTGGGTGTGGGAAGTGGTCACGCCCGAGCAGTACGACACGTCAGATGCGTTGCGCGACGACATCCTCGTTCTGCCCGTTCAGCACGATGCCGTGGTGGTGAAGGTGACACACCGCGACCACTCAGGCCCCATCGTGCGCATGCAGATTCCCGTCGACCGCGCCCCGGATCACCTCGTGGTCGAGGGCCTCCCCAGGGAGGACAACCCCATCACGGTGACCCTGGAGCGGGGCTGGACGGTGGAGGCCATGGGGTCCGCCGCGCAGGCCTGGATCGACCGCGAAACCGACAGTTCCGCGACCCTGAAGTCGCCCGAGACCCTCCCGTCCACAGGGCCCCGGTACCGCCTCCACCCCGACTTCGATTTCGAGTCGGCCGCTTTCGACCGCCTGCTTACACTCGACCACGATGACGCGGCCTCGGTCACTTCCCTCCTCGCCAGGATCCACGAGGCACTCAAGCCGTACCGCTGAACCTGCCCCAGGGGCCGGGACATGATCACCACGTACGCCGTGTCCCTCGACGCGGTCGACTGCACAGAGGCTGACCGTCTCGCCGTCGTCGACACGGTGGACGACTGGCTCGTGCGCACCTTCCCGGTCGACCAGCGCGGACCGGGCATGACCGTGCGGTCGCGGGCCGACCTCGTGTACCGCGTGACCATCACCGACGCGCACCCCTCCGGCCAGCACGTCGAGACGATCTCGGTCACCGTGTTCCTGCTCGGAAACCACCTATGGTTCGACCTGCGCAGCTTCACCAGCCCCTCGGGCACCAAGGTCGTGCCCCTGCGCACCGGCGGACAGCCACCTCGCCGCCTGACCGAACTCGTGAGGCGCGTGCTCGACCGCATGCCCGCAACCGACGCCAACTACGCGATCTCCACGAAGCCGCACACGGTGGCGACTGCCCTCGAGGCAGAGGAGCTCATCGCCCTGCTCGAGGTGCAGAGCCGTCGCCTCCCGGTGGTGGTGGAGTTCCTCGGCGCAGGTTCCGCTCCCCCCGTGACGTCGGTGGGGGCGAACGACCTCGTGGGTCTCGCCCATGTCCACCAGGTCACCACGAAGACGGCCACCGACCGTTTCGTCACCCTGTTCGGTCTCACGTTGATCGGCCCCGGAACGGTGATGGTGGTGTGGCCCGGCCGCCACGAACCGGAGATGCTGCGCGTGCGCGAGCTTCCCCCCGGGTCGGTTCGCCGTGAGTGGGAACGCATCGTGGCGCTCGTTGCGGAGTCCGCGGCACGTTCGGTGGCGGCGCCACGGGTGCCGCCGCCCCCGCGCGAGGAGTTCGACGATGATGACCTGGACGACGAGGAACCGGACGATGCCGGCGACGAGGAAACCGGCGACGAGGACACGGAGTCCGAGGAGGACGCCGCTGCATACATCGAGTACCTCGAATCGCAGGTGAACGCGCTCGAGGCCTCGCGTGCCGATGCCGACCGCATCATCGCGGACCAGAGGGCGACGTTGCAGAGGAAGGGCGACCAGCTGGACGAGTGGGTGCTGCGCGCGGTGAACCTCGAGATCCAGGGCTCGCGGGCCGGTGGCATGGGCAAGGTGGCGAACATGCGCGAGGCGATGCGGCTCGCCCGCATGCACTGCCCGCATCTCTTCTTCCACGAACGCGCGGTCAGGTCCGGCGAGGAGCTCGAGGGTCCGGACCCGGAGTCCGTGCTGCGTGACCTCGTGCGCCTGAACAACGTGGCGCGCGCATGGCAGTCGGGCGAGATCGTGGGTGACTCGTTCAAGCTGATGTGCCGCCAGATGGGTCTCGACTTCGTGCCGGGGGTCGGCGACAACGCAGAGCAGAAGTTCTCGTCCGACTACGTGATCGAGTGGCACGGCCGGAGGGTCGTCGCGGGGGCCCACCTGCGCCGCGGCAAGGGTCAGCACCTGGTGCGCATCTACATGTACCTGGACAACGAGCGCCAGGAGGTGGTGGTGGCCTACATCGGCCGCCACCTGCGCGACAAGAGCACCCGCTGACGCTGCGCATAGTCTGTCGCACATGCCATCGGAGATCTTCGACCTCGCTGACCGTTTCATCACCGAGGGTCTGCCCCTCAGTCCTGTCAGTGCCACGTACCTCGGGGTACCGGGGTTCGACCACCTAATGAACGACTTCTCGCCCGCCGGGCACGACGCACGCCACGAGCACAACGTGCGCACCCTCGCGGCGCTCGACCGTCTGCCGGCCACGACCGCGGACGACCGACTCGCTGCCGGAGTGCTGCGGGAGAACCTGCAGGCCGACATCGCGGCCCACGGAACGGGCGAGCACCTGCGCGCTATCCGCATCATCGCCGGCGACGTCGACGAGGCACGGGCAATCTTCGATCTCATGCCGACCGACTCTGCCGAACACTGGCAGAACATCGCGGGCCGCATGTCGCAGGTCCCCGCGGCGTTCGCGGGAATGCGCGAGTCGTGGAAGTTGGGCATCGACCGCGGCATCGTCACCTCCAGGCGGCAGGCCCTGGCCTCGGCCGGCCAGCTGGATGAGTTCGCCGGCAGCCCCGCGAGCCCCGGTTTCTTCACCTCGTTCGTGGAGGGTGCCGTCGCCGTTCCCGGCGCACCCGTCGACAGGTTGCGCGAACTCGCCGCCGGTTGTGCCGCCGCGATGCGCGAGACGGCCGTGTTCCTGCGTGACACGTACGCGCCCGTGGCACGGGAGTCCGACGGTTGCGGCGAGGATGCTCATGCCGCGGCACGGCGCAAGTTCCTCGGTGCCGTCATCGACCCGCGCGAGGCCTACGAGTGGGGCTGGGAGGAGACCATGCGTCTGGACGATGAGATCCGCCGCTGCGGCGAGCAGATCCTCCCCGGCGCGACGCCCGCAGAGGTGCGTCACCTTCTCGACACCGACCCCGCACGCATGGTGCAGGGCGAGGACAACCTGCGCGACTGGCTGCAGGGTCTGATGGACGACGCGATGTCGTTCCTCGTCTCGAACGGGCACTTCCGCATCGACCCGCGCATCCGCACGGTGGAGGCGATGATCTCTCCACCGGGCGGCGCTGCGGCGATGTACTACACGAGCCCCAGCGAGGATCTCTCGCGTCCGGGGCGCACGTGGTACCCGGCGAACGGCCGCACCGCATTCCCGCGCTGGGGCGAACCGACCACCGCGTACCACGAGGGCGTGCCCGGCCACCACCTGCAGTGCGCCACCGCCGTGATCGAGAAGGACCGCCTCTCGCGCGTGCAGCGCATCTTCTTCAACAGCGGCCACGGGGAGGGCTGGGCCCTCTATGCGGAGCGACTCATGGACGAGTTCGGTTTCCTCGAGAACCCCGACTACCGGCTCGGCTACCTGTATGCGCAGGCGTTCCGTGCCGCGCGCGTGGTCGTCGACCTCGGCATTCACTGTGGTTTCGAGATCCCGGGGACATCAAGGTGGCACCCAGGCGAGAAGTGGAACCCCGATCTCATGCTCGAGTTCATGAGCGCGCGCTCCAGCAGCGACGACGACTTCAACCACTCCGAGATCCTCCGCTACCTCGGGTGGCCGGGCCAGGCCATCAGCTACAAGCTGGGTGAGCGGGTGTGGCTCCGTCTGCGTGACGACGCGCGGCGCCGCGGCGGTGCATCGTTCGACATCGCTGCATGGCACGACCGTGCGCTGAAGCTCGGCAACCTGGGTCTCGACCTCCTCGAGTCCGAGCTCTCCGCCGTCTGAGCACCGGTACATGATGACCACGGGGAAGAAGGTGCTCCGGCTGCTGCTCGGCGGTGTTCTCGTCTTCGTGGCGGTGACCTCGTTCTCCCTCGTGCGCCACGTGCTGGCACATCCCGGATACGGGCTGCAGCAGAACGTGGCGACATGGGCCCGCAACAAGGGGCTGGGCACCGTCGTCGACTGGCTGGAGTCGGTCACTCTGAACGACCCACCTGCCGCCGCACCGGCATCGTCGCTCGCCCTCGCGGAGGTACCCGACACTGTCCCCGACACCTCGGCCCCGACAACGGCACCGCCGACGACAGTGCCTGTCACCATGTCGGTGCCTGCCAGCACCACCACCGCGTCGACTCTGCCCGGCGAGACAACCACCACCTCCAGCACCACCCTGCCGCCGCCCGTCGACGTGGCGCCGGTGATCTCGCCCGCACTTCGTGGTGAGGGCAAGTGGCGCGTGCTCTTCACTCTCGGGAAGTCCAGGCGTCCGGTGGTATGGGGAACCTCGATGCGTCCGTTCTCGACGTACGGAAGTGTCGTGGCCACCGCGGCGGTGTTCGACCAGACTCGGCTGCGCGCCGCGATGTTCAACGGTTCCGACATCCCGGGAACGGGTGACTGGCAGAACTGGGAGAAAGTGCCGCCGGCCGCACTGCGGAGTCTCGTCGCGGCGTTCAACGGTGGTTTCAGGTTCGAGCACGACCCGGGTGGGTATGTGACCGAGGGTGTGACGGTGCGGAAGATGAAACGCGGCCGTGCCACCGTGGGCATCGACTCATCGGGAACCCTGCACGTGGGCGTGTGGGGTGACGACATGGACTCCCGGGGCGACTGGGTGTCCCTGCGCCAGAACCTCCCGCCGCTCGTCGAGGCGGGCGCACCGACCTGGCAGGACCACAAGTGGACCGACTGGGGCAGCGACTTCGGCGACAAGAAGTACACCTACCGCAGCGGTCTGTGCCGCCGCACCGACGGCTCCACCATGTTCGTCGCTGCGAACGACGTGAACATCGACCTCTTCGCCCGGTTGATGTTGCTGCTCGGATGCGACACGGGGATGCAGCTCGACATCAACGGGAACTGGCCGCATTTCAGCACGTACTCCGGTTTCGGCACCCGCAACCGTTACGGCCGGCCGCTCGACGTGCGAATGGGCGACCCGATGAGGTTCGTGAAGGGATACGAGAAGGACTTCTTCGTTCTCTTCGACCCACGCACACTTCCCGACGGCGCAGTCGGCTGATCAGACCGGTTCGTACTCGGCGAGCAGCCTCGCCGGGCCGCCGTCCACCGTTCGCACCCGGCCCTCCGCGTGCAGCTTGATCACGTGTGCCCACACACTGCGGCGCGCAGGCCGGTGCAGACGCTTGTGCACGTCGGCATACATCACCTTCACCATCGTGGGGATCGTGCGCGCACCGGCATGCAGCTGTGCGAGCACCTGGTTCTCCCGCTCGACCCGGTGCGCGAGAAGTGCGGCGAGGAACGGTGCGGGTTCGGTCACCGGCCCCCCGTGCGTCGGCCGCAGCAGCGCATCACGACGGCCCGCCACCTTGCGCAGGCTGTCGAAGTAGGCGGCCATGTCTCCGTCGGGTGGTGACACCACCGTGGTGCTCCAGCCCATCACATGGTCGCCGGTGAACAACGTGGACTCCTCCGGCACCGCCACGCACAGGTGGTTCGAGGTGTGGCCTGGGGTGTGCACCGCCGTCATCGAGAACTCGCCCGTGCGCAGGAACGACTCACCGTCGGTCACTGTGATGTCGGGCCGGAAGTCGACGTCCAGCCCTTCCTTCTCCTCCTCGGACTGCTCGGGGGCCCCGTCGTCCTCCTCGCTCGGGTTGCGGTCGTCCTCCTCGACCCAGCCGGGGAACACCCTGTGCGGTCCGATCGCATACGTGGGCGCGCCTGTCTCCTCCTTCAACCAGGTCGACAGCGGCGAATGGTCACCGTGGCAATGGGTGACCACGATGCCCACCACCTCACGGCCGGCGACTGCGGCAGCAATCGCGTCACGGTGTGCATCCATGCGCGGGCCGGGGTCAATCACCACGCACTGCCGGCCCCCCACGACGTAGGTGCCCGTGCCCATGTAGGTGAATTTGCCGGGGTTCGCACAGATGATGCGCTGCACGAGCGGCGACAACTGCTCGCACACGCCGTGTGCGGCGTCGTCGATGCGCGGCACGAAGGGAATCGACGTCATGTCAGTCGAACCCGATGGTCCGCACGCGGCCGACCGGCCTCCCGTGTCCGTACGCGACCTCCGCGACGGTGTCGGGAACAGCGGAGACATCCACACCCAGTTTCCGCAGCGCAGCAAGCAGCACCGTGGCCATTCCCCGGGACGAACCGTCCGACAACTTGAGCGCCACCGCGCGGCCGTCGGGCAGTGCGGCTCCGTAGACGGACTCCGCGCCGTCCTTTGCCATCAACCCCGGGATGGCGGTGCAGATCGCGGTCACGTCACGACCGGTGCCACCCACCATGTGGCTGTGACCCGACATCGCGCGGTGGATCTGCAGGCCGGCATCCCCCATGGCACCGGTGGCGATGTTGCGGAACGCACGGGCGAGACCCAGCAGACTGACCACATGGGCAGGGGCACCGCAACCGTCGGTGCCGATCGATGACGCGGGCTCGCCGCATGCGTCGAGAACGGTGTCGGTGATGAGGCGCTGCAACGGGTGGTCCTGCTCCAGGTAAGTACCCGTGTCCCAGCCGTTCAGGGCGCACGTGACGACCATCCCCGAGTGCTTGCCGCTGCAGCTCATCTGCAACGACGACTTCGGGGCGCCGGACCGCACCGCCTCCTGCATCGACTTCTCGTGCAGCGGCCACGACGCGGTGTTGCGCAGCACCGATTCATCGAGTCCACCGGTCGCGAGAATCGCGCGTGCGGCATCGAGATGCACCTTCTCGCCGTTGTGGCTGGCGCACACGAGTGCCAGCAGTTCCGGGGGCAACGTGAGACCGGCCCGCACCATCGCGAGAGCCTGGAGGGGCTTCGTCGACGAACGCGGATATACGTGCACCGACGGGTCTCCGAGCGAGAACTCGACCCCGCCGTCACGGCCGAGACACACGACCGCACCGAAATGAACGCTCTCGTCGACCCCGTTGCGGTCGATCACCGCCACGGGCCGGAACTGCGAGGGGTCCACCCCGGTCATCCGTCGGTGTCCTTCGTGCGCTTGCCCTTCTTCTTCCTGGGGACCACGCGCACCAACGGGTCGTCGATCACCTCGTGACGTTCGCCTGCCGCCGAGGCGATGCCCTGCACCATCGCAGCGAACGGCAACCCGAGAATCGCCCCGACCGGCCCGAGCACAGCACCACCGACGAGCGCGGAACCGAACGCGAGTGCGGCATGAAGCTCCATCGTGCGGGCAGTGATTCGCGGTGCGAAGAGGTAGTTCTCCACCTGCTGGTAGACGAGGATGAAACCGATCACCACGAGCGCACGGCCGGGCGAGTCGAGGAAGGTCAGCAGTGCGGGCAGCACACCCGCGAGATACGTGCCGATCACCGGCAGGAACTGCGACACGAGACCGACCCACAGCGCCATCGCGATCGGGGCGGGGGTGCCGATGGCCTGCAGGGCGATCCAGTGGAAGAACGCCGACAGACCCGCCAGAACGAGCCTCGAGTAGAGGTACCCGCCGGTCTTCGTGATCGCGAGGTCCCAGGTGTCGAGCACGCGCCGCTGACGTTCGGCCGGCAGGCGCGTGCAGATGGAACGCCGGAGACGGGGACCGTCGGCGACGAGGTAGAAGGAGAACAGCAGCACGGTGAACGACTGGAACAGCATGTTCAGGGCCTGCACGGACAGGTTGAACACCCGGTCCTGCTGGCTGTCGATGAAGTTCTGCACAGCGCCGTTCGGGTCGGCGATGCGGGCGTTCACCTGGGCGGGGTCGATGTTCGTGCTGAACGTGTCGTTCAGGAACTTCACTGTGTCGTTCACGTAGGTGGACGAGTTCCGTGCGAGGTCGGCGAGCTGCTGGCCCACGAGGGTTCCGACCACCCCGAGGAACACGAGTGCCACCACGACGACCGCAAGAAGGATCGACACCGTCGCCCGGCCGCGCTGCCAGCCGCGCTCCTCGAGCTTGTTCACCCCGGGTTCCATCGCGAGAGCGAAGAACAGCGACAGCAGAATGAGAATGAGGAAGTCGCTCAGCCTGTTGAAGAGGTGCCGCGTCACGAGGGCACCGAGTGCACCCAGCCAGAACAGCACGACGGCCCTCGGAACCCAGCGTGGCATGCGCTTCGAGCCGTCCACGGACCCCTCATCGGCCATGGGAGAAGCGTAGTGGGGCACCGAAGAGTTCGGTTCGTACAATGACCGGGTGAGCACGCTCCTGCCCAACATCTCCGACAGGATGGAACAGGTCCGCGGTGCGCTGGCAGGGGCACTGCGCAGCAGGGTGATCGGCCCCGATGCCGACGACAAGCAGGCCCGCGTGATGCTCGCCCCCGGTGAGCGGTGGTTCCCCGACAACAGTCCCGTGCGCACGGTGCACTCCGACGCATCGATGTTCATCGGCGGCATGCGTGCGTTGCTGCTGCAGTCGCTCCACCCGCTTGCGATGGCAGGTGTGGCCGAGCACAGCGACTACCGCAACGACCCGTGGGGACGACTGCAGCGCACCGCCGAGTTTCTCGCTGCCACCACGTTCGGTCCCGCCGATCTTGCACAGCACGCAGTGGATGCGGTCCGTGCGGTGCATTCGAGGGTCCACGGCGTGACCGCCGACGGCACCCCGTACTCGGCCGGCGACCCGCACCTGCTGCGCTGGGTGCACGTCGCGGAGATCGACAGCTTCCTCACCGCATACCAGACCTACGGCGCGGGACGGCTCGCACCCCACGAGGCCGACGGCTATGTGGCGGGCATGGCAACCATCGCGCGGAAGCTCGGCGTCCCTGCGCCTCCGTTGTCGGTGCGCGGACTCCACGACCAGCTCGCGATGTTCCGCCCGGAGCTGCGCAGCACCCCGCAGTCACGAGACGCCGCGCGCTACCTGCTACTCGAACCGCCGCTGGATGCCGCCGCGAGGGTGCCGTACATGCTGATCGCATCGGCGGCCATCGCCACGCTCCCTGCATGGGCGCGCGCCGACCTGCGGCTGCCGTGGTTGCCGCTCGCCGACAGACTCGTCGCGCGACCGGTGGGTGTGCTCGTGGCACGGGCGATCCGTTGGGCGTCGGCGGTCAACGAACCGCCGCAACCCGCTTCCTGAGCGGAACAGCGAGGTCGCCCCTCCGGCCGACCTCCACGCTGTCGAGCCCGAGCCAACGTGCCATCAGCACCAGTTCGTGGGCCAGTTCGTCCGCCACGCGGGGTGCATCCGTGTCGCGCTCGGAGAACGCACCGGGAACCATCAGCACGCTGCGGTGACGGTCGGCCTTCAGGTCGACGCGCGCCGCCAGCCTGTCGTCCAGCAGGAACGGCAGCACGTAGTAGCCGTACTTCCGCTTCGGTGCCGGTGTGTAGATCTCGATGCGGTACTCGAACCCGAACAGACGCTCGTTGCGCGGTCGTGTCCACACCATGGAGTCGAACGGCGAAAGCAACGCGCGTGCGCGCACGCTGCGCGGCCGTGCCGCACCCGGGTGGATGTACGCGGCCTCGCGCCATCCCTCCACCGACACCCTCGTGAGCGAGCCGTCCTCCACCAGTGAGGTCAGTGCGGCGCGCGCCTGTGTCCCGCGCAGGTGGTGGTAGTCGAGCAGGTCGGAGGCGGCCGCCACCCCGTGTGATGCGGCGGCGCGCAGCAACTGGGCACGCATCGCGTCGTGCGGGTCCGGCACGGGACGCGCCAGCACCTCGGCGGGGAACGCGTGGTGGAGTCCCATGTAGACACGGGCGAAGTCACGTTCACGGCGACGTGCGGTGACCTGGCCGGTCCAGAACAACCACTCCAGGATCGTCTTGCCCTTGTCCCAGTCCCACCACTGGCCCTTCGGGCCGGTGCGCGTGCTGACCTCCCCCGCCACGATCCCCTCGGGGGTCGTGTTCACCCGTTCGAGGATGTCGCGCACCATCGCGGAGTTGCGCCGCGCGGTGTCCCGCACCCCCGCCCACACACGGTCGCCTTCGGCGGCCTGGCGCATGCGCACACGGCTGAGCGGATGATGGTCGATCGGCAACAGGCTGGCCGCATGGCACCAGTACTCGTACAGGTCGCCGCGCTCGACCGCGCGCGGGATGAGATCGCGCGGGTGGTCGCCGAGACGTGCGAACAGCGGGAGCTCCTGGCTGCGCACCAGCACGTTGACACTGTCGATCTGCACCACACCCACGGTGTCGAACACGCGCCGGAGGTGGCGTGCATCCACGCGACCGCCGGGTCGCGGGGCCGCCAGGCCCTGTGCCGCAACGGCGATACGCCGTGCGGAGGCCGCGGATATCTCAGTCGGCAACGGTGATGGTGACGGACTCGATCACCACGTCATCGACCGGCCTGTCACCGCGACCGGTGGGGACCTTCTGCATCGCGTCGACGACCTCGAGGCCCTTCACCACCACGCCGAAGTGGTTGTACTGCGGCGGCAGACCCACGCCGCTCGGGCCGCTGATCAGGAAGAACTGCGAGCCGTTCGTGTTCGGGCCGGCGTTCGCCATGGCCATGGAGCCGATCTGGTAGCGGGTCTTCACGGGCTCGTCCTCGAAGCGGTAGCCGGGACCGCCGGTGCCGGTGCCGCCCGGGTCGCCGCCCTGGCAGACGAACCCGTCGATGATGCGGTGGAAGATGATGCCCTCGTAGTACCTGTACCCGGCGAGGAACACGAAGTTGTTCACCGTCTTCGGTGCGTTCAGGGCATCGAGTGAGATCACCATCGTTCCCATGCTCGTGACCATGGTCGCGGTGTAGCGCTTGTTCGGGTCGATGCCGAACTCCGGCACGTCGTTGAACTTCTGGGTCTTCGGGGCGGAACCGTCGAGTGCGGGGAAGGGATAAGGCATGTGAGCACGCTACAAGGCGGCAACCACGGAGTGCCGTGGCCTACCATCGAACCGTGAGCGACGCACCATCGAACGGCCCCGACCTCGACCGGATCGAACGCGACCTCGCCGACGTCGAGACCGCGCTCGAGCGACTCGAGAACGGCACGTACTGGACGTGCGAGGTCACGGGTGCGCCGATACCCGACGGAGTTCTTTCGTCGAACCCGGTCGCACGACGCTCCGCCTGAGCGGTGAGCGCCGGCCGTCACCCCGGCCCCGGCTGTCGCGCGGGTCAGTTGTCGCGCAGCTTGGCGAGCAGACGCAGCATCTCCATGTAGAGCCACACCAGCGTGACGAGCAGGCCCATCGCGCAGTACCACTCCATGTAGGCCGGCATCTTCTCGCGCTCCGCGGTGTCGATCAGGTCGAAATCGAGCGCCAGGTTCGCCGCCGCGACCGCGGTGACCACGAGGCTCACCACGATGCCGAGGCCGGTTCCCTGGGTCATGTACGAGGGAGTCGAGCCGAAGAGGCCGATCACCCATGACACCACGTAAAACCCCAGCACACCGAGGGTCGCGCCCATGACGATGCGGCGGTACCTGGCGTTCACGGTGATCAGCCCGGCGCGGTACATCAGCAGCATCACGGTGAACACGCCAAGGGTCGCACCCACTGCCTGCAGAACGATCCCGTCATATGCGGTCTCGAAGGCCCGGCTGATGGCACCGAGGACGACGCCCTCTGCCACCGCGTACACGGGCGCGAGCCAGCGCGATGCGTGCGGCTTGAACTGGGCAGCAAGAACGGCAACAAGTCCGACCACGACGCCACCGATCACCCATCCCGTCGGGAAGTTCACCATCGTGCCGTCGGCCGATGTGTCGGTGGCGAACCACGTGAACGTGCCGGATGCAATGAGCAGCAGGAGCAGCATCAAGGTTGCGCTCGCGGCACCGGATGCAGTGGCGAGTCCGCCGTGCCAGCGCGTCACCGGATCCACTACGCCGGGTTCGGGACCGATCAACCACTGCGGATCGGGAGCTGCCCAACCGGAACGATTCTCGTCACGACCGGCGGCGGCATTCATGGATTCGGGGGAAAGAAGGGGGTTCGGCATGTCAGAATTCTATCGGCGAGAGAGTCGGTGAGAACGTCACCCTCGGCGGAAATCCCGCGCAACAACCGACCGGAAACTACGTGCCCCGGCACGTTGTCGGCGAACACTCCGTCTGTATCCTGCCATTGTTCGGTCACATGGCCGTGACGGAAGACGGGGTGAAAAGTGGCGAAGGATCGCATTGACCGCGACGAGGAAGATCTTGTCCGTCTCTACCTCACCGACATCGGTCAGTACGCACTCCTCACCAAGGATGACGAGGTCCGCCTCGCCAAGGCAATCGAGGCCGGCAAGGAAGCCGGCGAGAAACTTGCCAAAGCCAAGAACCTGAACGTCACCCAGAGGCGCGAGTTGCGCAAGTCCGTCCGCGAGGGCGAGGTCGCAGAGCGCGCGTTCGTGCAGTCGAACCTCCGTCTCGTCGTGTCAATCGCGAAGAAGTACCAGGCATCCGGGCTTCCGCTTCTCGACCTCATTCAGGAGGGAAACCTCGGCCTCATGCACGCCGTCGAGAAGTTCGACTGGCGCAAGGGCTTCAAGTTCTCCACGTATGCGACCTGGTGGATCCGCCAGGCCATCACCCGCGGAATCGCCAACACCGGCCGCACCATCCGCCTCCCTGTCCACGCCGGCGACACCCTCGCCCGTCTGCAGAAGGCCCGCTCCCGCCTGGAGCTGAAGTTCGGCCGTCCCGCGACCCTCGCCGAGCTGTCCAAAGAGGTCGAGATGCCCGAGGACAAGGTCACCGAGGCGCTCCGCTTCGCTGCCGAGCCGCTGTCGCTCAGTGAGCCCCTGCGCGAGGACGGCGATGCCGAGCTCGGTGACGTCGTCGAGGACCGCTCCGCCGAGGAGCCCTTCGAGGTCGCGCACTCCGCTCTCCTCCCCGAGGAGATCCAGCGCCTTCTCGCACCGCTCGACGAGCGCGAGCGTGAGATCCTGCGTCTGCGTTTCGGTCTCGACGGCAAGGGTGAGCCCCGCACGCTCGAGGAAGTGGGCGAGCACTTCAACCTCACGCGTGAGCGCATCCGCCAGATCGAGGCGCGTGCCATGAGCAAGCTGCGTCACCCCAGCAGCGACACCGGCGCGCGCGACCTCCTCTCGGTCTAGTCGACCACCGGTTCCACCCGCACGGCGCGCACGGCTCCGTCGACGGCTGCAACGACACCCACACCCACGATCACCGGCACGACCGCGCGCGCCCACCACAGCGGCCCGAGCACCGGCACCCAGCCGGCAGTGACCTGTGCGCGCACCAACAGAGCCGCCACGACCAGGGCCGCTCCTGCCCCAGCCGCGACCGACGATGCAACCCATTCGTTCGACACGGTCGTGGTGCCGTCGGGCCCCGGTTCACGGTGACGCACCGACCAGCACGACAGGTTCGATGCCAGGAGACCGGCGAAACAGAACAACGCCAAAACCGGCGTGATGCGCACGGCTGACGGCATCGCCCACCACTGCAGGAAACCCACGAACGTTCCCGCCACCGTCACCCACCGAAGGAACGAATACCAACGGCGTCGCGGGCCGCGTGCAAGCAGCACCGCGACCAGCAATGCGGGCACCACCAGCAGCCACCACAACGACGTCGCACCGTCGCGCAGGTACAACGTGCCACGCACTGTGATGTTCCTCCCGTCGACGGTCATCGGCACCGACCATTGCTGAACGGTGCCGTCGGCGTCGATGACCACTGGCGTCGTGCTGCCCATCCAGTGGATGCGGTGGTCATGCCACATCGCCGTCCCTGAGCGTGCAGTGACGGTCCACTTCTCCGCGGCACCCGACGGGCCGGGGTCGGTGCTGCCGTACCTGTCACCGTTCATGCGCGACGTGCGCGAGGCGGTGTTCTCCTCCACGATGCCGTCGGCTGAGATGCGCAGGTAGGGCTCACCGTCGTAGCCCGGCACATCCACCGTGTGCCCGCCCGACACCACACGCAGGAAGGCATCCCCTCCCACCACGTCCACCATGAACCCGGCCGTGGAACCACCGTCCACCGACTCCACCACGCTCTCGGTGTCCCGTGGTTTCACATCGTCACCGGACCCGAGGTGCCCGGGCACGGCCACAGCGAACATCAACAAGGCAACGACCGCTCGCACCACAACGACGGTAGTGGGGCCGACGGCGTCACTCCGTACAGTGATGCCATGGCAGATGCCACGGGTCGCACGGTGCTGCTCCTCAGTGACAACGTGTGGACCGCCCACCGTGATGAGATCTCGCGCATCGCACCGGGCGTCGTGCCCGTGGTGTACGAGGGTGACGAGCCGCTCGCGCAGGAAGTTCTCGACACGGTTGACCTCGCGTTCTTCAGCCAGGACTGCTGGCCCGACAGGTCGCGCGGCATCGTGCTCTCCATCCTGAAGTCGCCGAACCTGCGCTGGTTGCAGACCTTCAGTGCCGGTGTCGACAGTCCGTTCTTCGTGGACCTCATGGGGCGCGGCGTCGTGCTCACGAATGCCTCCGGTGCCACCGCCTCCCCCATCGCCCAGACGGTGGTGATGTACATGCTCGCGCTCAGCCGCGATCTTCGTTCATGGATGCGCAGCCAGGACGGTCACGAGTGGAACCGGCACTCGTTCGACGAGCTGGATGGTGCGTCGGTGGCCGTGGTGGGTCTCGGGCCGATCGGGGCGGAGGTCGTGAGACTCGCCCGGGCCCTGCGCATGAACGTCGAGGCGGTGCGGCGTGCACCACGCGGGGACGAGCCGTGCCCCACCTTCGCACTCGCGTCCCTGCACGATGTTCTCGCACGGGCCGACTGGGTGGTGTCGGCTCTTCCCCTGACCGCCGACACGAGGAACCTGTTCGGTGCCGCGGCGTTCGCGGCGATGCGGCCGGGCGCGCGGTTCATCAACGTTGGCCGGGGTGAACTGGTTGATGAGGACGCCCTCATCGGGGCCCTCCGCAGCGGTCGTCTCGCCGGTGCGGCACTCGATGTCTTCGCCACCGAACCATTGCCGGCCGGCAGCCCGCTGTGGGACATGCCGAACGTGATCGTTACACCCCACAACTCGGGCAGCAGTACCGCAACACGGGCACGGGGCGAGCGGATCTTTCTCGGCAACCTCGCCGCATGGTGCACGGGACGGGAACTCTCGAACCGCGTCAACTGACGCAGTCACCGCCGCGTCCCGTTCCGTCCGGACGGTGCCGTGACCACATGACCCCCGAACGGAAGGGGTCACATGCTCACCATATTCATGTCGCCGAAGGGCGGCACCGGCACCACGGTCACCGCGGCGTCGTACGCAGTTGCTGCGGCCAACACATCGGGGCGTTCATTGCTCATCGACATGTGCGGCGATGCCCAGGCAGCCCTCGGAATGGCGGAGTCCGCCGCGCCGGGGCTCAACGACTGGCTCGGTGAGGCAAACCCCGCCGGTGCCGACGATCTCCTCGCACTCGGCACACCGACGGGGTCGGTCCTCGTGGTTCACCCCGGAAGCAGGTTCGTCGGCGGCGCACCACGGTGGGATGCGCTCACGCAGGCCGTCTCCTCACGTGACTTCCCCGTCGTCGTCGACGCCGGCACGCAGTTCGTCCCGGATGAGCTTCGCGCCGCCGCCGACCGCACGTGGATGGTGGTCAGACCGTGTTATCTCACGTTGCGCCGCGCCACCCGCATGCCCAGGGCCGACGGTGCGGTGGTCGTGCGCGAACCGGGCCGCGCTCTCTCCGTGCGTGACGTCGAGGCAATGCTGGGCGTGCCGGTCGTGGCCACGGTTCCGTTCGACCCCGCGGTGTCCCGTGCCGTCGATGCAGGCCTGCTGCAGGCACGTTGCGACGACGTGATCGGCCGTCACCTCCCGCCGCTCGACTGACCGGCACGGCATGAACCTGCTCGGCCCGCTGCAGACACACATGGAATCCCCCGAGGTGAAGGAGATCATGGTCACCTCCGGCAGACGCGTGTGGGTGGAGGGCCGCGGCGGCATCCGGGCCGCCGGCGAGCTCACCGCCGAGCAGGTACACACGGTGATCGAACGCATCACACGTTTCTCGGGCCGCAGGGTCGACCTCACCTCGCCCCTGGTCGACGTGCGCCTCGATGACGGCTCGCGGGCGTGCGTGGTGCTGCCACCGGTTGCCGTGGACGGAGCCGTGATCTGCATCAGACGTTTCACCCGTTCGGTGCTGCCGCTCGCGGCCTTCACTGACGACGCCGGCGTGCACGAACTCCGGCGACTCGTCACGTCCCGCGCGAACGTGGTGGTGTCGGGTGCAACATCCACCGGCAAGACGTCTCTTCTCGCCTCGCTCATGGCGGTGGTGCCGCAGCGGGAACGCATCGTGGTGGTGGAGGACACCACCGAACTCGACCCACCGAACCCGCACCTCGTGCGTCTGCAGACACGCCCTGCCACCGCCGACGGTGTCGGAGCCGTGAGTGCCCGCGATCTCGTGCGTGCATCGATGCGGTTGCGGCCTGACCGTCTGGTGGTGGGCGAGGTGCGAGGTGGCGAGGTCGTCGACATGCTCGTGGCCCTCACATCGGGCCACGACGGGTGTCTCTCCACCGTTCACGCCAGATCGGCGGCCGACGCCCGGGAACGGCTCGTCACGCTCGCGCTCCGAGACAACCCCCAGTTCGACCGGGCCGCCCTCGCCGCGCTCGTGCACCAGGCGGTCGATGCCGTCGTCCATCTCGAGCGACTTCCCGACGGCTCGCGGCGCGTCGCCCGCATCGACACCACCTCGCGCGGTTGACAGCAGATGGTCGGTGCCGCTCCCCTCATCCCGTGGGTCACCGCGCTGTCGGCGTGGGCGACCATCGCCCCCGTCGTGTGGCACCGGTGCGACCGCACGTGCACCCGGGCCCGCTTCGCACCCCGGGTGCGGTCCTTGCACCCCCGGCGGCACCACGACCTCGTCGGCTTCCTCGACACTGTCGCGCGCTCCGTGCGCGCGGGTGAGTCATCGGTGCGCGCACTGATCGGTGCAGACCCGTGCTCACGCACGCTCGAGCGGGTGCAGATCGACCTGCGCTCCGGTGCCACACTGCGCGAGGCCCTCGACCGCGGCGCACCCGAGGTCGTGCTGCTGCGGTCCTGCATGCACCACGGTGTGCTGTCGGCCACCGCACTCGAGCATGCCTCGCGCGCCGAACGTCTCCGTCTGCAGGCTGTCGCCGACGCAACCGCCTCGGTGTCCGCGGCCCGTCACTCGGCGCGCCTGCTCACGCGCCTGCCGCATGCGTTCCTCGCCCTCGCGGCGGTTCTGTCCGGCGGGGTGAGGTCCGCCCTGCTGACCCCTCTCGGGGCCGTGGTCGTTGTGTGCGGAGTCGGCGTGAACAGGGCCGGGGTTGCCTGGATCTCGCGCATCACTTCCGGTCTCACCGATCCCGATGCCGAACTCGCCGAGCGACTCTGCATCGCGGTTGCCGCCCACATCGACGCGGGTGGGTCGGTGGAGTCCGCCGTCGCAGTTGCCTCGCCGTTGCACCCTGCATGCGCCGAGACGGCACGATTGCTCGCCGACGGTGTCGCGTACGGCGATGCATTGCTTCCTCTCGGCGCGGTGTGCCCGCAACTGCGTACCGTTCTCGTCGCCGCCCGGCGCGACGGCCGGCCGGTGTCCGGTGCGGTCATGGCACTGGCTGACGACATCCGTGCCGGGTCGGCCGCCCGCACACGCGCACGCATCGCGCGCATGCCCGTGCGCGCCACCATGCCGCTCGTTGCGTGCGTCCTGCCGTCCTTCGTTCTCATGGCGGTGGCACCGGTTGCACTCGCAGCACTCGGCGCCACCACATGACCGGCTGCATCACCGACAAGAAGGAGGCCCCTTGATGACGCACCCGCGACCGACAGCCGACGAACGCGGCCAGGCCACGACCGAGTACGCCCTCATCCTCCTGGTTGCCGCGGTGGTCGCCATCGCAGCGATCGGGTGGGCCACGGCAGGTGGAGGGGCAGGCCGCATCGGTGGCCTCTTCGACACCATGATCGGCGAGGTGCTGAACCGTGCGGGCAGCCAGCCCTGACGACCGGGGCCAGGCCACGGTGGAGTTCGCACTGCTCCTCCCGTTCGTCGCCGCGCTCGCCGCCTGCATCGTGGTGGTGACTGCTGCATGCCTGCAGCTGCTGGCACTGAACGACCTCGCCCGCAACTGCGCGCGTGCCGCTGCGGTGTCATCCGACCCCGTAGCGGCCGCCACCGCAACCGCACGGAATCTGCACGGTGATGTCTCGGTCACGACCGGCACCGAGGGAACCACGGTCACCGTGAGGGTCAGACGGTGGTTCACCGTGAGTGTGCCGTTCGTCGGCCGGGTACGCCTGCGCACACCGCTGTCGGCCGGGGCCAGCATGCTGCTCGAGCCGCCGGACGACGGGGTGTCGCCGGGCCGTTAGCGTTGCGCCATGAACCTGTCGGTGAGACGCAGCGAGGTGAAGGGCCGGCACGTTCTCTCCGTGGAGGGCAACCTCGACCTCGCCACGCTCCCCCGGTTCGGGGATGCACTAGTGCGGCTCGTGGGTGACTCCACGGGTGCGGTGTGCGTGGTGGACCTCGACGGTGCGGCCGTGGTGGAGGATGCCTCCCTCGGGCTGCTGCTCGGGGCCGCCGGGCGCGCGCGCAACGAGAGCGGCGACCTCGCGGTCGTGTGCACCGATGTCCGCCTGCGCAGACGGCTCACCGACACCGGTTTCGACCGTGCCGTGCGCGTGGTGGGGTCCATCTCCGCGGCATGACCACGAAGACGACGGTCTGGGTTCTCGGGGACCAGCTGAACGTGCGCATCGGTGCGCTGCGTGCCGCCACCCCGCGCACCCACCGAGTGCTGATGGTGGAGTCCGCGCTCAAGTGCTCGATGCGGCCCTGGCACCGCCAGCGTCTTCACTTCATTCTCTCCTCGATGCGGCACTTCGCCGAGGAGCTGCGGGCCGACGGGTTCGAGGTCAGCTACCTGCACGCCGACACCATGGCCCAGGGTCTCGCCATGCACCGTGCCGCCCACCCGAACGACCGCGTCGTTGCCACCGACCCGAACAGCATCGCGGCGCGCGACCTCCTCTCCCGGCTCGGTGTGGAACTGGAGGACACCAACCAGTTCCTCACGCCGCGCGGCGAGTTCGCCGCGTGGGCTGCCACACGGAAGTCACTGAAGATGGAGGACTTCTACCGTCGTCAGCGCATCCGTCTCCGTTACCTCATGGACGGCAACGAGCCGGCCGGCGGGCGATGGAACTTCGACGAGGACAACCGCAAGCCCCCGCCTCGCGACGGGTCGAACCCGTGGGGCGAGCCGCTCTGTGATGACCTCGACCCGATCGATCTCGAGGTCATCGCCTCGCTGCCCGCAGGAAGCACTGGTGCCGACCCAGTCGGCTGGTGGTCCACCACGCGCACCGGCGCGTTCCGTCATCTGCGTCACTTCGTGGAGAATCTTCTGCCGTTGTTCGGCCCGCACGAGGACGCGATGCTCGCGGACAACTGGCACCTCGCGCACTCGATGCTGTCGCCGTACCTCAACAACGGTCTGCTGATGCCCGCCGACGTGTGCGATGCGGTGCAGTGGGCATACGACAACGGCCGCATCCCCATCGCGTCGGCGGAGGGGTTCGTGCGTCAGGTGATCGGGTGGCGCGAGTACGTGAACGGTCTCTACTGGCTGTGGATGCCGGGTTACCTGGAGAAGAACGAGCTCGGGGCGACACGGCCGCTGCCGCGTGCGTTCACCGACCCTTCCTCCACGCAGATGCGTTGTGTGTCGGTGTGCGCCGGTGCGGTGCAGGAGCGCGGCTGGGCGCACCACATCCAGCGTCTGATGGTGCTGGGGAACCTCGCTCTCATCGCCGGCGTCGACCCGCGGGCGATGAACGACTGGATGTGGGAGTCCTTCGTGGACGGCGCGGAGTGGGTGATGGTGCCGAACGTGATCGGCATGTCGCTCCATGCCGACGGCGGCATGATGGCAACGAAGCCGTACGCATCCGGCGGTGCATACATCGACCGCATGAGCGACTACTGCAGGGGATGCAGCTACGACCGCAAGAAGCGCACCGGCGAGGATGCGTGCCCGTTCACCACTCTCTACTGGGACTTCCTGCTGCGCCACGCGGACCGCTTCGTGAGGAACCCGCGCATGGGCACCCAGGTGCGCGCGGCGCAGAAGCTGAGCGATGCAGACGACGTACGCAACAGGGCGGCCGACGTCCTGCGGTTGCTGGACGCCGGCCGCCTGTAGGGGAGGCACTCAAGTTCTGTCGCCGCGGAAGCGGCAGGGCTCAGGCGGAGAAACCTGCGCCCTCGGTGCCGGGCGCGCCGTGGTCGTCGCCCATCGGGCCGTGACCGTGACGTCCGCCGGGGCCGTGGCCGCCCTTTCCGCCCATGCCCGGGCCGCCGGCGGGGCGGACACCGTTCACCATGTCGTCGAGGCGGCCCTTGAAGAGCACCAGCTTCGCGTCGGCCTCGGCCTGGGTGTGCTCGCCGGCCTTCACCTCGGCATCGAGAAGGGCGGTGAAGTCGGCGACCAGCACATCCTTCACCTTCTGGATGTCGACGTTCTGTGCCTTCGCGATGTCGGCGAGCGACTTGCCCGAACGCACCTGGGTGTCGAGTTCGGTGACCGTGAGACCCAGCACCTTGGCGAGGTTCTCGCGGGAGATCGGGGCGTGTGCACCGTCCGCGGGGGCAACAGCGGGAGCCTCCGAGGCGGCCGCGTTCACGTCACCTGCAACAGCGGTGCTGCCGGCGGCGGACCCGGTGCTCGCACCGTCATCAGCTGTGGTTGCACTGCCGTCAGCGGTGGACGCGCTGTCGGTGGCGACGGACTGCACGACGGCAGGTGCGTCGTTCGGGGCGAGACGTGCACTCGCGAAACCTGTGATGCCGAGCACTGCGGCACCGGAGGTGACGACCAGGCCGGCCGCGACCGCAACCTTCGTGAAACGGAACTGTGTGTTCATGGTGGGGTTCCTTGTGTGTGGATCTGTTCACCGGGTGTTCCCGGCTGGAGACCACTGTGCGCTTCCTAGGTAAGGAGTGAACGGGAGCCAGGTAAGAGGTTCTCAAGAATGCCCTGCGGCCCACGGAATCCTTGTGGCACAAGGGTTACGGTGGGGTCCATGGATGCCCCGAGGGTGCTTGTCGCCGAGGATGACCCCGCAGTGCGCAAGGCCGTGCAGCGGGTTCTCGAGCTCGAGAACTATGCCGTCACGGCCGTTAACGACGGGGCTGCGGCCCTTGAGGCACTCACGAAGCACACCCCCGATCTCGCCGTGCTGGATGTGATGATGCCGTTCGCCGATGGTCTCACCGTGTGCCGTGAGGCGCGGCACCGCGGGGTCACCGTGCCCATCCTTCTTCTCACGGCCCGCCACGAGGTCGGTGACAGGGTGGCCGGTCTCGATGCCGGCGCTGATGACTACCTGGCCAAACCGTTCGCTGTCGACGAACTCCTCGCACGGTGCCGTGCGTTGCTGCGCCGGGTGAACGCTGCAGCATCAGCGAAGGTGGTGCGCGTGGGTGACCTGCAGCTGAACCATGAGTCACGTGAGGTGCGCCGGGGTGACCGTGTGCTGAACCTCACGAAGACCGAGTTCGACCTTCTCGCTCTCCTCATGGAGAAGCCCGGTGTGGTGCACACGCGTGAGCAGATCTACGAGGACATCTGGGGGTACGACTTCGAGACCTCGTCGAAGTCGCTCGATGTCTACATCGGTTACCTGCGCCGCAAGACGGAGGAGAACGGTGAGCCGCGCATGGTGTACACGGTGCGCGGTGTGGGCTACACGGTGCGCGCGCCATGAGCCTGCGCGTCCGTTTCGCCCTCGTCACCTCGGCGATCGTGCTGGTGCTCGCAGGTTCCACCGCGGTCGGCGCGTACCGGATCGCATCGATGCAGCTGCGCGGTGAGGTCGACCGCACCCTGCAGTCGCGCGCCGCACGGTTGATCGACATGCTCGCGCGCCCGGCATTCCGGCCCGGCGACCTCTTCGGCCGCGACATCCGCGACGAGATCCTCGCGACGGAACTCGACTCCATCACCCAGCTCGACATCCCCGGTACCGGGCCCGTCGGCCGGCGCGACAACCCGGTCATACCGACCACTGCGGCCGACGAGTCCATCAGTGAGACCGGTGCAGGCCGCAACTGGACCACGTTCGCCGCGGGCGGCACCGAGTACAGGGTGCTGACGGTGGCCGTGCCCGACGGCACCCTCGTGCGCGTCGCGAAGGACACCGCCGTCGTCGACCGTGCGCTCGGGTCGATGCGGGTGCGTCTTCCCGTCGCCACCGCACTCGCCGCACTGATGTCGGCCATCGTCGGGTGGTGGTTCGCGCGTCGCATCACGCGGCCGGTCGAGCATCTCGCCGCAACGGCGGAATCCATCGCGGCCACCCAGGACCTCGACCACCCGATCGAGCAGGGCGGCGCAGGCGAGGTCGGTGCACTTGCACGCAGCTTCAGTGCCATGGTCGAGGCCCTGCGCGGCAGCCTCGCCCGCCAGCGACAGCTGGTGCAGGACGCCAGCCACGAACTGCGCACACCGCTCACGAGCCTGCGCGCGAACACGGAGATCCTGGAGCGAGCGAACCTCTCCGACCACGAGCGTCGCTCGGTGCTCGCCGACATGCGTGCCGAGGTCGACGAACTGGCCGCACTCGGTGCCGAGCTCGGGGCACTCGCCACCGACCACCGCGCGGCGGAGCAGGCCGTCCCGGTGAACCTCGCCGACATCGCGGCCGAGGTCGTGGAACGTGCACGCCGACGCACGGGCATGCCCGTCAACCTCGAGTCGGGTGAGAACACCATCGTGGTGGCACGACCCCACCAGCTGGAGAGGGCGGTGTCGAACCTTGTCGACAACGCGGTGAAGTTCTCCGACGGCACCGGCGAGGTCACCGTGGTGGTGCGGGACTCCGCGATCGAGGTGCGTGACCGCGGGCCCGGCATCCCCGACGAGGACAAGCCGCGCGTCTTCGACCGCTTCTACCGCGCGGTCAGCACCCGGTCGATGCCGGGGTCCGGCCTCGGCCTCGCGATCGTCAGCCAGTGCGCCGAGGACAATGATGCGGAGACCTTCGTTCGCGACAACGAAGGCGGCGGCGCGGTCGTCGGCCTCCGCTTCAGGTAGTCAGCCGGCGTCCCGCCGTCAGCCCCCGCGCTTGCCGGGCCGGCGTCTGGCACCTCGCCGGTCGAACTGCTTCTCGCGCTCCCGTTGCTCATCCTCGAGCGCGGCCTCCTCGGCGACCAGTCTCCGCATGGACTCAAGACGTTCGGACCGCAGACGTCCCTCGGTGATCGCAGTGTTCACCGCACACCCCGGTTCGTCGATGTGGCGGCAGTCGCGGAACCTGCAGTGGTCGGCCAGGTCGAACACGTCGCGGAACGCACGCTCGATGCCGCGCCCGCTCGTCCACAGCGTGACAGCGCGCAGGCCCGGTGTGTCGAGCAGCCAGCCCCCGTCGGGCAGCGCGATCAGCTCGGCGGCAACGGTGGTGTGCCGACCGCGTTGGTCGTCGTCGCGCACCTCGCCGGTGCGCTGCACGTTGCTGCCGACCAGCGCGTTCACCAGTGTCGACTTGCCCACACCGCTGGCCCCGATGAACGCAACGGTCTCGCCGGGACCACAGTGGGCCCGCACACCCCCGAGACCCGCACCGGTGATGCCGGAGACCGCAACGATCTCCACCCCGAGTGCGACACCGGCGAGGACGCCGGTGACCTCGTGCACGTAGGCATTGTCCACCACGTCGGTCTTGGTGAGCACCACGACGGGCTGTGCGCCGCTGTCGAACGCCAGCACCAGTTCGCGTTCCAGACGTCGCTCATTCGGCGGCGAGGTGACGGAGTGCACCAGGAACACGGTGTCGATGTTCGCCGCCACGATCTGGCGGAGCGCACGTGCCCCCTCGAAGCTGTTGCGCCTCGTCAGGGCGCTGCGCCTTTCCTCCACGTTCTCGATGCGCTCGACGGCGGCGTCCACGGCCACGCGGTCACCCACTGCCACCTCGGTGCCGATGTTGCGCACACGCACCGAGCGGCCGTCGTCCAGCAGCACGGTGCTCCAGCCGCGGTCGAGACGGGTCACGCGACCCGGCAGGACGGAAACTCGGTCGTCGCCGGGTGTGACATGTGCATCCATCTCTCCGAAACCGTACAGGCGGCAGGAAGCGTGCACGACCGCGCGCATAGCCTTTCGTGACCCCGAACACACAAGGACCCCCGTGCTCCGTCGCCTCGCAACCTTCTCCCACCGCCGTCGCCGTCTCATGGTGTTCGGCATCTGGATTCCCGTCGTCGTCATCGCGGCCGTGCTGAGCGGAGCGGTCGGCAACAGCTTCCGCACCGAGTTCACGCTCCCCGACTCCGACTCGAACGTCGCCACCGCGCTGCTGGAGAGCGCCAGCCGCTCCGAGGCGGGCATCAACTCCCAGATCGTGGTGAAGACTCCGGGGACCATCGACGACCCCGCAGTGAAGAAGGCGTTCACCGAGGCACTGGCGAAGGTCGCCGCGATCGACATCACCGAGATCTCGGTGACGGGACCGTACGAGTTGCCCACCCAGGTGAACAGGGACCGCACCATCGCGTTCGCACAGATCAGCATCCCCCGGTCCGACCGCAACACATGGATTCCCGTCGCCGATGCCATCCGTGAGGCCGGCGCACCACTCGTGGCCACCGGGGCGGAGGTCGCCTACGGCGGTGCGATCTTCCAGGAGTTCGAGCTGCCCGAGAGCGAGGCCCTCGGTCTGCTTGCGGCCGTGATCATCCTCGTGGTGGCGTTCGGTTCGGTGATCGCGATGGGGCTTCCCATCGGCACCGCACTTCTCGGCCTGCTCATCGGCTCGTCGTTCGTCACGCTCGTGTCGAACATCATGTCGATGCCGAACGAGGCGACCTCGATGGTGGCGATGATCGGTCTCGGTGTCGGCATCGACTATGCGCTCTTCATCGTCACCCGTTTCCGTGAGGCACTGCACGACGGCATGTCGGTGGAGGACTCCGTCGCCGAGGCCATCGACACCTCCGGTCGTGCCGTGGTGTTCGCCGGCATCACCGTGATCGTGGCTGTTCTCGGATTGATCAGCGTGGGCCTGCCGTTCGTCACCGGTTTCGCGGTGGCAATGGCCATCGGTGTCGCCGTGATGATCGTCGCCGCGGTGACGCTGCTGCCTGCGCTTCTGTCGATGATCGGCACGCGCATCGACAACACCTCGTGGGCCGCCGTGATCTCGCTGACGGTCGCCGTGACCGGCGCGATGGTCGCGATCTTCGTGCACTCACTGCCCGTTGCGCTCGCCGGCGTCGTGGTCGCGGTGGCGCTGCAGGTGGCCCGTCCGTTCGTGCCCGCGCTGCGTGCACCGCTGACCCATCGGGAGCAGAACAACCACCAGCACACCGTGTGGTGGAAGTGGAGCCGCGTGGTGCAGCGCCGGCCCTGGACGTCCCTCGGTGTGGCCGTGGTGCTGCTCGGCCTTCTCTCGGTGCCGATGCTGTCGCTGCGGCTCGGTTTCGGCGATGACGGCAACCAGCCGAAGGGCACCGACGTGCGCAAGGCATACGACCTCATCAGCGAGGGCTTCGGGCCCGGCTTCAACGGCCCGCTGTACGTCGCGATCACCGGTGACGCCGTCGGCAACAAGGAGGCACTCCGTCGCTTCGTCGCCACGGTGGGCGCCACCGACGGCGTGGCCGCAGCCGCACCGGTTCCGGTCCCGTCGAAGGATGTCTCGCTCGTGATCGTGTACCCGAAGACCTCGCCGCAGGACGAGGCCACGAGTGACCTCGTGCACACGCTTCGCTCAGAGGTCATCCCGGGAACCGGGGTGGACGCCAAGATCGGCGGCTTCACCGCCGGCGGCATCGACTTCTCCGATTACCTCGGCCAACGCCTGCCGTGGCTGATCGGCATCGTGCTGGTGTTGTCGTTCGTGCTGTTGATGGCGGTGTTCCGCAGCGTGCTGGTGCCGCTGAAGGCCGTGCTCATGAACCTCCTGTCGGTCGGATCCGCCTACGGTGTCATCGTTGCGGTGTTCCAGTGGGGCTGGCTCGCCGACCTGTTCGGTGTGGGCAAGGCGGGTCCGATCGAACCGTGGGCACCCATGTTCCTGTTCGCGATCGTGTTCGGCCTCTCGATGGATTACGAGGTGTTCCTGCTGTCGCGCATGAAGGAGGAGTACCACCGCACCGGTGACAACTTCACCGCCGTCGCCGACGGTGTGGCGGCCACCGCGAGGGTGATCACCGCTGCCGCCCTGATCATGGTGTGCGTGTTCGCGGCCTTCGTGCTGGCCCCCGACCGGCAGCTGAAACTGTTCGGGATGGGCATGGCAGTGGCTGTGTTCGTTGACGCAACCGTGGTGCGAATGATCCTCGTGCCCGCCACCATGGAGCTGCTCGGGGACCGCAACTGGTGGATCCCGAAGTGGCTCGACCGGGTGCTTCCGCGCATCGACGTCGAGGGCAAACACCACGCCCACGTCATCTCCTGACCACCAGAGGGCCCGGGTCGGCCGCCCACCGGGGGCCCTTTCCGGGGCACCTCGGGAAACCCTTGCACCGCAAGGGTTTGCGGGACGGTGGTTGCAAACCCCCCGAAATTGACCTAGCCCTGTCTCCCCATGGCCAAGTCCCTCGTCATCGTCGAGTCGCCCGCGAAGGCGAAGACGATCGCCCGTTACCTCGGTCCGGAGTTCGATGTCCGGCCGTCCGTCGGGCACGTCGCCGACCTGCCGAGCAAGGGTCTCGCCGTGGATGTCGAGAACGGTTTCAAGCCCTCGTACGAGCTCACCGAGCGCGGCCGGAACGTGGTGAAGGAGCTGCGCGCGGCCCTCAAGGATGCCGACACCCTCTATCTCGCGACGGACGAGGACCGCGAGGGCGAGGCCATCAGCTGGCACCTGCTCGAGTACCTGAAGCCGAGGGTGCCGGTGCACCGCATGGTGTTCCACGAGATCAACAAGAAGGCCATCGAGGAGGCCGTGGCGAACCCGCGCGGGATCGACTACGGCCTGGTGGATGCCGCCGAGACCCGCCGCATTCTCGACCGCCTGTACGGCTACGAGGTGTCCCCCGTGCTGTGGCGCCGGGTGAACCGCGGTCTGTCAGCGGGTCGTGTGCAGAGCCCGGCCCTGCGCCTCATCGTGGAGAGGGAGGAGCAACGTCGCCTGTTCAGGGCCGCTGACTACTTCTCCCTGGAGGCCGTCGTCGACACCCAGCCATCCTTCACCGCGCGGCTCGTGGCGCTGAACGGGACCCGCGTTGCCACCGGCAAGGACTTCGACGGCAACGGCCATGCCTCCGCTCAGGTGTTCGTGCTGTCGGCAGGGCAGGCCCGCGAACTGCTGGCCGGGCTGCAGGGCTCGCAGCTGACCGTGCGCAACAGGGAGGTCAAGAAGTACACCTCGTCGCCGAAGGCACCCTTCACCACCTCCACCCTGCAGCAGGAGGGCGGCCGCAAGCTGCGCCTGTCGGCGCGCCAGGTGATGAGCACCGCACAGGGCCTGTACGAGCGCGGTTTCATCACCTACATGCGCACCGACTCCACCGCACTCTCCGACGAGGCGATCGCCGACATCCGCGCGCACATCACCGCCGAGCACGGCCGTGACTACGTGAACCCGTCGGTGCGCCGGTTCGAGAACAAGTCGAAGAACGCTCAGGAGGCCCACGAGGCGATCCGACCCGCACTTCCGCTGCGCACCCCGAAGGAGGTCGCCGGTGAGCTGCGCGGCCACGAGCTCAGCCTCTACACGCTGATCTACCAACGCACTCTCGCCTCGCAGATGCCGAACGCGGAGGGCAACACCGTGACGCTGCGACTCGGCACCACCGCGGACGATGCATCCCGCAGCGACTGCGAGTTCGCTGCGAGCGGCACCACCATCACCTTCGCCGGCTACCGCCAGGCCTACGAGGAGTCCACCGACGAGGACGAGACGTCCGATGACGAGGACACCCTGCTGCTGCCGCCCCTCGAGGAGGGCCAGCAGGTGGACGTGCGCGAGTGGACCGACACCTCGCACACCACCTCTCCCCCCGCGCGCTACACCGAGGCATCGCTCGTGAAGGAACTGGAGGCAAAGGGCATCGGCCGGCCGTCCACATGGGCCGCCACCATCTCCACCATGGTCGACCGCGGCCACTACGTGTGGAAGAAGGGCACCGCACTCGTCCCCACGTGGACGGCGTTCTCCGTGGTGCGCCTGCTGCGCGACAACTTCGAGACCCTGGTCGACTACGAGTTCACCGCGCACGTCGAGGAGGACCTCGACGGCATCGCCCGCGGTGAGCAGCAGAAGGACCGCTGGCTGCACACCTTCTATTTCGGTGACGATGAGGAGAAGGGCCTCCGCGACATCGTGGCGGCACGGCTCGATTCCATCGACGCCGCGGAGGTGAACACGTTCCCCCTGGGCACCCACCCCGACACCGGTGAAGCCGTGATCGTCAAGCCCGGTCTCTACGGTCCGTACGTGCGCTGCGGCGAGAACACCGCCAGCGTGCCCGACCAGATGGCACCCGACGAGCTCACGCTCGAGGCCGCCGTGAACCTGCTGAAGGCACCGAAGGGTGATGTTCCGATCGGCGAGTGGCAGGGCCACCCGGTGTTCGCGAAGTCGGGTCGCTACGGCCCGTACGTGCAATGGGGCACCGCCGACGAGCCGCCCGCAGGTCTCGAGAAGCCGAAGATGGCGTCGCTGTTCAAGACCATGAACATCGACCGCATCACCATGCAGGACGCGACCGATCTCCTGTCGCTGCCGCGCACGGTCGGTGTCGACCCCGCCGACGGCGAGGCCGTGACCGCACAGAACGGCCGCTACGGCCCGTACGTGAGCAAGGGCAAGGAGAGCCGCTCACTGCAGACCGAGGAGCAACTGCTCACCGTCTCGCTCGAGGATGCCCTCGCACTGCTCGCCCAGCCGCGCACGTTCGGACGCGGGCGGGCCGCGCCGAAGCCGCCGCTGCGCGAGTTCGGAAACGACCCCGTCAGCGGCAAGCCGGTGGTGGGCAAGGAGGGACGCTTCGGTGACTACGTGACCGACGGCGAGACCAACGCCGGTCTCACCCGCGGTGACCGCATGGAGTCGATGACGAACGAGCGCGCATACGAGCTTCTGCAGCTGCGCCGCGACTACATCGCCGAGAACGGCGGGCCGAAAAAGAAGTCCGGCGCGCGCCGTGCACCGGCCGCGAAGAAGGCGGGTGCAAAGAAGCCTGCTGCGCGGAAGTCGCCGGCAAAGAAGTCCGGCGCGAAGAAGAAGGCCGCACCCAAGAAGGAAGCAGCGAAGAAGGACGGCGAGTGACAGCCGCCTACATCGCACTCGAGGGTCTCGAGGGCTGCGGCAAGAGCACGCACACGAAGCGTCTCGGCGAGAACCTTGATGCCGTGATCACCCGCGAGCCCGGCGGCACGCGCATCGGTTCGCTGCTGCGGGGCATCCTCGCCGACACCGGGAACACCGACATGGCACCCCGCACCGAGGCCCTCTTGATGGCCGCCGACCGCGCACAGCACATGGCCGAGGTCGTGCAGCCCGCGCTCGACACCGGCCGGCACGTGGTGAGCGACCGCAGCATCTACTCCACCCTCGCCTACCAGGGTTACGGCCGCAGGCTCGGTGTGCCCGACCTCCTGTCGATCAGCACCTGGGCACTCGCCGGGCGTCTTCCCGACGTGGTGGTGTTCATCGAGGTCCCGACGGAGATCCTCAACCAGCGTCTCGCCAAGCGCAACCTCGACCGCTTCGAGCGCGAGGGTGCCGAGTTCTTCGCCCGCATCAACGACGGTTTCCACGAACTCATGGCCGCCGACCCGTCACGGTGGATAGTGGTCGACGGCACCGCCCCGAAGGACGACGTCGAGGCCGACATCCGCACCCGGGTCCGCGCCGCACTCTCTCTGTAATCTTCGGCCATGGCCTCGGTGTGGGATGCGGTGACGGGACACGCGCACGCCGTCGACATCCTGCGGCAGTCGGCCGCGAACCCGGTTCACGCGTACTTCTTCCTCGGCTCGGAGGGTGACGGAAAGGAGATCGCCGCCCGTGCCTTCGCCGCGCGTCTGCTGAGCGGCACCGATGACATTTCCGACCGCGCGAACGACCTCGTGATGCGTGGCGTCCACCCCGATGTGCACGAGGTTCTGCGCGAGGGTGCCTCGATCCTCGCGAAGGAGGCGGAGTCCGTGGTGACGAGGGCCGGAACCACCGCCGTCGAGGGCAGCCGCAAGGTCATCATCATGCACGAGGTCAACCTCATGCAGGCCGGCGCCGTCGTGCGGCTGCTCAAGACCGTGGAGGAACCCGCCGAGGGTGTGTTCATCATCCTCCTCGCGGATGCCATGGTCGACCTTCTCGTCACCATCGCGTCGCGTTCGCTCACCGTGCACTTCGGCTCACTGACGGAACAGGAGATACGGGAGGCACTCGTTCGCTCCGGTGTCGATTCCGCTCGTGCAGAGGTGGCCGCGCGTGCGTCGCACGGCAGCCTCGACCGCGCACGGTTGATTGCCACCGACACACAGCTGGTGCACAGACGTGAGCGCTTCGCGAACGTTCCGCGCCGCATCGACGGCACCGGTGCGACAGTCGCGGCTATCGTCGACGAACTTCTCGGCCTCATCGATGACGCGGCGGAACCACTGCACCGTCGCCATGAGCAGGAGGTCGCCGACTTCGAGGCGAACATGGCGGCGATGGGCGCGAAGCGCGGCGGCAAGAGGGCACTGGAGGAGCGTCACAAGCGCGAGATCCGCCGCCACCGCACCGACGAGCTGCGTGCCGGCCTCGTGGAGATCGCGTCGGTGTACCGCGACGAACTGCTGGGGAACCCGCACATCCACCGCCCGGCGGGGTACGTGGACGCGGTCGAGCGCATCCACAAGGTGATGGGTCACCTGGGTCTGAACGTGAACGAGGCACTGATGCTGCGCGACCTCCTGTGGTCGCTGCCGTCGCTGAACACCGACGCCGCACTCGAGTTCATCGAGCAGTAGCGGATGTGGGCCCCGTGGGGCCGCTCGGTATCATGGGCATCCTGCCCAGGTAGCTCAGTCGGTAGAGCAACGCACTCGTAATGCGTAGGTCAGGGGTTCGATTCCCCTCTTGGGCTCTGTTTCCAGCAGGGGTTCACTAAAGACCAGACATGACCCAGCGGGTCTGATCGAACAACTTTGGAAGCCACTAGAAAACTTGATCGCTCTGTAACTACGCTGACTGAGTGGGTGATGACTTCTGCCCTAACTGCGAAGCTCACGTCGGTTACTGCACATGTGGCGGAATCCAGTACTGGGAGGACCCAACTCCGACAAGGACTTCGCTGACCAGCTTTCTCGTACCAGGAGCCGATTTGTCCTGGGCCAACCTCACTCGCATGAGATT
>JBJTBF010000038.1:0-15071 GCA_046091145.1 Acidimicrobiales bacterium | reverse complement strand
CTCGACGAAGTTCGTGCTGACGTCGGCGAACGCCGCCGCGAACACCGACTGGATCTCCTGGTCGATCGCGGTGATCACCTGCGACAGTTCGCGGCGCGAGTTCCGCACGTCGGTGAGCTGCTCCTCGAGGAACTGGTGCCGCGTCTGCAGTTCGGTGAACTCCTGCAGGGCGAGCGGGTTGATCGGACCCATCAGGCGGATGTCGCGCTCCAGGGTTCGTGCCCGCTCGGCGTGGTTCGATCCCTCGGGCACCTCGGGCATCGGCGCGGCCTCCGCCGCCTCCGGCTCGACCTCAAGGTCGCGTCGCACCCCCTCCACCGCGGCCTCGAGACGCATCCGCGTCTCGGTCTCCTCGAGTTCGATGCGGCGTGACCTCTCCCGCGCCACCTCGAGCTCCTGCTCAGCGGCGTGACGGTCGCGGCGCGACTGGTCGAGTCTCGCCGCGAGTGCGCGCACCTCGTCGCTCTGACGCTGGCGCACGGCATGGAGCTCGGTCAGACGTGTCTCGGTCACCGTGCGGTGCTCGTCGACGAGTGCCGACAGACGGCCGATCGCAACGATCGTCTGCTCCAGCCGCTCACGGCGGCGCGAGGCCTCGACCCGCGCCTCGCTGTCGGCACCGAGCTTGGACTCACCCTCGGTGATGCGCTGGCGCAGGAACTGGTCACGCTCACGGAGACCGGCGAGCCTCACCTCGAGGTCGGTGCGGCGCATCCCGAGATACGCCGCCTTCGACTCGAACGCGGTGCGGTCCTCGTTGTACGCGGCGACAGCGGCGAGTTCGGCGGCCTCTGTCTCCTCGAGGGACGGGAGGAGTGCCTCGAGCTCGGTCACGCGGGCGGCGTCGCGGTTCATGCGGGCGCGTGCCTCGTCAATGGTGCGGCCGGCGGCCTCGTGCTCCGCGGCACCGGTGCGACGGTCGGTCACTGCACTGGTGAGCGCATCGGCTGCCATCTCGACCGACTCGCTCTGCCGGCGCAGCCGCTCCTCGGTGTCGGCGATCTGCAGTCGTGCGCTGTTGAGGTCGCGCCAGGCCGCATCAGCCGCACCGCGACAGCGGGTGACGGCCGCGAGTGCCTCGGCCTCGTCGCGCCGGGCCGCATCGAGCACTTCCCTCGAGCCGAGCTCGTCGGCGGCGCCGACGCGCCATGCGGCCCCGCCCAGACGGTCACCCGCGCGGGTGACGACCGTGCCGGTGCCCAACGATGCGGCAGACACCGCGTCGTCGATGTCCTCAGTGAACCCGTACCCGTCCAGCAGTGAGTCGAGTAGTTCATCGAGGCCGGCGGGTGCCCCGGCCGCGGGGCGCACGTGTGGGCGCAGTGCGGCGGTCCCGCCGGGCACACCGCGTCCGGCCGCACGCGGTACCCCGAGCGCCAGCACCGCGCCGGCGATTCCACCGTCGCGGAGAGCCGAGAGTGCACTGCGGGCCGCGGCCGGGTCGGCGACCAGCACCGCCCCCACTGCGTCGCCGAGAGCGGCGCGGACCGCAGCATCCCAACCACTGTCGATCTGCACGAGGTCGATCAGCGCACCGAGGATGCCCGCCCTGCCGTCGAGCGAGCGCGAACCGCTGCGTGCACGCGACGTGGCATCGACCGACGCGAGTGACTCCACGCGCGCGGCCCGCTGTGCATGCGTGCGCTCCGCCGACACGATCTCCTCCTGGGCCGCGTCGATTGCCGCCTCGGCAGCCGCACGGCGCCGGTCGAGCTCGTTCATCTCGGCGCGCAGGGCCTCGACGGCGTTCTCGGCATCCGCGAGGTCGCGCTGCAGGGCCTCTGCCTCGCGGGCCGACTGGGCATCACGCCGCGCGATCTCCTCGATCCGGGTCTGCAGTCGCTGTATCTCGCCGGCGCTCTGCTCCACCGCGTTCCGCAGCGTGCGCAGCTCGCCGCGGACCTCCGCGGCGGCACCGGATGCCTGCGACGAGGGCACGGTGGCGAACATGCCCTTCTCCTCGCGCTCGCGCTCGAATGCGGCCTCCTCCTCGCCGAGCGAACCGGACTCCCCCGTCGCGATCGACATTCCCCGCTCCACCTCGGCGAGTTCCGCCCTCGCCTGGGCCACGTCTGCCTCGACAGTGGCGACCACGTCGTCGGCCATCATCCGGCCCTGGTCGCGCTCGAGTCCGCGCCGTCGCTCGGCGATGAGCGCCGACAGACCACGGGCACGCTCGCGCAGCTGCTCGACTCGCACGAGTTCGTCGCTGAGCCCCGAGTCACCGCGCGCGGAGAGTTCGGCCTCCGCCGAGAGAACATCCGTGTCGAGCGCAGCGAGCCGCCTGCGGATGTCCGCGTCGGCCGCCCCGACCTCGGCCTTCTCGGTGGAGAGGGCGGTGAGGCGGGCACGGTGCGACGCGATCTCGCGACCGGAGAGGAAGAGCCGGAGCGCACGCAGTTCGGTCATCACTTCCTCGTGACGACGGGCCGCCTCGGCCTGGCGCTCGAGGGGGCGCAACTGACGTCGCACCTCACGGATGAGGTCCTGCACGCGCAACAGGTTTGCCTCGGTGGCCTCGAGACGGCGCTCCGCTTTCTCCTTGCGCTTGCGGTACTTCAGGACGCCTGCGGCCTCCTCGATGATGGCGCGACGGTCCTCGGCACGTGCCGTGAGCACCGCGTCGATCTGGCCCTGGCTGACGACGACGTGCTGCTGGCGGCCGACGCCGGCGTCGCTCAGCAGTTCCTGCACGTCGAGAAGCCGGCACTCCACGCCGTTGATCGCGTACTCACTGTCGCCGTTGCGGAAGAGCGTGCGGCTGATCGTGACCTCGCTGAACTCGAGCGGCAGCAGTCCGGCCGAATTGTCGAGCGTCAGCATCACCTCGGCACGTCCGAGGGCGGGGCGCTTCTTCGTGCCGTTGAAGATGACGTCCTCCATCTTCTGCGAGCGCACGGAGCTCGGGGCCTGCGCGCCGAGCACCCACGCAATGGCATCGACAACGTTCGACTTTCCCGACCCGTTCGGGCCGACGACCACGGTCACGCCGGGCTCCATCTCGAGCACGGTCGGGTCGGCAAAGGACTTGAAACCCTTGAGTGTCAGAGCTTTGAGGAACACGGCAGACCAACAGTAGATGACGGTCGGCCAGCGCGGTGGATGCCCGCCCTGTGGAAAACGTCAGTGTTGACAGCGCGGACAGTACGACGTCGAACGGCCGGCGACGACGACACGACGCACGGACGAGCGGCCGCAGGTGAGACATCCCTCACCTTCCCGTCCGTACACGAGGTGGTTCACCTGGAACCACCCGGTGTTGCCGTCCACGTCGACGTACTGGGTGTCCTCCAGGGTCGAACCGCCTGCCTCGATTGCCGAGGACAGAACTTCCACCGTCTGCGCGGCGAGCAGATCGACATGCCTGCGGGACAGACGGTCGACGGGACGGTTCCACCTCATCCTGCAACGGTGGAGTATCTCGTCGGCGTAGATGTTGCCGATGCCGGCCACCACCCGCTGACCGAGAAGAAGCGGCTTCACGGCCCCCCTCCTGCCGCGCAGGGCTCCCCACAGCACGGACCCGTCGAAGTGCTCCGCGATGGGGTCCACGCCCAGCCGGCCGAGTTCCGGGAGCACCTCGTGTTCCTCGCGAGGGTCATACACCACGACCTCCCCGAACGTGCGCGGGTCGACGAACAGCAACTCGTCGGCTGCACCGTCGCGCGGCGCAAGTGCCATTGTCACGTGCGTGTGCGGCGGCCGCGGCGTGCCGGCAGGAACGACCAGCACCCGGCCGCTCATCCGCAGGTGGATCATCATCCGGTCGCCGGTGTCGAGGTCGGCAAGCAGGTACTTGCCGCGGCGTGACGTGGCGGTGATCGTGGCGCCCTCGAGGCCCCGCACCACCGCCTCGCGACCGACCCTGCGCACCGAACGTTCGCGTCCGACGGTGACCCCGAGGATCCTCCGGCCGACGGCGCGCGACTCGATTCCGCGGCGCACGGTCTCCACCTCGGGGAGCTCGGGCATGTCAGTCAGCGAACGAGCGCAGTGCGACGCGCGCCGCGACCTGTTCGGCCGCCTTCTTCGTGCGGCCGGTCCCGGTGCCGGCCACCTTGCCGTCGATCAGCACGCTGGCCGTGAACACACGCTCGTGGTCGGGGCCCTCGCCATCGGTCTCGTAGTGAGGAGGGGCGCTGCCGCGACGGGCACAGAGTTCCTGCAGTGCCGTCTTCGCATCGATCGAGCCGAGCATCGGGATGGTGCGCTCGATCTCGTCGTCCAGCATGCGGTGGACGAACTCGCGGGCGGTGTCGAGACCGCCGTCGAGGAACACGGCGCCGATGATCGCCTCGAACGCATCGCCGAGGATGGACTCCTTGTCGCGACCGCCGGCGGCGGCCTCACCCACACCGAGCAGCATGAAGTCGCCGAGACCGATCGAGCGCGCGCGTTGTGCGAGTGCCTGCGTGTTCACCACGGCCTGCCGGAGGTCGCTCAGGCGGCTCTCGGGGTCCCCGGGGAGGCGGCGGTACGCGGCCTCGGCGACCACGAAGCCGACCACGGCATCACCGAGGAACTCGAGGCGCTCGTTGGTGTCGGGCTCCTCGTTCTCTGCATGCCAGGAGCGGTGCACGAGAGCGAGCCGCAGCAGTGCCGGGTCGGAGAACACGTGCCCGAGTCGGCGCATGAGTTCCGCGAGATCGGGCTCCCCGCCTCGGACCATCCCGTGCCCCGTGGTCACGCGCCGTGCGCGCGCATCACGTAGTCGACCGCGTCGCGCACCGTCTTCAGCCCGGCGAGTTCGTCGTCGTCGAACGAGAACCCCTCGAGGGTCGCGGAGAACTCCTGCTCGAGTGCGTCGACCAGCTCGATGAGCGCGATGGAATCAGCGCCGAGGTCGTCGGCGAAACTCTGGTCCTCGGTGATGCCCGATGCCTCGATCTCGAGGATGTCCGCGAGCTGGCGCGTGACCGTGCCGAGGACCTCGCTGCGGTTGATGCTCATTGTGCGCCCTCTTTCCCCCCGGTGGCGGCGATTGCGGCACGCAGTGCGTCCACCATGCCGGTCTCCACCATCTCCTGTGCGACCTTGATCCCGTTCACCATTGCCCGCGCGCTGCTGGAGCCGTGCGAGATGATGCACACCCCGTCGATCCCGAGGAGAATCGCGCCGCCCGTGTTGTCCGGGTCGAACGTGGCGTACATCGGCAGGAGTGCCGGCATCAGCGCGTCCGCATGTTCCTTGTAGGCAGGGTCGGCGAACGCGCCGAACAGTGCCTTGATGACCGTCTTCAACGTGCCCTCGAGGGTCTTCAGCACGACGTTGCCGGTGAAGCCGTCGGTGACCACAACGTCGACCGCATCGGTCATGATGTCGCGACCCTCGACGTTGCCGATGAAGTTGATGCTCGGCTCCGCGGAGAGAAGGTCCCATGCGTCCTTGCGCAGCGTGTCCCCCTTGCCGGGCTCCTCGCCGATGGAGAGGAGACCCACCTTCGGGTTCTCGATGCCGTAGCGCCGGCGCGCGTACACCGAGCCCATCACCGCGAACTGCACGAGCCACTCGGCCTGGACCTCGGCATTGGCTCCCGCGTCGAGGAGAACCGTGGGGGTGTTGCCCGGCACGGGAACCGGTGTGGCGATGGCCGGGCGGTGAACGCCCTTGATGCGCCCCATGCGCAGCAACGCGCTGGCCATGGTGGCACCCGTGTTGCCGGCGGAGATCATGGCGCTCGCCTTGCCGTCACGCACGGCCTCGGCCGCGCGCACGAGCGTGGAGTCGCGCTTCTTGCGGACCGACGTCGCGGGGTCGTCATCCATCTCGATGACCTCCGATGCCGCGATCAGCGGGAGGTCACCGCGGCCGTCGAGATCCTCCGGGCCGATGAGAACGACGGGTATGCCTGCGGCGGCCGCCTCGTGGGCGCCCGCAAGAATCTCACCGGGGGCTCTGTCACCACCCATCGCATCGACTGCGACCGGCAACATGCGCGGGCTTACTGCTCGACGTCGACGGCGACTCGGTCCTTGTACCAGCCGCAGGTTCCGCAGACGGTGTGCGGAAGCTTGGCTGCGCGGCAGCGGGGGCACACGCTGCGCGACGGCGCACCGAGACGCCAGTTCGAGGCCCGGCGCATGCGGGTCTTCGACTTCGACTTCTTCTTTTTGGGAACGGCCACCGTGGTCTCCCTTGGTTTCGAGGCACATGGGCCCCTCTGTGGGGGCCGGGAAAGGATAGCCCGAAACGGGCCGCTCTCACCCGGGGGACCCGGGCAGGCGCCCTTTCAGGGCATCGAGCGCCGACCAGCGGTCATCGCCGACCTGCGGCGTGCAGCCGCAGGGAGCCTGCGCGAGGTCGGCCCCGCACTGCGGGCAGAAGCCCGGGCAGTCCTCGCGGCACAGCGGACCGACGGGGATCGCCACAAGGATGTTCTCGCGCACCATGGGGAGCAGGTCGACCTGGTCCCCGCCGATCGGGTGGGCATCCGGGTTGTCGGGCACCTGCTGGTACAGCTCATCGAGGTCCACCGTCATGCGTTGCTCGATCGGCGCGAGGCAGCGGCGGCACTCCCCGTGCCACGTGGCGGCGGCCGACCCGTGGACGGTGATGCCGTTCGAGAGCGACTCGAGGTCGAGGTTCACCTCGACCGGTGCGTCGGTCACCCGGTCGTCGTCGAACACGAGGTCGGCTGCATCGACGGCGACGGCCACCTTCTTCGTGGTGCCCGGCCGCCGCAGCAGTTCGACGACGTTGACGAGGAGCGGCGCGGCCACGGTGGCCTCAGTGGAGGTCCTGGTCGAAGAAACCCCGACCGCTCTCCCCGCGCTCGTCGTCGCCGGACTCGGTCTCGGGTGCCGTGGTGTCGTGCATACCGATGGACAGGCGCTGGCGGCCGATGGAAACGGTCTTCTGCAGCCGGTCGATGAGGATCTCGAAACTGGCGAGACGCTGGTCGAGGAAGTCCTCAGTCTCGTTGCGCAGACGGCGGCACTCCTCGTCGGCGGAGTCGACGATCTGGCGGGCCCGCGACTCCGATGCACGCACCACCTCGGTGCGCTGCACCATGCGCTCGGCCTGCTGACGTGCCGCAGTGAGCAGTTCGTCGGCCTCGCGCTTCGTCTTGTCGAGGAACTCCTGGCGCTCCTTCAGCATCCAGCGTGCCTGACGGATCTCCTCGGGAAGCCGTTGGAGGGCGTCCTCGAGCAGTTCGATCACCTCGTCACGGTCGATGCGCGGGGTGCTGGACAACGGCACGCTCGGTGCGGTGGCGATGATGTCGACGACACGCCTCATCAGCACCTCGCTGTCGCCGAGACGGGCCTGGACCGGGGCCGGCTGGGGGTAGGTGTCATCGATCAGGTCGTCGTCGAAGCTGTCGAACCGGTCGCGAGGCATCACTTGCCCTTTCCGAATGCGGTGCCGAGGGCCCCGAGGGCCGCCGGGTGCACCATGGACGAAACGTCACCGCCGTTGCCCGCGATGTCGCGGATGTAGCGGCTGGAGACGAAAGAGAGGGCCGGGGTGCAGGGCACGTAGACGGTGCGCACGCCCGACACCGCGAAGTTCGTGTGGGCCATCTGCTGCTCGATCTCGAAGTCACCGGAGGTGCGCAGCCCCTTCACGATGCACAGGGCACCGGCCGAGCGCGCGGCGTCCACCGCGAGCCCCGGGAAGGCCCGCACCGAGACCCCGGGAAGGTGGGATGTCGATGCCCGCGCGATCTCCACCCTGGCATCGGCCGGCAGCGCGCCCGACGGCTTGTCAGGATTGTGCATGACGGCGACCACGACCGAACCGAAGAGGGTGCAGGCCTGCTCGACCACATCGAGATGGCCGAGGTGGAAGGGATCGAAGCTTCCGGGGTACAGCACGGTGCTCATCGCGCCTCCACCGTATCCCCGTCCCCCGGATTCCGCGGTGCATCGCCCCGGGCGAGAAATGTGACGTGCGTGCGCCCGTAACGGCGTTCCCGCACCGTCTCCCAGCCGTGCGGTGGCCCCACGGGGGTGTCGGCCTCGATCACGGCGAAACCTGCGGTCACCGAACCGAGGAGGCGGTCCCACGCATCGAACCCGTAGGGCGGGTCGGCAATCACGATGTCGGCTGCACGCGACGCGGCTGCCATCGCATCGCCGGCGACGATTTCCGAGCGGGAACCCAGTCCGAGCGTGTCGAGGTTCCGCCGCAGCACCTCGAGTGCCTTGCTGTCACGTTCGACGAAGATGCACCGCGACGCACCGCGCGACAGTGCCTCGATGCCCATCGCCCCGGTTCCGGCGAACAGGTCGACGACCACCGCATCGACCAGGAGCCCCGTGCTCCCGAGAGCGTTGAAGACGGCCTCCCTCACCTTGTCGGTAGTGGGCCGGGTGGCGTCACCGTGCGGGGACTCGATGCGGCGGCCGCGCAGTTCACCCGAAACGACCCGCATGCAGGACAGACTACGGAGATGAGGGGCCCTGCAGACTCGATCGTGTGCGTGGACTGCGGCGGGCCGTGCGGGCTCATCACGCTGCCGCGCGAGGACGGCATGTGGTTCGCGGGCGACGTGGTCACCTACCGCTGCCGTGACTGTCTCGACCGGTGGGACCTCATTCTCGAGGAAGAGGACATCGCCGACCCGTCCGACTGACCCGGTGGTGCGGGCCGGGACTGCTCAGGGCCGTCTGGTGTTGGCGCGGTCGAGCGGATCGAAGCGGATCCCGACCGCCGCCGCGTTCGAGATTCGCGTCGGGAGCATGTTCAGCCAGAAGTTGATGGACAACCTCTTCGGGTCGCGCACGAAGGGCCGCGCGGACTCCACCGCCGACACGGTGCGTCGCGCGATGTCCTGAGGCGATGCCTTCGGTATCAACCTCAGCAACTGGAACCTGCGCACGATCTTCTGGGTCTCGGGCGACGAGGTCTCCACGTTGTCCCACATCTGGGTGTCGACCGGCCCCGGCGACAGCACGGTGAGACCCACCGGCGAGTGTTTGAGCTCTCGCTGCAGGGACGCGAAGAAGTTGAGGATGCCCGCCTTGGTGCCGCAGTACACCGCCATGCCGGGGAAACCAGCGGTCCCCGCGAGCGACGACACGAACACGATGTGCCCGCGACCGCGGGTGAGCATCCCGGGCAGGGCCTGGCGCGCGAGCATCAACGGCACCTCGTAGTTCAGCCGCGACACCGCGCGGATGGCGCGAGGGTCCTCGACGGCGAACGGGGTGGTGGTCTCGAGTCCTGCATTGTTCACGAGCACGTCGATGTCCCCGTGCCGCGCCTCGATGTCGGCAACCAGCGTGTCCACCACCCGGTCATCCGAGAGATCGGCCACCACGGCGTTCCCACCGATCTCGGCGGCCACCCTGTGCAGCGAGTCGCGGCTGCGTGCCACCACGGTGACGCGTGCACCCCTGCGTGCGAACTCGCGCGCGAGAGCCTCGCCGATGCCGCGTGACCCACCGGTCACCACCACGTGCCTGTCGCGTACCTTCATGGCTCCCCCGATCCGACGACGGTTCACGGCGCACGGTAGCCGAGCGCCGTCAGCCCTTCAGCAGGTTGTCCTCCTGCTCCTCGGTGAAGTACAGATCGATCTCGTCGGCCAGCAACGGGTGCGCGGCGAGATCGGGGTCGTCACCCACGATCGCCACGGCAGCGGTGCGCGCCGCCTGGATCAGGTCGAGGTCACCCTGCAACGACGCGAGACGCAGGTCGGAACGCCCCTTCTGGATGGTGCCCATGAGTGTTCCCTCGCCGCGAAGACGGAGGTCCTCCTCGGCGAGAACGAAACCGTCCGTGGAGTTCACGAGTGCCTCGACGCGCGGCGACGGGTCGTCGGTGCGGGTGACGAGGTGGCACCGCGAGGCGACCGTGCCGCGGCCGACCCGGCCGCGCAGCTGGTGCAGCTGCGCGATGCCGAACCTGTCGGCGTCGAGGATGACCATGCGTGTTGCGTTCGGCACATCGACGCCCACCTCGATCACTGTGGTGGCCACCAGGACACCAGAGGAAGCGCTTCGGAAGCGTTCCATCACGGCCTCCTTCTCGTTCGAGGTCATCCGGCCGTGCAGCAACTCGACCGTGTGGCCGGAAAGCTCGCCGGCGGCGAGTTCATCGCGAACCTGCTCGGCGGAGGCAACCTCGAGTTTCTCGCTTTCCTCGATCAACGGGCACACCACGTAGGTCTGCTCGCCACGCTCCAGGGCGGAGCGGACATCGGCCCACACCGCAGCCTCGGCCACAGGGTTGTTCGCCCATCCGGTGTCGATGGGGGTTCGTCCCGGCGGCAGTTCGTCGAGGACGCTCACGTCGAGGTCGCCGTACACGGTCATCGCAGCGGTGCGCGGGATCGGCGTCGCCGTCATCACGAGGACATCGGGTGTGCCCGCGCCGTCGGCTGACTTGTCGCGCAACCTCGCGCGCTGCTCCACGCCGAAACGATGCTGCTCGTCCACAACGACGAGACCGAGTGCGGCGAACGACACACCCTCCTGGATGAGGGCGTGCGTCCCCACGGCCACGTCGACCGAACCGTCGGCAAGTCCGGCAAGCACCTGACGCCGCTGCTCGCCGGTGACGCGGTTGGTGAGCAGCTCGACCCTCACGGGCCTGCCACCGAAGAGATTCCCCGCATCCGGTATCTCGAGTCCGTCGAGCAGTCTCCTCACGCCGGCCAGATGCTGCTCGGCGAGCACCTCTGTCGGGACCATGAGCGAGGCCTGGTGGCCACCCTGCACGGCCCGCATCATCGCCGACACCGCGACGACGGTCTTGCCGGCACCCACGTCGCCCTGCAGGAGACGGTGCATCGGTGTCGGCGATGCCATGTCGTGGGTGATCTCCGAGATGACCCGCCTCTGTGCGGTGGTCAGCGGGAACGGCAACGACGCATCGAACCGGTCGATGAGCGGGCCGTCGATCCTGTGGCTGATGCCGCGGGAATCGCGCGCAGTGCGCAGCTTGCGTGCCACGAGCATGACCTGCACGCGCAGCACTTCGTCGAATGCGAGCCGGCGCCGGGCCGCATCCCTGTGCGCGATCGACTCCGGCAGGTGGATGTCGTGCAGGGCGGTGCCCCGCTCCACGAGGCGGAGCGAACCGATGACGTCACCAGGAACCGGGTCGGCAATGCCGCGCGGCACACAGCGTGCGAGCGTGCTCTCGATCCAGCGTGCGAGGTCCCACGTGGTGATGCGCGACTTGTCGCTCTGCGGGTACACCGGCACGATCCGGCCGGTGCGGTCACCGATGAGATCGACGACCGGGTTCGTCATCTGCAGGTAGCCGCGGTACCGCTCGGGCTTGCCGAACACCGCGATGGTGAGGCCGGGCACTAGCTGCTTCTCGCGCCATCCCTGGTTGAAGAACGTGAGCGACAGACGCCCGGAGTCATCGGAGGTGCGAACGGTGACCATCCGCTTGCCGCTGCGGGTGCGCACGGCGTTCGTGGAGTCGACCGTGACCACCACGAGGGTCGGCACGCCCTCCTCGAGCTGGGCAACCTGCGCCTCGCGCGTGCGGTCGATCCAGCGGCGCGGGTACGTCTCGATGAGGTCGAGGACCGACGAGATGCCGAACGACTCGAGAGCGTCCTTCTTCTTCTCGCCGATGCCCTTGACGACGTCGATGTCCATCGCCGCCAGTTCGCGGGCGGTGATGGGGTCCTTACTCAACGCCGAACAGGTACGGGTACAGCGGCTGGCCTCCGCGGTGGATCTCGACGGCCACGTCGGGCCGGAAGCCCTCCACCCACGCGACGATGCGGTCGGTATCTGCCTGGACGGCATCGGCGCCGATGACCACGGTGAGCAGTTCTGCGGATTCCCCGACGATGGCCTCGAGCAACAGTTCGCATGCGGCCACCACCGTCCCCGCGACGGCCACGATGCCGTCGCCGCGCACGATCCCGATCCAGTCGCCGGTGGTGACCGCGCCTGCGTCGGTGTTGGTGTCGCGCACCGCCTGTGTGACCTCGCCCGTCGTCATCGACGACGCGGCGGCGGCCATGTTGCGCGCATTGGTCTCGGCGGACGCCTCGGGGTCGTAGGTGACGAGCGCGGCAAGTGCCTCGGGCATCGAGCAGGTGGGGACCACGCGCACATCCTTCCCGGAGAGTGCGTCGACCTGCTCGGCCACCGGGATGATGTTCTTGTTGTTCGGGAGGATGACGACCTGCGCGGCATTCATGTGCTCGACGGCCTCGAGCAGCTCCGCGGTCGAGGGGTTCAGTGTCTGTCCACCGGTGACGACACCATGGACGCCGAGTTGACCGAACAACTCCGCGAGGCCGTCGCCGCTCGCCACCGCCACGACCGCGCACGTGACCGGGGGGAGACTGGATGCGGGCGGACGGTGGGAGTGCGCCGCACCGATGGTCGCCTCGCGGGCCGCGTGCTCCTCGGCCACCTCCTCGAACAGGTCGGTGACACGGATCTGCCTCGGCCTGCCGCCGAGCGCAATGGGCGCCTCGATGGCCGCACCGATGTCGTTCGTGTGGATGTGGCAGTTCCACAGTCCGTCACCGCCGACCACCACGATGGAATCACCGATGCGTCCCCATGCGGCCTTGAAATCGTTCGCCCTGGAGTCCTCGAGGTCGAGGAAGAACATGACTTCGTAGCGCAGCTCGCTCACGTCGACGGCCCCGTCGTCACGGTGCCTGTGCGCCACAGCCTCCAGCTGGTCGGCGCTCGGGCCGTCGGTGAGGTCGGGCTCGGGCATCGGGTCGCCGTCGACAACATGGATGGCGGAGTCGAGGAGGAGGAGGAACCCGGCACCGCCGGCGTCCACGACACCGGCGTCCTTCAGCACCGGCAGCATCTCGGGGGTGCGCGCGAGGGCGTCACGGCCGGCCTCGCGGGCCGCGCGGAGCGTGGCAGACAACGTTGCACCGTTCGTGACCGCGGCGGCGGCGGCATCGGCCGACTCGCGCACCACGGTGAGGATCGTTCCCTCGATCGGCTTCAGCACCGCCTCGTACGCGGCGGCCGAGGCGCGCTTGAGCGCATCAGCAACGCGCGTTGCGTTGACTCTGCTCTCCTTCGACTCGGTGATGGTGCCCACGAAGCCGCGGAGGATCTGGCTGAGGATGACACCCGAGTTGCCGCGCGCACCCATGAGCGAGCCGTGACTGATGGCCTTGCAGGTGGCCTCCATGCCGGCATCAGCGCCGTCGAGTTCCGCCACGACGGCGTCGAGAGTGCGGGCCATGTTGGTGCCGGTGTCGCCGTCGGGCACGGGGTAGACATTCAGACGGTTGATCCCGGGGGCATGGGCCTTCATGGCATCACGGAAGGTGACCACCGTGCGGCGGATCTCGTCGGCCCCCAGGAGGTCGGTGGTTGGCACGGGCAGAAGCGTAGTGAAAGGCCACGACAAGGGTCGTGGCTCCCCGTTCGGTGGCGCGGGAACGGTTGGGGCCGCCCCGAAACCGCTTGTAGGGTTGGAACCTGCGTCCGTTGGCCCCGTGCCGACCGGACCGATCGATCCGAAACCCGTCAAGCGAGGACTCCGTTATGGCTGCAGTGTGTGAAGTGTGTGGCAAGGGCCCGAGCTGGGGCATGTCCGTGTCGCACTCGCATGTGCGCACAAAGCGCCGCTGGAACCCGAACATCCAGCGCGTCCGCGCGATCGTCAAGGGCTCCCCGCGCCGGGTGAACGCCTGCACCGCCTGCATCAAGTCCGGCAAGGTGCAGAAGGTCGCCCGGTAGGCACCGGCACATGCAGGGCGTCATCAAGTCGTACGACCCCTCGAACGGCGAGGGCTCGGTGATTTCCGACACAGACCTCTCCGAGTTCCTCCTCGCACCGGATGCCCTCGAGGGCTCCGTCTTCCGCATGCTGCGCCAGGGACAGCGGGTCGTGTTCGACCTGAACCCGGCCGGACATGCCACCCGTCTCCGCCTCGGGTCAGAAGCGGACATGGGCACCCCGGGCCAATAACTTGTGGGGCAGAGCGGACACCCTCCGTTCACCACACAGTCACCGAACCGGAGTTGAGTGCCATGGCATCTTCCACGACCAACAGCCGACTGAAGTCTTGGGTTGCGGAGTGGGCGGAGATTCTCCAGCCCGACTCCATCCACTGGTGCGACGGAAGTGCCGAGGAGTACGACCGTCTCTGCGGCGATCTCGTCGCGGCAGGCACGTTCGCGAAGCTCGACGAGGCGAAGCGCCCGAACAGCTACTGGGCCCACTCCGACCCGGGTGACGTCGCACGCGTCGAGGACCGCACGTTCATCTGCTCGCCGAACCGCGACGATGCCGGACCGAACAACAACTGGCGCGACCCGGCCGAGATGCGCGCCGAGATGAACGGCCTGTACAGGGGCGCCATGAAGGGCCGCACCATGTACGTGGTGCCCTTCAGCATGGGCCCGCTCGGCTCCCCCATCGCCCACATCGGCGTGCAGCTCACCGACTCCGCCTACGTGGCCGTGAGCATGCGCATCATGACCCGCATGGGCCAGGGCGCCCTCGACGTGCTCGGCAACAACGACTGGGTGCCGTGCGTGCACTCCGTCGGCGCACCGCTCGCTGCCGGCCAGAAGGATTCCGCCTGGCCGTGCAACCCCGACAACCAGTACATCGTGCACTTCCACGAGACCCGCGAAATCTGGTCGTACGGCTCGGGCTACGGCGGCAACGCGCTCCTCGGCAAGAAGTGCTTCGCGCTGCGCATCGCATCGGTGATGGCACGCGACGCAGGCTGGCTCGCCGAGCACATGCTCATCCTCAAGCTCACGAACCCCGAGGGAACGGTGAAGTACATCGCGGCGGCGTTCCCGTCGGCGTGCGGCAAGACGAACCTCGCGATGCTGCAGCCCACGATCCCCGGCTGGAAGGCAGAGACGATCGGCGACGACATCTGCTGGATGAAGTTCGGCGACGACGGCCGTCTCTATGCGATCAACCCCGAGGCCGGCTTCTTCGGCGTCGCACCGGGAACCGGCTACGACACCAACGCCAACGCGATGGAGACCCTGTGGGGCAACTGCCTCTTCACGAACACCGCGCTCACACCCGAGGGCGACGTGTGGTGGGAGGGAATGAGCGACGAGGCCCCCGCCCGCGCCACCGACTGGAAGGGCAACGCCTGGACGCCCGAGAGCGAGGGCGTCGCGGCGCACCCGAACGCGCGC
>JBJTBF010000037.1:0-33721 GCA_046091145.1 Acidimicrobiales bacterium | reverse complement strand
GCACAGGAGAAGCGGCCACCCGAACGCGGAGTGGTCGAGCATCCAGCCCGCGAGCACCGGCGGGAACGCCGAGGCGAGGCTGCGGGGGATGTTCGTGATGCTCGCGGCCGCAGCACGTTCGTGGGGTTCCACCACCGCCATGACGTAGCTGGTGCGCACGGGAACATCCATCTGGCTGAGGAGACCACGCAGCACGAACAGGGCCATGGCCACCCACACGTTCGGGGAGAGGGCCACGAGCACCAGCAGGATGCTGGCCGGGATGTGCGTGAACACCATGGTGCGCACCAACCCGATCCGTCGCGCGATGCGGGCTGACAGGAGCGACGAGAACGCCGCCAGGATGCCGGCCGCCGCGAACACCGCACCGAGGCTGGACGTGGAGAGACCGAAACGCCGCAGCACCCACAGGGCGAAGATTGCCTGCGTCGCGAACCCGCCACCGAGGGAGTCGAGGCTGAACAGGGCCGAGAGCCGCAGCACGGTGCGCCGCGATGCCGGCCCGAGCGCCGAAGGGCGGTCGGCTGTGCGCACACGGGCGGCGCCGCCGAGGCTGCGGTACATCGGCATCACGACAAGGCCGGCCAGGCCGTAGATGACGAAGGCCGCGTGCCGTCCCGCCTGCTCGGTGGCACCGGCCGCAGTCGCGACGACCGCCGGTACCGCTGCGCACAGGGCACCGGCGCTGCCGACGAGTGATGCCACGAGGTTGAACCGTGCGAACACCGTGGTGCGGTCATGGTCGCTCACCGTGGACGACAGCAGTGCCTGCTCGAGCGGGAGGAACGCACTCACGTCACCTGCGCTCGTGTTCATGGTGGTGACCACGCCGAGCACGAGGAGAGCCCAGAACGCGGTGACAAACCCGAACATCGTGCCGGTCACGGCCATGACTGCCGAGCCGGCGGTGAGCAACGTCACGGGTGTGTGGCGGTGCGAGACCATGCCGACAGCGAGCGTCAGCAACGCCGAGCCGAACAGGCCGGCCGTGACGATCGCGCCGATCTGCAGGCCGCTGAAGCCGAGTGCCTCGAGGAACACGGGGAACACCACGAACGCGATGCCGTCGACGAAGGCGCGCACCGCCCTCGTCGAGAGGATCACCCGCGCGTCACGGTCGGCCGACGCGGGAAGCAGTTGCACGCGGCTCAGCCCAGCAGGGCGACTTGCAGCTGTGTGCCCTCGCGGCGGCGCAGCGCCGCGTTCACCCGCTGGCGCTCCAGCACCTGCTGCAGTGTCTTCGTGGCCTGCGGGATCCCGTGCTCACCGAAGAATGCCTGCACGTCGGCCTCGGCGACGTCACTGTTCAGCATCTTGGCGGAGTCCACCATGCGCACGATGGTGTTCACGGGGAACTTCTCGTTCGCCTCGGTCCAGTGCTGGCGCACGATGGACCACGCGAGCTCACCGTGGAAGCGGTTCGCGATGCACCGGTTCAGCAGGAACGGTGCGTTCTGCGTCTTCACCTCGCCGCTGAACGCGAGCTCGCACGTGCGCCGCATGAGGTCGGCGTCGTCGAACTCCGCCAGCGCGTACAGCATGCGGATCTGCTCCTGCGGGGTGTCGGGGTTGCGGAAACGCTGCAGCACCCACTCGTAGTCATCGGCGTTCCCGGTGGCCGCAACGACCGTGGTGGCCGTGGCCACGAGCTCCGGGTCGTTGCCTGCTGCGTCGGGGCTGCGGAGGATCTCACGGCACCTGCGCTGCAGGTCGGTGTCCTTGCCCGACACCGCAACGAGGCCCACCAGCAGTCCGCGCAGCTTCGCCGTGAGGTCCGCCTCGCCGGCACGGGCGGTGGTGCCGAGGTCGGCAAGTGCGGGCGCGGCGAGTCCGCGCACGCGTGCCGCGAGGGCATCGAGCTGTGCGCGCTCCAGCAGGCGGCCGGCCCCGCGGAGACCGATCGCGAGTGCCTGCCACACGGCGAGGTCGCGTTCGTCGCGGAACTGCGCGGCGAACGTGAGGAAGTCGGCGGCCGACAGGTTGCCGGCGGTGACCGCGTTCCATGCGTCGTCCACCAGGTTGTAGCGCTCGATGATCTCCATGCCGCGCATCGCGGCGCCGTCCAGCCGTGCGAGCAGACCAGCCGAGTACGACACACGGAAGAACCCGTGGCCGCCTGCGTTCACCACCACCGCACCGGCGGGGTCGGGGAGCGCGATGCGGGCCTCGTCGGTCTCCATCAGCACCTTGATCTCCTGCCCGCCGTTGCGCACGTGCACGGGCAGTACCCACAGGGTGGCATCGGGGTTGTTGTCGAAGGTGAAACGGCACTGCGACAGCACGAGTTCGTTGCCGTCCTGCCTCGCCGACGCCAGCGGGAACCCGGGCTGCCAGATGAAGCTGTCCATCAGCCTGCGGACCGGCACCTTCTCGCCGCCGTCGGAGGACACGGTCTCCTCGATGGCATCCCAGAGGTCGTTCGTCTCGGTGTTCGCGTACGAGTGCCTGCGCAGGTAGTGACTGACACCTGCACGGAAGCGCCCGGCCCCGAGGTACTGCTCGAGCATGCGCAGGATCGCGCCGCCCTTCTGGTACGTGAGCACGTCGAACATGCCCTCGCAGTCGTCGGGGGCATGCACGGGGAACTCCACGCTGCGGGTGTTGTGCAGGCTGTCGACCTCGAACGCGGCGCTGCGCTCCAGACCGAAACTGGTCCAGCGCTTCCACTCGGGCGCGAACGCGTCACAGGCGGCGATCTCCATGAAGGTTGCGAACGCCTCGTTCAGCCAGATGCCGTTCCACCAGCCCATGGTCACGAGGTCGCCGAACCACATGTGCGCCAGTTCGTGGGCGACCACGTCGGCCACGAGTTCCTGCTCCACCTGCGTGCTGGTCGCGGGGTCGACGAGCAGCAGCACCTCACGGAACGTGATGCACCCGAGGTTCTCCATGGCACCGGCGGCGAAGTCGGGCAGGGCGACCAGGTCGACCTTGTCGCTCGGGTAGGGGATGCCGTAGTACTTCTCGAACCAGTCGAGGGCGAACTTGCCCACCTTCATGCCGAAACCGGTGAGGTGCGCCTTCCCCGGAACGTGCACCACGCGCACCGGCGTGCCGTTCACCATCTCGGGTTCCGTGGCCTCGAGGGGTCCCACGATGAACGCCACCAGGTAGGTGGACATCGGCATGGTCTCCTTGAACCACACCCGCACCTTGCCTCCGATGTTCTCGCGCCTGGTCTCCGGGCCGTTCGAGATTGCGAGCAGGCCCTGCTCCACCGTGAGGTCGACGGCGAAGACGGCCTTCATGTCGGGTTCGTCGAAGCACGGGAAGGCCTTGCGGCAGTCGGTGGACTGCATCTGCGTGGTGGCGATGACGTGCTCGGTGCCGTTGTCGTCGCGGAACGTGCTGCGGTACCAGCCGCGCAGCTTGTCGTTCAGGATGCCCGTGAACTCGACCATGACGGTGACCGGCCCGGCCGGCACCCGGGCGTCGATCACGAGGCGTTCGGTGGCGTCGTGCAGCGAGAACCGCGAGTCCGCTCCGTTCACCGTGACACGGCTGACATCTATCTCCTTCGCGTTCAGCACGATCTCGTCGGCTGCGGTGACCACCTCGCACGTGACCGTGACCGTGCCGGTGAATGAGGCGTTCGCGAGGTCGGGCTCGAGCGAGAGGTCGTAGCGACGCGGAAGAACGGTGCGGGGGAGACGGTGGGGGTTGTCGAGATGACTCACGACGCAAGGCTAACCCTGCACCCGCGGGGGACTATCGTGGGAAACCGTGCCGAGACAGCATCCCTTCACCGCCCACGTTCCCGGACTCTCGAACAAGGAGGGCATCCGCTACGACGTGGTCGGCATCGGCAACGCAATCGTCGACGTGATCTCCATGGTCGATGACGGGTTCCTCGACTCGACCGGGATGGTGAAGGGGTCGATGTCGCTGATCGAGACCGGCCGTGCGCTGTCGCTCACCTCGTCACTGGCCGACCGCATCGAGACCAGCGGTGGTTCGGCGGCGAACACCATCGCGGGGGTCGCGAGCCTGGGCGGGCACGCCGCCTACATCGGGAAGGTCGCCGACGACCCGTTCGGCCGGATCTTCACCGACGGCATGCGCAGCATCGGGGTGGACTTCCACAGCGGCAACGGCGGCGGTGACCTGCCGACCGCGCGGTCCATCGTGGTGGTGACACCTGATGCCCAGCGCACGATGAACACGTACCTCGGCGTGAGCACGCACCTGTCACTCGACGACGTGGATGACCGTCTCGTGGAGTCCGCCGCCGTCGTGTACCTCGAGGGTTACCTGTTCGACCGCGACGAGGCCAAGGCCGCCTTCCGCGACGCGGCGGCACGTGCGCACGCCGTCGGTCGTGTGGTGGCGCTCACCCTCAGCGACTCGTTCTGCGTCGACCGTCACCGCGACGACTTCCGCGCGCTTGTGCAAGACGACATTGACCTGCTGTTCGCCAACGAGGACGAGCTCAACTCGCTGTACGAGTGCACCGACATCGACGATGCGGTCGCCCTGCTGCGACAGGACTGCCACATCGCCGCCGTCACGCGCAGCGAGAAAGGCAGCGTCATCGTGACGCGGGACGACGTGCACGCAGTGCCGGCGGTGACCGGCGTCGACGTCGTCGACACCACGGGCGCCGGCGACCTCTTTGCCGCGGGGTTCCTGTGGGGCCTCACGCAGGGACGCGACCTCACCACCTGTGCCCGCATCGGTGCGGTCGCTGCCGCCGAGGTCATCTCGCACGTGGGGCCGCGGCCACTCGTGCCACTGCTCGAAATCCTCCCCGCCGACCTCCGCTGAGGGGGCGCACGACCGCCGGGTGCCTGCGTAGCCTGAGTGCATGAGCGAGATCCCCGGCCTCACCGTTCTCGGAAGCACCGTACGCGGTGCGATAGAGCACGTGGAGGTGTTCCCCGCACCGGCGAACGTGACCTCCGTGTCGTTCTGCACGGACGAGTTGATGTCGTTGTGCCCGGTCACGGGCCAGCCCGACATCTCCTCGGTGCGGATCGACTACGAGCCGGTGGCCCACTGCATCGAGTCGAAGAGCCTGAAGCTCTATCTGTGGGGTTTCCGTGACCGCGCCGTGTTCGCCGAGGCCCTGGCCGCCGAGATCGCCGGCGAGGTGATGAACACCGCCAGGCCGAGGAGCGTGCGCGTGGAACTGCGCCAGCACCCGCGCGGGGGCATCACGATCACGGCGGTGAGCGAACTCACCGCCTGAGCATCACTGGGTGCGGCCGCGCTCCATGATGCGGGCGCGGCGCTCCGCCACCTTCTCGGTGGCGAAATGCTGACGGCGCCAGGTGGCCCCGACGGCAGCCTCGTGCTCCCACTGCCCGACCGACGCGCCGTGTTCCTTGTAGGTCTGCAGCATGCGGCGCACCCCGTCGCGCTCGTTGCCGATGATGTCGGACGCAAGAAGCCGCGCGAAGTCCATCAGTTCGGGGTGCGGCACCACGTGGTTCACCAGTCCGAACGCGAGCGCCTCCTCGGCGCCCATGAAGTTGCCGGTGAGACTCATCTCGATCGCCCGCCTCGTGCCGATGGCCTGGGGCAGCAGCACGGTGAGGCCCCAGCCGGGCATGACACCCACGCGCGAGTGCGTGTCTCCGAACTTCGCGTGCTCGCTCGCCACGAGGAAGTCACAGTTCAGGGCCAGTTCGAAACCGCCCGTGATGGCGACACCGTTCACCGCACCGATGAGGGGCTTGGTGAGGGCGGGGAACGGCCCGCGTACACCCGTGGAGTTCGGCGTTCCGTCGGCACCCGAGCCGCGCAGGTTGTCGCCCGAGTCTCCCAGTTGCTTCAGGTCGAGACCCGCACAGAACGCGGGGTCGCTGCCGGTCAGGATGATCACGTCGACGGCAGGGTCGCGTTCGGCCCGCAGCATGAGCTCGGGCAGCAGCCGCAGGACCTCGGAGTTCAGCGCGTTGCGCTTGTCCGGCCGGTTCAGGGTGACGGTGGCGATGCCGTCGCTCGCGTCGTAGAGAACAACATCGTCTGGCATGGGCACACCGTAGGCCACGGGGGAGCGGTGCCGGGAAGCCGTGTGGAAGACTGACCGCCCATGAGTCTCGTTCTCGTCTCGGTCACCGACGGTGTGGCCACACTCACCCTCAACAACCCCGACGAGCGGAACACGCTCACGGCCCCGATGGTCGCCGAGATCACCGCGGCCATGGACGACATCGAGGGCAACGAGAAGATCGGTGCGCTGGTGGTCACCGGTGCCGCGCCTGCGTTCTGCGCCGGGGCGAACCTGGGCAACCTCGCCGAGGCCTCGGGCACGAGCCTGGGCAACGTCTACGAGGGCTTCCTGCGCATCGCCCGGAGCCCGCTGCCCACCCTCGCCGCGGTGAACGGTGCCGCTGTCGGTGCGGGCATGAACCTGGCGCTCGGCTGCGACGTGAGGGTCGCGGCGCGCCGCGCACGTTTCGACACGCGCTTCCTGCAGATCGGCATCCACCCGGGTGGCGGTCACACGTGGATGTTCCGCCGCATCGCCGGCCCCCAGGCAACGATGGCGGCCGTGGTGTTCGGCGAGGTGCTGGACGGCGCTGAGGCCGAGCGCATCGGTCTCGTGTGGAAGTGCGTGGATGACGACAAGCTGCTCGAGGCCGCCCAGGAGATGGCCGCACGTGCCGCCAGCCGCCCGCGGGCGCTGCTGGAGGTCACGAAGAAGACCATCCAGGCGATGCACGACGTGACCACCCATCCCGATGCAGTCGCGCGTGAGCTCGAGCCCCAGTTGTGGAGCACCAAGCAGCCGTGGTTCGCCGAGATGATCGGCGCGATGCAGAAGAAGATCTCGAAGAAGTGACCCGGCCGTCCTGGCCGGAGACGTCAGGACAGGGTGATCCTGACCTTCTGTGCCGAGTTCCCTCCGGGGCCGGTGGGCAGCACCTGGATGTCGAAGTCGGATGCACCCGGGGTCCACGTTGCGTTGCGCGGCGGGACACCGAAGCACTTCGAACCAATCGCCCACTGCAAGGTGACGTACGGCTTGGTCGCCGTGTCGACGGGGGTGTCGTTCGCCATCGCCGAGTCGGTGGACTTCAGCGCATCACACTGTCCGACACCCGCGTTCGGGATGTCGGGGACGAAGTAGAAGCCGCCGAGGTCATAGAACGAGCCGGTCTCGCCGTCGATGGCGAGTCGCTGCGGACGGTATGCCCGCAGCCAGAGCGTGCCTGACTGGCTGACGGTGATGTTCGGCTCGCTCACGAGCGCGGCACCGTCCGGCCCGACCGTGGACTGGGTGTAGTCGATGTTGTTGAAGTTCGTGCCGTCGGTCGACCAGGCGAAGAACATCGGGTGGGTTACGAACACGAAACCGGGGCTGCTCGTGAACTCGTACGAGTTTCCGTCGGCGGTGGTGGCCCTCATCGTGAATGTGTGCAGTCCGTTCGGAAGGTCGGTGCCGGTGAAGGTGTAGGCCGAACCGAAGTCGAACTGCTTGGCGGCGTCACCGCCGCAGATCTTCCCCTGGCCGATGGTCCACTGGTAGTCACCGGTGTTGCAGGTGTTCTTGAGCTCCACGTAATCGGCGGGGGCATACGGTGCACCGTTGCCCTTCAGCTCGAGCTTCGTGACGTTGGAACCGCACACCGAGGTGATCGGCTGGAACACCATCGACATGGTCTTGGTGATGGTCGAGGCGATGTTCGCCGGTGTGGCCTGGAACGCTCCTGCCCCGTAGGCATTGATGGTGCCTGCGAAGCGGGACTGCGTGGCCTTGAAGTTCGTGAAGATCCGGAAGTCGACCGAGGCGCAGTTCGACTGGGTCGCATTCTCCACGGCCACCTTCGGTGCCGGGGTGGAGCTGTCGGCGGAGTCCACCACAGCGTCGCCGTCGTCGTTCACGTCGAAGGCATTCGGGATGCCGTCGTCGTCCTTGTCACCGCCGAGCAGATCGTCGGTGGACTCCGCGAGCCCGCCGCCCTGTGCGGGCTGCTGGCCCGGGTTGTTGACGGTGTTGCCCGCCGGGGGAGCGAGCTCCCTCCCGTCGGAGCCGCATGTGGGGGTGTTCACCGGCTGGCAGGGGTCACCCACTGCCGCGGCGGTCACGGTGAAGTCACCGCTCGACACCGACTGGTTCTTCCCGTAGTTGCCCACGCCGGACGGCTTGCCCTTCGAGGCCTTCGCGAGGGCGCTCGTCGAGGTGTCGGCCAACTTGCTCTTGGCGAGCGCCACGGCATACCCCTGCAACGCTGACACCTTCTTCACCTGCATGGTGCCGAGCGAGATGCTGGTCGAGGAGGATGCCTTCAGCTTCGAGCTGACCTTCGAGGCCGATCCGGACTTCGCGCCCGACCAGCCGACCACACCCGGTCCGAAGTAGGCGCCCTTGCCGGTGGCGGACGCGCCGCTGACCAGCTGGATGGTGGCACCCTTCGTGGTGGACACCTTCGAGGTGGTGAGCGTGACCTTCTGTGTCGCCTTCGTGACCTTCGCGGATGCAAGTGTCTGGCCCTTCGCCGACACCAGCAGCACGGTGAGGTTCTCGGCGCCCTTCAGCGTGGCGGTCATCTTGTAGTTCTTGCCGAACGAGTGCACGGCTGCACGCACGGGTGTGACACCCAGGCTCGCAACGGCGGCTGCCACCGTGGCGACGGCGGCGATTTTTCTCGAGCGTGACGGAGCAGACATGGTTCCTCCCTGGGGACCGTGGTCCGGTCCCTGAAATGTGTTCAAACGATACCATCGGGCGTCGTGTCGTGCAGGAGGTTGCTGGTTCCCGTGGCCTGTGCAGTCCTTGCGGGTGCACTCCCGGCCGTCGGAGCACCGACTTCTCCTCCCCGCGCACGCGCAGCAGGGGTGTCGGCCGCGGCGGCACCGGTCGACCTGTGGAGCCTCGACCGGATCAACCAGGCCGCGCTGCCGCTCGATGGCAACACCTCACAGGGATCACTGACCGGCGAGAACGTCGACATCTACGTGGTCGATTCCGGTGTGCGGCCCACCCATGAGCAGCTGAACGGACGGGTCATCGCCGGTTACGACGCACCGTCGTCCTACGGGAACTCGGAGGTCGACCCATGGTCGTCCGACTGCGACGGTCACGGCACGCACGTGTCCACCGTCGCGGCGGGGAGCACGGTCGGTGTCGCACGCGCCGCGCGGGTCGTGGCGGTGCGGGTGCTCGACTGCGAGGGAAACGGCGAGATCGACGACGTGATCGATGCGATGAGGTGGGTGCGCGGCCATCACCAGTCGGGCCGCGCGGCGGTCGCGAACCTGAGCCTCGGTGTGGACCTCGGTGACGACGGTGAGGGCATCGTCGAGATGGTGCAGGAACTCGTGCGCGACGGGATCGTGGTGGTGGTGGCCGCGGGCAACGGTGACAGCTCCGGCAGGGGAATCGATGCCTGCCGCATCGCGCCGGGGAACGACCCCGCATCGTTCACCGTGGGCTCCGTCACGAGGTCGGATGCCGTTGCTGCGTACTCGAACCACGGCCCGTGCGTGGACATCTGGGCCCCCGGCGGGGACCGGGCGAACCCCGTGAGCGGGGGCTGGTACCGCAACGACACGGATTACATGGGCGACATCGGGACGTCGATGGCGGCACCGCACGTTGCCGGAGTGGTGGCACTTCTCGCCGGGCAGCAGCCCGGCCTGTGCCCGGGCCAGCTCACCGATGCCGTGGTCGAGCGCTCGACCAAGGACGTGATCACCGGCCTCGATGCGACGTCAGCGAACCGTCTGCTGTTCACCGACACACGCCCGGTCACCGGCGTGCGGTCGCCGGGACGGCCCTCGAACATCGTGGTCACACCCGATTCGTCGTCGCTGCTCGTGGGCTGGGACGCCCCGTGCGACGGCGGCTCCGCCGTGACCTCCTACAGGGTGTCGGTGCTGTACGGGGGCAAGGTCGTGCGGCGTGTCACCGTCGACGGCACGAAGCGCGCCGTGCGCGTGCGCGGTCTGGGGCCCGGGCGTGTCTACAGGGTTGCGGTGAAGGCAACGAACGCGGTGGGGCCGGGCACCTCCACCGACCGCATGGTGGCACCACGAGTCGTCTCGCTGCGCAAGGGCCGCGCGATCCGTGTCGACTTCCTCGTGTCCACCGACACCGATGACGAGCCCACCCTGCGGTCGCTCACACCGAAGGTGTGCAGATCGCGGTCGGACCGTCTCACCGGATTGTCCACAGGCACCTGCAGGTACGCCGTGCGCCCGCTCGGCTCGCAGGTCGACATCGTGCGCACGATCCGCGTCTCATCGTGACCTGTCGCAGCTGACATCCGTACTTTTCCACAGACTTCACGCGCGGGCGATCCGGGTGTACCTTCCCGTCAAGGGAACCGGAGGGGACCCACGGGGTCCCCGGGAAGGGGCAGCGGTGAGCAAACGACATCGCAGCGAGGAAGTCGCTCCCGTGCCGCGCGCCGAGGTCAGGGCGCACGCGCACAACGAACGCCACAGGATGCACAGTGAGCTGCATCTCGTGGAGGAGGCGGTGCGCAACGGCACCGAACCCGACGACGTCGATGAGCCGGGCCCGGCATGGAAGCCGGTGCACCACCACGACGCCGAGCGGGGCCGCGAGAAGAGCCGTCGCAAGTCCTTCAAGCACTGGAAGACGAAGGACTGGAAGCGTCGCAAGACGAACCGTCGTCGTCGGGCCGAGGAGTGGGAGAGGCTCGCAAAGGCGAGCTGATCAACGCCCGAGCCACTCGACGGACCATGTCCGCCGGCGCTCGTGCCATTCCTCCACGGTGAGTCCGTAACGCACGTGGTCCTCCCACGCGCCGTTGATCTCGAGGAAGCGTTTCGCCAGGCCCTCCTCGCGGATCTGCAGCTTCTCCATCACGCGGCGGCTGTTCGCGTTGCGCGGGATGATGCACACCTCGAGGCGGTGGAGGTTCAGTTCCTCGAACGCGAACTCGGCGAGCACCACGACGGCCTCAGACATGTAGGCATTGCCCGCACGCGCACGGTCGATCCAGTAGCCGATGGTCGCACACTGCATGGCGCCGCGGATCACGTTGTTCAGGTTGATCTCCCCGGCGAACGCGCCGTCCACGAAGATGCCGAAGGAGTACTGCGTGCCCGCGTGGCGCTCACGTTCGCGGGCCGCGCACCGTGCCGAGAACAGCTCGCGGCTGGTCTCGGGGTCGGGCTGGTGGGGCAGGCGCATCGGCTCCCACCTGGTCAGCCACTCGCCGTTGCGGCGGCGGACCTCGCTCCACGCGGAGAAGTCCTGGGCCACGAGGGGCCGCAGCACCACCCGGCGCCCGTACAGACGGAGGCCGAGGTTCGAGGTGCGGCCCGGGTGCATCGCGGTCACGGCGCAAGTCTCCCACGCAGGGCGAGCCCGTGGAGAAGGCCGCGCGTGGACACCGTGATGGAGTCCAGCTGCAGCCGGCGCATCACCGCCACGAGGATGCAGCAGCCGGCCACGATGACGTCGGCGCGGTCCGCGGGGAGGCCGGGGTTCATGCGCCTGTCGGCGAGGGTCTCCGTGGCGAGCGTGCGGAACACATCCTCGGCTGCACCGCGCGTGAGCTCGAAACCGTGCAGTGCGGTGTGATCGAACGTCTTCAGGCCGATCTCCACGGCGGCGACGGTGACGATCGTGCCGGCGACGCCCACGACCCTGCCCGCCGACAGCGCCGACGGTGCGGTGCGGCCGATCTCCTCGATCTCGTCCTGCACCGCCCCGATGACGTTCGTGAGGTCCTCCGGACGGGGCGGGTCGGTGGTCAGGTCGGACTCCGTGGCCGTCACCGCACCGATCGGGATGCTGACCGATCCGTGCGGCACGGCGCGACCGACGGTGATCTCGGTGCTGCCGCCGCCGATGTCGATCACCATGGTGTCGCCGTCGGACGCCGGCAGGCCGTGCATCGCGCCGGCGAACGCCAGCCCGGCCTCCTGTTGCGGTGACAGCACCTCGAACGCGAGACCCGTCGCCGCTGCAACTGCTTCGACGAGAACCGGGGTGTTCGTCGCGCGACGACAGGCCGCGGTGCCGACGATGGTCACCTCAGTCGCACCGAGTTCACGTGCCGTCGCGACGTGGTGCGTGATCGTCGCCACCGTGCGCTCGACCGCGGCGGGGGACAGCACGCCCGAGCGGTGCAGACCCTCGCCGAGTCTGGTGACCACAACGTCGTGGGCAAGGTCGTGCGTGCCGTCGCTGACGAGGAGGTTCGTGGAGTTCGTGCCCACGTCGATGAAGGCACGGATGCTCATGCGACCCTCGCTGCGTGCGTCTCGCCGCGCTCAGCGAGACGGCGCGCGACCCACTCACCCACGGGGTCATCCCCGCCGGCCAGCCACCACCCGAAGTGTGCGTGCAGGCACTTGACGCCGCGGCGCGTGCCGCCCACCCCGCCGGTCGGTCGTGGACCGTCGTGGACCTCCGGCATGAGGGCATCACGCATCGCCGCATACGCGCGGTGTGCACCGTCGATGACGTCGAGGCCGAGCTCGGACTCCACCTCGTCCACGGCACCCTCGGATTCGAGACGACCGACAGCCGCCACCTCGTCACGGCCGCACAACCAGAACAACGTGGGCATCGGCGTGCCGTCGCGCAGCACGGGCCTGTTGCACAGCACGACGGGGCCGCCGTCGGAGCCACGCACGACCACGGTGAACTCACCGCGGGGTTCGCGGCCGAGGAGACGCACGACGGCATCGTGGTCCTGCGGCCCGGGTTCTGCGCCGGGCAAGCGCACAGTTACCTGACGACCAGCCAGATCACGACGGCCGCAACCGCGGCCACGACGGGCAGCGCCCGCTTCAGGATCGGCGCCCCGGCGGTCCCCAGCAGGTCGATGGGCTTGGCCTCGGGGCTGTCGATCCTGCGCACACCGGCTGCACCGTCTGCGGCAGGAGCAGCCGCTGTCGCGGGGGCAGATGCAGGCTGGCTGGCGATCAGCACGTTCAGGTTCTCGACGAACTGGCTGAGCAGCTTGTCGCTGATGTCGGCCATGGCACCACGGCCGAACTGGGCGACCTTGCCGGTGATCGTGAGGTCGGTCGACACGTTCACCTTCGTCTCGGCGGCCGACACGGACTCCATGCGTGCGGTGATCAACGCGGACGCGTTGCCCTTGCCCCCGGTGTCGCGGCCCTCGCCCTTCAGCACTGCGCAGTGTCCTGCGTCGTCACGCTCGACGAAGCTGGCCTGTCCCTTGAACTGCGCCTGGATCGGGCCGACTTTCACCTTCACGACACCGCGGTAGGTGTCGCCCTCGACCTCCTGCAGCTCGGCGCCGGGGAGACATGGGGCGATGCGCTCCACGTCGGTGAGGATGTTCCATGCCTCGTCCACGGGGACGTTCACGGTGAATTCGTGGTTCAGGTCCATCTCGTCAAGTCCTCACGTGTGTCGATGTCGTCGGGAGACCCTTCGCAGGCTACTTCCACCACGAGTTCGGGCCTCCGTACCATGAGCACGCGCGCCCCGGAATCCGGGTCGGCGTCGAGAACGGCGAACTCCTCCCATGCATCGGCGCGGAGTTTCACGGGGTTGCCGCGACGGCCCGCATACGTGGCCACCGCCACCGCCGCGTCGGCCCCGGCGACAGCGGCCCACGCGCCGGGTGCGACGAACGGCTGGTCGGCGAGACCGATGACCACCTGTGACGAACCCTCACGGCGCGCTGTCGTGATTGCGAGCAGGACGGACGACCGCTGGCCCGACTCCCATGCGTCGTTGTGCACGGTGCGCACACCCTCGAGCGCGGCGAGGAAATCGACCGACGTGTCGGCACCGGTCACGACGACGCAACTGTCACCGCCCGTGGCGACCATCGCGCGCACGGCGCGGGTCACGACAGGCAGGTGCCCGACCGGGGCGAGAAGCTTGTGCACCGGCCCCGCAAAGCGGCTCCCGGCGCCCGCGGCGAGGAGGACGAACGTCGTGCTGTGCGGTACATCCGTCATTTGCCATAGCCTGCCTGAAATGTCCCGGGGCCACCACGTCCGACGCGGGTTTGCCGCCATGGTGCTGGCCCTGGTGACCCTTCTCGCCGTGCCGGGAGCGGTGGCCCGCGCGCAGGGCGACCCCCCGGTCGAGGGCACCCGTCGGACGTCGGCACAACCCTCGCCCGACCCGCGCTACCGGATGCCGGGGTACCTCTTCCGTGACCGCGACAAGCTGGCTGTCGATGCAGCCGATGCACTCTCGTTGATCATGCGCCAGTCCAACAGCGCCGACCCGACGTACCTGCGCCTGCGCAAGCTGGTCTCCGACGAGATCGCACGCCGCATGGGTCTCGACGCTGCTGCGCTGAACCGCCGGTGGAACAGGGCGCCGCGCGACCACCAGATCGCCGGGCTCGCCGCGATCACCCAGATCGGTGTGCGCTACGTGGAGGGCAAGGAGGACCCGTACGTGCAGATGGACTGCAGCGGTCTCCATTGGTACGCGTGGCGGGTGGCCGGCCTCGACATGCCGCGACAGGCGGTGTCGCAGAAGGACGAGCACATGCGCATCGACCGCGAGGATGCGCTGTGGGGCGACATCGTCGGCGAGGGCACGCACGTGCACATGTACCTCGGCCTCGGCAACGCGATGATCCATGCACCCTTCAAGGGGAAGCGTGTGAAGCTGAAGATGATGAGCGAGGCCCAGGCCCAACGCAGTGTGTGGGCCGACCCCAGCGTCATCACGCTGTTCCGCCTCTAGCCGCAGGCAGCCTTCGGTGACGGGTCAGTGGATGGCGCCGTCACTGGCGCCGAGCGGCGCGGCGGTCCGGCCGGTGCGGCGCGCGATGATCTCGCCCACGATGCTGATTGCGGTTTCCTCCGGTGTGCGACCGCCGAGGTCGAGCCCGATCGGCGAGGACAGCCGGGCGAGGTCCGCTGGGTCGGTGATGCCCACCTCGGCGAGCCGCTCGAGCCGCTTGGCATGCGTCTTGCGGCTGCCCATCACTCCGATGTAGGCAACCTTCGTGGCGAGCGCACCCTGCACGGCCGGCACGTCGAACTTCGGGTCGTGGGTGAGGATGCACACGGCGTCGCGGGGCCCGAGCAGGTGGCCGGAACGCTCAAACAGGGGGCCGGGCCACGACACGATGACCTCGTCGGCCATGGGGAAACGTCGCTTGGTGGCGAAGACCTCGCGCGCATCGCACACGGTCACGCGGTACCCGAGCACCTTCGCGACACGTGCAAGCGCGGCGGTGAAGTCCACCGCGCCGAAGATCCACATGCGCGGCGGGGGAGAGAAGGACTCCACGAACACACGCACCGTCTCGGTGTTCTGCAGGTCCTCCGGGGTGGACTGTCCCTGCGGGCCGTAGTGGCGGGTCACGGTGCGCGCGGCCTCGAGTTCGCCCACGGCATCGCGCAGCACCACCCGGTCGAGACCGGGGTCACCGAGCGAGCCCGACAGTAGCCCCCCGGGGGTGACCACCATGGTCGCACCCGTGTGCGGACCCTCGATGACCGTGCACAGTGCCACGGGAAGGGTGTCGCGCACGCGCGCGGCGAAGAGTTCCCACGTGGAGTTGCCGGCCATCGCGCTGCTCACCACTCGAGCGGCTGGATGAAGAGATGGATGATGCCCCCGCAGGTGAGACCCACCGCGAACGCCTCGTCATCGGAGTACCCGAAGGTCACCACACGGCTCGGCTGCTCGCCGGCGAGGATGGCGAGGGCCTCGGAGACCACCGCGCCCTCCACGCAACCACCGCTGACGGAACCGATGACCTCGCCGTCCTCGTTCACGGCCATTGCCGCTCCGGTCTCGCGCGGGCCGGAGCCCTGGGTGTCGACGACGCGTGCGACGGCCACACGCTTGCCGTCCCGCCTCCAGCGGTCGATGTCGTCCAACAGGTCACGCACGGTTGATCACCTTCGTCAGTTGCTCGAGGGCCTCGAGGCTGTGCCCCTCGACGAACTCGTCCACGAACGGTAGTGCCGCCGCCATTCCCCTTGCGAGCGGTGCATACCCCGCCGTGACCTTCAACGGGTTCACCCACACGATGCTGTGGGTCACCCGGTGCAGGCGCAGCATCTCCTCGGCGAGGACGGCGGGGTCGCCGCGCTCCCATCCGACGCAGACGATCACCACGATCGCCCCGCGGGCCATGCCCCGCACGCCCCAGTCGAGGTTGAACCGGCGCAGTGTCTCGCCGAGTCGCGTGCCGCCGCTCCAGTCCTCCACGCGGTTGCCAGCATCGCGCAGTGCGCGGTCGGGGTCGCGCGAGGAGAGCTCGCGGCTCACCCTGGTGAGCCGCGTCCCGAGGGTGAATGCCTCGACCCTCTGGCGGCCCGCGACCCCCGCGTGCACGAAACGCACGAGTGCACGCGCATACGGCTCCATCGAGCCGCTGATGTCGAGCAGGAACACGATGCGCCGCGGACGCTCGCCGTGGCGCGACCAGCGACGGCGCACGGCCTCACCCTGTGCGGCGAGCGATGAGCGCACGGTGCGGCGCATGTCGGGCCGTCTGCCCTTGTGCGACGGCACCCACCGCAGGCTCTCGCGTGGCGCGCCGGCCACGCGCAGCCGCTCCATCCACTGCTGCGCGAGACGCATCTCATCGTCGGTGTAGCCGGAGAAGTCCTTCGAACGCAGCGTCTCCACCCCGCTGAAGCGCAGGGTGATGGTGGGGTCGTCATCGTTGCGCACCGAGCCGTCGTTCGCGCCCTCGTCCTCGGTGTCGACGGCGATCGTGACCCGCAGCACGTCGTGTTCATCGGCGGCGGCGGACTCCCGGTGGTCCCAGAACACGGCGAAGGCACGGTCGAACGCCGGGATGTCCTCCGGCTGACGCACGAGCGTGGCGCGGGCTGCCCAGTACACGGCACCCCGGTCGTGGATCCCGACGAGGGAGAGGGCATCGACGAACGTGAGCACGGAGTCGAGCGGGGCGGTGATGTTGACCCCGCGCAGCAGACGCGCGAATGCGACGGCCATGCGCTCGGCGCCGGTCTCCGCGACGAAGGTGTCGGCGCCGCTCACCCGTGCAGCAGGCCGTGCTCGAGGGCGTGGCGCACCACCGCGGCCACACCGTGCTCACGCACGCGGCTCTGGTCCTCGCGGTACTTCAGCACGGTGCCGAGAGTGCGGCCCACCACATCGTCGTCGAGCTTCGTCACCCCGAGGCGCGCGAGGGCGGTGGCCCAGTCGATGGTCTCGGCGACCCCCGGCGGCTTGTACAGGTTGATGGCGCGCAGTGACTCCACCGCGGCCGAGACCTGCCGGGCAAGTTCCTCGCCGGCCTCGGGCACGCGCATCGTCACGATCTCGACCTCGCGCTCGAACCCGGGGTGCTCCACCCAGTGGTAGAGACAACGACGCTTGAGGGCGTCGTGCACGTCACGCGTGCGGTTCGAGGTCAGCACCACGATGGGGGGAACTGCGGCGCGGAACGTGCCGAGTTCGGGCACCGTGATCTGGTAGTCCGACAGCACCTCCAGCAGGTAGGCCTCGAACTCGTCGTCGGCGCGGTCGATCTCGTCGATCAGCAGCACCGGTCGCGTGGGACCGTGCTGGTCGATCGCGCGCAGCAGTGCGCGCTTCAGCAGGAACCGCTCGGAGTACAGCTGGTTCTCGAGGTCGGCGGTGCCGCTGCGCGATGCCTCGCCGGTGGCCTCGGCGGCGCGGAGGTGCAGCAATTGGCGCGAGTAATCCCAGTCGTACACGGCCTGCGCGGAGTCGATGCCCTCGTAGCACTGCAGACGGATGAGCTCTGTGCCCTGCCACCGCGCGATGGTCTTGGCGAGCTCGGTCTTGCCCACCCCGGCCTCGCCCTCGAGGAAGAGGGGCCTGCGCAGTGACAACGAGAGGAACACCGCGGTGACGAGGCCCTCGTCGGCGAGGTACCCGTTCGCGGCCAGTCCGGCACGGACGTCGTCGGGTGAGGAGGGGTCGATCGCCACGGCTCAAGACTACGGTTGCCGCATGGATCTCGGACTCAGCGGACGCACGGCGGCGGTCGCCGCGGGCACGGCCGGCCTCGGTCTCGGAACAGCGAAGGCACTCGCGGCCGAGGGTGTGCGGGTGGCGGTGTGCGGACGCGATGCGTCCCGGCTGTCCGCCGCACTCGCGGAGATCGGCAACGGTGCGGTCGGGTTCGAGTGCGACGTGTCCACGGCCGACGGTGGCCGTGAGTTCGTGGAGCGCGCGATCGCCATGCTCGGCAGCGTCGACATCCTGGTGGCGAACGGCGGCGGGCCGCCGGCGGGCACGTTCGGGTCGACACCCGAGCACGAGTACCTGCCCGCTCTCGAGCGCAGCCTGTTGTCGGTGGTGGCGATGTGCAACGTGGCCATCCCGCCGATGCGGGAGCGCGGGTGGGGCAGGGTGCTCGCGATCACGTCATCCTCGGTGCGCCAGCCCCTGCCGAACATCATCCTGTCGAACACGGCGCGCGCGGGGGTCACTGCGTACCTGAAGACGGTGTCACGGGAGATTGCGGCCGACGGTGTCACGGTGAACACCATCCAGCCCGGGACGCACGCAACCGACCGCATCCGCCAGCTATACGGCGAGAACATGGATGCAGCGGCCGCCGCGGTGCCGACGCGCACCGTGGGAGACCCGTACGACTTCGGTGCGCTAGCGGCGTTCCTGTGCAGCGATCAGGCGAAGTTCGTCACCGGTGCGAACCTGCAGGTGGACGGCGGCGCGTACGCCGGCCTGATCTAGGGGGCCCGGAACCGTGTTCACCCACATTGTCACCTTCGAGTGGAACGACGACGTGCCCGAGGGCCACGCCGACACCGCGCGTGCTGCTCTCGAGGCCTACGCCCGCACGCTGGACGGCTGCATCTCGTACGCCTGCGGGCCCGATGCCGGTCTCGGGCCCGACAACGCCGACTTCGCCGTGGTCGCGGTGTTCGAGAATGAGGCCGCGTGGCACGCCTACGACACCGCCGACGAGCACAACCGCATCAGGGCCGAGGTCTTCAGGCCGTGGGTGGCACGTCGTTCCGCGGTGCAGATCCGCGGCTGACCCTGAAGGAGGGGCTCTCCCAGCCCTTCCTCGCCTCCCATCGGTCGGAGATCCACCAGGCCAGCAGCACCACGGCCCAGCCGGCGAGTGCGTCGACGAAGAAGTGCTCGCCGAAGTACACGAGCGTGGCAGCCATCGCGAGAGGGAGGAGCAGAGCGGCCGCCCGCACACGCCACGATGAGTTGCGCGTGAACCACAGTGCCACCAGCAGCGCGAGCCCCGAGTGGAGCGAGGGCATCGCAGCAACGGGGTTCAGCACCGCGGCGCCGCGGTCGATCGTCCTCGAGATGGTCTTCAGGTTCAGCTCCCACCAGCCGCGGCCGGTGATGCGCGAGATCTGCGGGCCGATGCCGAGCTGCGACACCATCCACGGCGGTGCGGCGGGGAACACGATGAAGACGCCGACCGACACGCAGAGGGAGATGGCGAAGCGGCGCACGTACTGCAGCCACGCGGTCCGGTTGCGCACCCGCAGGTACGCCAGAGGAACCACCGGCAGCACGAAATGGGACATGTACACGATGGCGCCGCCGACGTCGTACCACTTCACGTCGCCCGGGGTGTACAGACGCCACTGCAGCCACAGGTTCGGGTTGTGGTCGATGAACAGGATGCGGTCGAGCTTCTGGAGGAGGGTGTAGTTCACTCCGACACCCAGCTGGTCGGCGAGCCCGCGGCTGTAGTCGTAGGCGATGTAGATGGCCACGAGGGCCACCCAGTCACGCGCGGTCTGCTTCACCTCGCCGGCGGACCTGCCCACGGCCGAGAGCCCGAACGCGACCGCCATCCATGCGAGCACGAGTAGGCGGTCGATGGGGATGCCCCACACGAAGATGCTCCACAGGAGCGCCACGGAATAGGTGACCAGGAGCGCACGGCGGACGCCGTTCCACCTGTCCCCGGACGCAACAGCGGACGTGTCGGGGGCAGTCACGGGCTCTCAGGTTATGGTCCGCGCGCATCGCGCGGGCGGCAGGCTCAGGCCGAGGCCTGCTCCAGTGCGCGGCGCACCAGCACCTTCGCGAGGTGCTCGCGGTACCCGGCGGTGGCGTTGTTGTCACCCTGCGGCTCGGCCTCGGCGGCAGCAAGCGCCGCGGCATCGGCAACGGACGCACCCTTCGCGATCGCGTCGGCCACGCTGGTGGCGAGAACGGGGGTGGAGCCCATGTTCACGAGAGCCACACCGGAGCGGTTCCCGTCGCGCCAGTCGGCCACGCCGACGATCGCCCAGTCCTGGGCGCGGCGGTTGAACTTCTGGAACGACCAGCCGGCACCGTTCATCTTCGGCACACGGACCTCGGTGAGCATCTCGTCGGCCGCGAGGGCGGACTCGAGGAAGCCGGTGTAGAACGCCGATGCGGGGATCTCCCGCGTGCCGTTCGGGCCCTGCGCCACGTAGGTGGCGCCGAGGGCGAGTGTGGTGGCGGGCAGGTCGGATGCGGGGTCGGCGTGCGCGATGGATCCACCGATGGTGCCGCGGTGGCGCACCTGCGGGTCACCCACGTGCGACGCGGCGTGGGCCAGCAACGGCGCGTTCGCCAGCACGACCGGGTTGGTCTCGACCTCGCGATGGCGTGTGAGCGCGCCGATGGCGATGTGGTCGCCGGCATCACGCACGTACGAGAGGTCCGAGAGGCGCGCGATGTCCACCAGCACGGCGGGCTGGGCGAGACGCAGCTTCATGAGCGGGAGCAGCGAGTGGCCGCCCGCCAGGAACTTCGCGTCGTCGCCGTACTGGCCGACGAGGGAGATCGCCTCGGCTGCGGAGCCGGCGCGCTTGTAATCGAAAGGTGCGGGGATCATCCGTGCCTCCTCACTTCTTCGCCGCGGCGAGCACGGACTTCACGATGTTGTGGTAACCGGTGCAGCGGCAGAGGTTGCCCTCGAGACCGATGCGCACGTCGTCCTCGGTGGGCGAGGGGTTCTCGTCCAGCAGGCTGATCGCAGCCATGACCATGCCCGGGGTGCAGTAGCCGCACTGCAGGCCGTGGTTCTCCATGAACGACGTCTGCATCGGGTGCATCTCGCCAGCCCTCGAGATTCCCTCGATGGTGGTGACGGTGCAGCCGTCGGCCTGCACGGCCAGCATCGTGCACGACTTCACGCTCTCGCCGTCGACGTGCACGGTGCACGCACCACAGCTGCTGGTGTCGCACCCGATGTTTGTTCCGGTGAGGCCGAGATGCTCGCGGACGTAGTGCACGAGGAGCGTGCGGGGCTCGACGTCACCCTCGCGGGTCGCGCCGTTGACGGTCATGGAAACCTTCATGTTGTTCTCCTGTCTCTCCGGGTCGTTCAGTTCTTCGCCGATGCGATGGCGGCCCACACGCGCTGGGGCGTGCACGGCATCTCAATGTGGCGCACACCCAGGTGCGACACGGCGTCGACCACGGCCGACTGCAGTGCCGGCGTGGAGCCGATGGTGCCGGACTCGCCGATGCCCTTCGCGCCGATGAGGTTCACCGGCGTGGGCGTCTCCATGTGCACCACTGTCACGCTCGGCAGCTCGGCCGCCGAGATGAAGCCGTAGTCGGCGAGGTTCGACGTGGTGGGGTTGCCGTCCGCGTCGTACAGCACCTCCTCGAGAAGTGCCTGCGCCGCACCCTGGGCGACACCGCCGTGGATCTGTCCCTCGAGCAGCATCGGGTTCAGCACGCGGCCCGCGTCGTCGCACGCGGTGTGTGCGACGTGGGTGACCTTGCCGGTCTCGGTGTCGACCTCGACGACGGCGACGTGCGCACCGAAGGGGAAGGTGGCGCCCGGGACACCGATGAACTCGTCGTGGCTCAGGCCACCGTTCGGCTTCTCGGCCGATGCGAGCTCGGCCCAGGTGCGCGCCACCGCGGGGGTGCCTGCCACATGGAACGCGCCGCGCTCGGTGTCGAGCACCACGTCGGCCTCGTTCGCCTCGAGGAGACGGGCCGCGACCTTCTTCGCCTTGTCCACGAGGGTGCCGGTCACCGACCACACGGCGTTGCCGCCCTGCTGAAGTGAGCGCGAGCCCATCGTGCCCGAACCCACCGGTGTGAGGTCGGTGTCGCCCCAGACGAGGTCGATCTTGTCGATCGGGATGCCGGTGCGCTCGCTCGCGAGCATGGCCCACGACGTTGCGTGGCCCTGGCCATGGGGGGAGGTGCCGGTGTAGATGACCGCGCGGCCGTCCTCGAGCACCTCGACCTTCGCCTGCTCGCCGGTGCCGACGCCACCCGTGATCTCCACGTACACGGACACTCCCACGCCGATCTGCACCGGGTTGCCCGATGCGCGGCGCACGGCCTGCTTCTTGCGCCAGCCTGCGTAGTCGGCCGCGGCGAGTGCGCGGTTCAGCGCCTCCTCGTAGTCACCCACGTCGTAGGTCTGGCCGACGACCGTGGTGTGGGGCTCCATGAACCTCGGGATGAGGTTCTTGCGGCGCACCTCGGCGGGGTCCATGCCGATCTCGAGGGCGAAGAGGTCCATCGCGCGCTCCACGGCGGCTGTTGCCTCGGGACGTCCTGCGCCGCGGTAGGCGACGGTGGGTGTGGTGTTCGTGACCACCGAGGTGGTGCGGCACTCGATGTTCGGGATCGCATACACGCCCGACGACATCGGCCTGGTCATGAACGGGGCGAGGATCGTGCCCATGTCAACCCATGCGCCGGAGTCCTGGAAGGCATGCAACTGGTAATGGGTGACCTTGCCGTCACGGGTGCCGCCGATTGTGACCTGCTGCACCTGCGCGCGACCGTGACCGAGCGCGACCATGGACTCGCTGCGGGTCTCGCGCCAGCGCAGCGGCTTGCCGACACGCTTCGAGAGCACGCCGAGCAGGACCTCCTCCGGGTAGGCGCCGATCTTCGCGCCGAAACCGCCGCCGACGTCGGGGGTGAGGATGCGCACCTGTGACGGGTCGACACCGTTCGCACCGGCGATCGGCGCGAGTGCGCCCTGTGCATGCTGGGTGGAGATCCACTGGTGGAGTCGGCCGTCGACCCAGGCCACTGCGCTGCCGCGCACCTCGAGCGGGCACGGTGCCACGCGTTGGTTCGTGAACATGCCGCGCGTCACGACCTCGCAGTCCTTGAAGAAGTCGTCGCCGGAGTTCTCGGGCAGCCCGAGGACGGTGGTGTCGAACACGACGTTGCTTCCGCATGCGTCGTACAGGAGGGTTGCGCCGGGCGCCATCGCCGACATCACGTCGGTGTAGGCCGGCAGCACGTCGTAGTCGGCGAACACCATCTCGGCGGCGTCCTCGCCCTGCTCACGGGTCTCGCTGATGATCGCGGCGATGGGCTCACCCACGTAGCGCACCTTGTCGCTGGCCAGCAGCGTGCGCGTCGCCATGGGGTTGAACGACGACGGCTGGGGCTGCAGGTCGAGGTCGGCCGCGGTGAGCACCGCCACGACGCCGGGCATCGAGGTTGCCCCGGAGGTGTCGACGGAGAGGATTCTCCCGTGGGCGACGGTGCTTCGCGCGTACGTCACATGGAGTGCACCCGTGAGTCGCGGCTCGTCCAGCAGGTCATCGACGTACTTTCCGCCGACCGTCAGGAACTTCGGGTCCTCCTTGCGAAGGACGCGTTCCCCGAGAATGCTTCCGCCCATGTTTCCCCCGATGGTGTGAGACGAACGTGTCTGACACTACCCATGCCCGGACGGGCCCCGAAATGCGGAGCCGGCGGGCGTTCGGAGGGTTCCGCGCCTACGGCGACAGGGGAGCGAGCGGGGCGTTGCCCGCCGTGACGATGCCGTGGCGCACGGTGACGATGCCGGTCACGAGCGTGTAGGGCCACTGCGCGGGCAGTTCCACGGGAAGGTCTGCCGGAGGCAGCAGCTTCAGCCTCTTCTCACCGGGCATGACGAACCCGAGATGGTCGCGCGCCGCCCTGCGGACACCCTCGGGGGTCTGCAGTTCGTTCACCTCGACCTGCAGTTGCTCGTTCGCATCGGCGAGTGCGTCGTACTCGGCCTGCTTCTGGGCGAGGGCCGTGCGCTGGCTGAAGTAGTCGCGGGTCGGCATCCAGAACATCGTGAACACGAACGCGGCCAGCACACCGGCCACGAACAGCCCGAGGATCCGGCGGGCCACCGGGCGATGGAGCAGGCGCGACTCGCGCGGGTTCGCCCGGCGGAGACACTTCGATGCTTCGGCCATCCTGGCGCGGGCGCGCGACGAGACGGAAGGCTTCTTCCTGCTGCGCTTCGCGGTGGCGGAACCTCGGGTCACCGCACCAGTCTGTCGTGGACCGTGGGTTATCCACAGGCACCACGAACAAATGTTCGTGGGACCGACTCGCGCGGGGTCACGGTGTCAGCGCAGGGGAGCGAGCGAGTCGCGGCCGCGAAAGCGTGCCGCGTCGCCGAGCATGTCCTCGATGCGCAGCAACTGGTTGTACTTCGCCACGCGGTCGCTGCGTGCCGGCGCACCCGTCTTGATCTGGCCGCAGTTCGCCGCGACGGCCAGATCGGCGATGGTGGCGTCCTCGGTCTCGCCGGAGCGGTGGCTCATCACGCTCGTGTAGGAGTGCCGGGTCGCGAGTTCCACGGTGTCGAGGGTCTCGCTGAGGGTGCCGATCTGGTTCACCTTCACGAGCACGCTGTTTGCCACCCCACGGTCGATGCCCAACTGCAGGCGCTTGGCGTTGGTCACGAACAGGTCGTCGCCCACCAACTGCACCTTCGCACCGACGGCGGCGGTGAGTTCGCTCCAGCCGTCCCAGTCATCCTCGGCCATGCCGTCCTCGATCGACACCACGGGGTAACGGTCCACGATGGATGCCCACCATGCGGCCATCTCGCCGCGTGACAGCACCTTGCCCTCGCTCTCGAGGTGGTACGACCCGTCGCGGTAGAGCTCGCTCATGGCGGGGTCGAGTGCGATGGCGATGTCACGGCCGGGCTCGAAGCCAGCTTGCTGGATGGCCTCCACCAGGACCGCGATGGCCTCCTCGTTGCTGGCGAGGTCGGGGGCGAAGCCACCCTCGTCGCCGACGGCGGTGGACAGCCCGCGCCCGTGCAGCACCTTCTTCAGCGTGTGGTACGTCTCCGCGCCCCCGCGCAGTGCCTCACGAAAACACGGCGCGCCGACCGGCCTCACCATGAACACCTGCAGGTCCACGTGGTGGTCCGCGTGGGCGCCACCGTTGATCACGTTCATCCTCGGCACGGGCAGGACGTGTGCGTGGGGGCCGCCCACGTAACGGAAGAGGGGAAGCTCCAGTTCGGCTGCCGCGGCGTGTGCGACGGCGAGGCTGGTGCCGAGCATTGCGTTCGCACCGAGGCGGGCCTTGTTCTCCGTCGCATCGAGGTGGATGAGCGCGGAGTCGAGGGCGCGCTGGTCGGTGGCGTCCATCCCGGTGACGGCCCCGGAGATCGCGCCGTTCACGTTCGCCACCGCACGGGTGACCCCCTTGCCCATGTAACGGTCACCGCCGTCACGCAGCTCTACGGCCTCGTGCTCGCCGGTCGATGCACCCGAGGGCACGATGGCACGTCCGGTGGCACCGCTGTCGAGCACGACCTCCACCTCGACGGTGGGGTTGCCGCGGGAGTCCAGCACCTCGCGCCCGGTGACCTCGACGATTTCGCTCATGGAGCGAACGCTAGTGACCCGCGTCCCGCTTGACCACTTCCCACAGCCCGTCGATCTCGGTGAGTGACATGCGACCCAAGTCGAGGCCACGGCTCCTCGCGAGCGCATCGACCGCCTCCACCCGTGCCCGGAACTTGTGCACCGCCGACCGCAGCGCGGACTCCGCGTCAACGTCGAGATGGCGGGCCACGTTCACCACCGAGAACAGCAGGTCGCCGATCTCCGTGGCGACCGCCTCGGGGTCGCCGTCGACGACCGCCCTGCGCACCTCGTCGGTCTCCTCGGCGATCTTCCCGAGTGCACCGGAGGCATCGGGCCAGTCGAGACCCGACTTCGCCGCACGTTGCTGGCTCTTGTGCGCGTACTGCAGGGACGGGGCGGATTCCGCGAGACCGTCGAACATCCCCGTGCGCGAGGGCTTCTCCGTCTTCTTGATCGCATCCCAGTTCGCCTCGACCTCGGCGGCATCGCCGACCACGGTGTCGCCGAACACGTGCGGGTGCCGTGACACCAGCTTGTCGTGAACGCGCGCGAGCACGTCGGTGATCGTGAAGCGACCCTGTTCTTCGGCGATGGCTGCGTGGAACTCCACCTGGTACAGGAGGTCACCCAGTTCCTCGATGAAGTCGTCGTCGGTGGACGGGTCATCCGGGTCGAGCGCGGCGATCGCATCGACAACCTCGTATGTCTCCTCAAGCAGGTAGCGCACGAGGGAGGAGTGCGTCTGTTCGATGTCCCACGGGCACCTCGCACGCAGGGTGCGGGCGAGCTCATGGAACCTCACCATCTCCGCCGCGACCGGGCGTGCGAGCGCCGGAACCCAGAGACAGGTGAGATGGTCGGCCTCGATCACCCGGTCCATCCCCGACCACGTGGTGTGCACCACCTGCTGGTCGGGCAGGCCGAGATGGTGGAGCAGAACGACGGGCGCATCACCGTCGGGTTCGTCGACGGCAAGCTTGATGTCGGACAGGACCCAGTTCGCGTGCGTGTGCGCAACGAGCATCGGTCCGGTCTCGCCGGCAGCGGCCGTGGCGAAGTCGTGTCCGTCGACGAGGCGCACCCGCGACTCGACGGGGTCGATGCCGAGCACGCGCCATGCCTCGTCGATGAACGACACCGCAGGGTGCACCTCGACCTCGACATCGTCGCGGCCGCGGAGCAGTGTCACGGTGCGCTCGAGCACGAGGGGAGAACCCGGCACCGCATACGTGACGGTGCCGTGCTCCTTTGCCTCAGCGACGAGCCGCTCGGTCACCGTTCGGTAGACCTCCTCGAACGTGTCGGCGGCCTCGTAGATGTCATCGAACGACGGTGCCCCCGCAACGAGCGATGCCGAGGGGTGGCGCGAAGTGCGCAGCAGCACCCGTCCGGGGGCGGCGAGCAGTTCTCGCGTGGTCGCCGTGACGAGACCGGGGTCGCCCGGGCCGAGCCCGACGACGACGACCCTCGGTTTCGCCGGTCGGTCGGGGGTGGTCACTCGACGGTCTGGCGGGCCTGGTTCCAGGTGCCGAACTCGGGGCTGACGGAGATGTCGGAGGTCGCGGTGAACCCGGCGGCGAGGTTTCGGCCCGGCACGTCGGAGAACTGGCGCGAGTGCGCGGCACTGATGTCGGCCCACGGCCTGTTGACGACAACGTGCCAGCCCGTCGTGTCCTTCACGACCCCGGAACGACCGCCGGCGGCCGTGGAGGCGAGGGCCGAGAAGACTGCCGTGCTCACGCGGTCCTTGACCCACGAGATCTTTGCGCACGGCTGGGCGACGTCGACCGCGATCACGCCGTCGGTTCTCTCGAACTCGGAGCCCTGCGCGTTCTTCCGCGCGAGTTCCACCGCATCGGCACCGCCGTCGATCAGGTCCACGATGGCGCGCGCAGCCTGTTCAGTGCGCGACGAGATCATCACCGAGCACAGGACGCCGGTGCGCGCGGGGTTGCCGGCGTAGATGTCCTTCACGTCCGACGGCGCAGTGAGTGCGTCGAGGGCGTCACCCGTGGCCGACATGTCGGCCAGGACACCGACGACGAATGCATCCTTGAACGTGGGCTCCAGACGCCGCTTGGCGGACTCGATGTCGTCCTTCTTCAGGGTGATGCCGCGCTTGGCCAGCAACTGGCGGCCCGCGCGGTACTGCACCAGCACCGACATCACGGCCGACATGTCGTCGGCGGAGACCCGGCCAGAGGGTGCGGAGAACTGCCCGACCGCCACGAGGCCGTCCATCATGCGGGTCGTGTCGTCGCGCGACCACTCCTCACCGTTCACCGAGAACGCGACGGCCGGTCCGCGAAGAACGGCCAGACCCGCGGTTGCGCCGGCGACGGTGAGCGCGGCCACAACGAGGAGGGTGGACTTCAGGCGGGCCTTCACGTCCGTCGAGGCTAGTTCTCGTCCCCGTTTTCCCACAGTTCGCCGATGATCCGCAGAACCTCGCCGGCAGGGTCATCCCTGTGCACCGGCACGATCATGTGCTTCTGCTTCTCGCGCCACTCGGCCCGCGGTGACACCCGTCGCAGTGCCATGGCCTGGCTCGCACGCAGTTCCACGGGCGAGATGCGGATGCCACCGCCGGTCTCCACGATCTCCTCGAAACCACAGCGCAGGCACTCCGTGCGCAGCAACGCGACGGTCAGCAGTGATGCAGCCGCGGGCGGCAGCGGGCCGAACCTGTCGCGCCACTCGCGTTCGACGTCGCGCACGCCGTCGGCAGTGGTGACCTCAGCCAGGCGTCGGTATGCCTCGAGTCGCAGTTCCTCGCCGGGCACATAGTCGGCCGGCAGGTGCGCGTCGACGGGCACGTCGATGCGGATCTCGCGCGGTTCCTCGGTGCGCTCGCCCTTCATCTCGGCCACGGCCTCGGTGACCATCTGGCAGTACAGGTCGTAGCCGACCGCCGCGATGTGGCCGCTCTGGGCCTCGCCGAGCAGGTTGCCCGCCCCGCGGATCTCGAGGTCACGCATCGCGATCTTGAACCCGCTGCCGAGCTCTGTCGCCTCACCGATGGTGCGCAGGCGCTCGTGGGCCTCCTCGGTCATGGTGCGGTCACGCGGGTGGAAGAGGTAGGCGTAGGCGCGCTGGCCGCCGCGGCCCACCCTGCCGCGCAGCTGGTGCAGCTGGCCGAGACCGAGAAGGTCGGCACGTTCCACCACGAGCGTGTTCACGGCGGGCATGTCGATGCCGGACTCGATGATCGTGGTGCACACGAGCACGTCGAAGCGGCGCTCCCAGAAGTCGAGAACGACCTGCTCGAGCTCCGTCTCGTCCATCTGGCCATGCGCGACGGCGATGCGCGCCTCCGGCACCAGGTCGCGCAGCTCGCGCGCGCGGTCCTCGATCGACTGCACCCTGTTGTGCACCCAGAACACCTGGCCCTCGCGCAGCAGCTCGCGCCGGATGGCCTCGAGCGCGACGGGTTCGCTGAACTCGCCCACGTAGGTGAGGATCGGCTGACGGTCCGCGGGGGGAGTGTTGAGCAGCGACAGGTCGCGGATTCCGACGAGGCTCAACTCGAGAGTGCGGGGGATCGGTGTCGCCGACATCGTGATGACATCGACGTCATGGCGCAGGCGCTTGATGGCCTCCTTGTGCTGCACGCCGAAACGCTGCTCCTCGTCGATCACCAGCAGGCCGAGGTCCTTGAACGACACGGACTCCTGCAGGAGGCGGTGGGTTCCGATGACGCAGTCGACCTCGCCTGACTTCAGCCCCTCGATCACCTTGCGCGACGCCGCGGCACTGAGGAACCGTGACAGCACCTCGACCCTGATCGGGTAGCCGGCGAAGCGCTCGGAGAACGTGTTGCCGTGCTGTGCGGCGAGCAGCGTGGTGGGCACGAGAACCGCGACCTGTTTGCCCGCCTGGATCGCCTTGAACGCGGCGCGCACCGCAACCTCGGTCTTGCCGAAGCCGACGTCACCGCAGATCAACCTCTCCATCGGCACGCCGGACTCCATGTCCTCCTTGACGGCGGCGATTGCCTTGTCCTGGTCGGGTGTCTCCACGAACGGGAACGCCTGTTCCATCTCACCCTGCCACGGTGTGTCCGGGGGGAAGGCATGTCCCCTCGCATTCACGCGCTTCTGGTACAGCACCACGAGCTCCTGGGCGACCTCCCGCACCGCGGAGCGGACCCGCGACTTGGTGCGGGCGAAATCCGACCCGCCCATGCGGTGCAGCGTCGGCGCCTCGCCGCCCACGTACTGACGCAGCGAAGCCAGCTGGTCGGTGGGCACGTACAACCGGTCCCCGCCCTTGTACTCGATCAGCAGGTAGTCGCGCTCCACGTCGCCGAGCGCTCGCTTCACCATCCCCTCGTAGCGGCCGACACCGTGGTGGGCGTGCACCACGTAGCCGCCGGGCTTGAGGTCCTCGAACACGGTGATGGCCGCACGCGAGCGCGACTGGCTGCGCCTGCGGGTCGAACGTCGTCCGCTCAGGTCTGACTCGGTGATCACCGCGAGCCTGCTCGATGGCATCGAGAAGCCGGCCGACAGACGGCCCACGGTCACCCATGCGCCGGGCTGCAGCAGGTCGTCGTTGCCGCGGGGACGTGCGAACGACACGCCGAACCCGGCGAACAGGTCGACCAGGCGGTTCGCTGCCTCATCGGTGGATGCGACCGCGACCACCCGCCAGCGCTCCGACAGCATCTGCGACACACGTGAGGCGACCGGACCCGGGTCGTGCACGATCGGGCCCCATCCGGCGGCCTGCACGAGCTGGGCGCCGGGGGAGTCCGGGGCAGACACCAGGTTCAGCGCGGGGACCGGCAGGTCGGCCGACAGCAGCCGGTCGGGTGACACGTGCAGCCGCGGGAACTCGACCGAGGCATCGCGGGCCCACGATGACGCGAGCGCACGCGCGAGGTCGTCCTCGTCGGCGATCAGCTCCCGTGCACGGTCGAGCATGCGCCGCGGGTCGGCCAGCACCACGAACGCATCGGGGCCGATCGCATCGGTCAGGAGCACGTCACGGTCGGTGAGCCACGGCAGCCAGCTCTCCATCCCGTCGAACACCTGGCCCTCTGCGAGACGTTCCCACTGCTCGCGGCCCCACGGTTCGGCGGACACCAACGCGGCGGCGCGCGAACGGACGCGGTCGTCGACCACGAGCTCGCGGGCGGGGAACACCCGCACGAGGTCGATGTCCTCGGAGCTGCGCTGGCCGGTGACATCGAATCGGGTGAGACGGTCGACCTCGTCGCCCCAGGTGTCGATGCGCACGGGCTCGTCATCGGTGGACGGGAAGATGTCGACGATGGAGCCGCGACGCGCGAACTCGCCTCGGTGCTCCACCACGTTCTCGCGTCGGTACCCGTAGCGCACGAGCCCCTCGCACAGTGCCTCGAGGTCGACGGTGGACCCGCACTGCACCTCGAGCGGGTCGAGTCCCTCCCAGCCCGGGGACAGCTTCTGCAGCAGCGCACGCACGCCGGCCACCACGATGCGCGGCCGGTGCCCGTCGCTGCGCAGCCGCCACAGCACCCGGGTGCGCTCACCCATGGTCTGCACCGCAGGGCTGACGCGCTCGAAGGGCAGCGTCTCCCACGCGGGGAAGTGCTCGACGTCGCCGGCAGGCACGAACGCTGCGAGGTCGTCGGCGAGGTCGCGCGCGGCCGTGCCGGTGGGGGTCGCGATCACGAGCGGGGTGCGGCTTCCCGCTCCGGCGAGTGCGGCGAGCACGACGGCGCGGGCCACCTCGGGAACCGCGAGCACAGCGTTGCGGCGGCCCATCACGTCGCGCAGGCCGGGTTCGTCCTGCGCGAGGAACGCGAGGTCGGCGAGCGGTGCGCCGACTGGGTCCATCACGTCACCGACCGTTGAAGGCCGTCATCGCGGCCGTCACACCGTCGGCAACGATGGCCTCCACGGCATCGGCCGCGACCGCGATGTTCACGTCCATCGCCTTCCGTGCGGACGACGACATGGGGTTCAGCACATGGTCGGCACCCTGCTCCTTCGACGAGGGTTTTCCCACCCCGATGCGCACGCGCACGAATCCGGCCGAGTGCACGTGCTGGTTGATGCTTCGCAGGCCGTTGTGACCCGCGAGACCGCCGCCTTCCTTCACGCGCACGGTGCCGGGCTCGAGGTCGAGCTCATCGTGCACCACGACGAGCCGCGTGAGGTCGTCGATGCCGTGGCGTCGCATGAGTGCGCTGACTGCGTTGCCCGATTCGTTCATGTAGGTGGTGGGCACCGCGAGCACCACGGGGTGCCCGGCGATCATGGTCTCGCAGACGAGTGCACGGTCACGGCCGGCGCGCAGTTTCGTGCCGGTGCGCGAGGCGAGGAGCTCGACGGTGAGCTGTCCGACGTTGTGGAGCGTGTTCGCGTACCGACGACCCGGGTTGCCGAGACCGACAACAACGGTGCGCCCGTGGGCGGTCACTCTGCGGCGGGAGCGGGAGCGGAGCCCTCGGCTGCACCCTCGGCGGGCGCGGCAGGGGTCTCCGTCGCGGCGCGAGACATGAGCACGGTGACGACCGGCATGTCGGCATCGCCCGTGGCGGTGACACCCGCGGGCAGCGGAATGTTGCGGAGGCGGATGACGGAGTCGACCTGGAGGTCTGTGATGTCGATGAGGATCTCGTTCGGGATGTTTGTGGGGGTGGTGCGCACCTCGACGGTGTCGACGGCGGGGTCGACGAGACCACCGGCCGACTCGACGGCCTTCGCGGTGCCGGTGAGGTGCACCGGGATGTTGACGAGGATTTCCTCGTTCAGATTGACCTGGATGAAGTCGACGTGGCTGACGGTGCGCTTCACCGGATGGCGCTGCATGTCCTTGACGACCGCGTTGTAGGAGTTGCCGTCGACGTTCAGCGTGAGAACGGTGTTGGTGCCGGCAGGGCCGGAGAGCGCGACGCGCAGGTCACGACGTGCGACCGACAGCGACACGGGGGCCATGCCGTGGCCGTAGAGGACACCGGGAATGCGGTCGAGGGCGCGGAGACGACGCGAGTTGGCGCTGCCTGTGGCGCGGCCGGTCTCGGCTGTGAGGGTTGCTGAACTTGACACGGCTAGCAAGTCTAGGAGGGTCCCGGCGCCCATTCCACCGCCCGTCGGACCCGCAGACGGGCCCGATGCCGGCCCGGCCGGGGCCTAGTGCTGGTTCTCGCCGCCGAACAGTTCCGAGACGCTGGTCTCGTCGAACACGGCGGACAGGGCGTCGGCGATGATCTTCGCCACCGACAGGACCTCGACCTTTGGGAAGGCGCGCTCCGCCGGCAGGGGCAAGGTGTTCGTGATGACCACACGGTCGAGCGGGCTGCCCTGCAGACGTTCCACGGCCGGGCCCGACAGCACGCCGTGTGTGGCCATTGCCCACACCTCGCGTGCACCGCGCTCGATGAGCAACTCGGCTGCCGACACGATGGTGCCGCCGGTGTCGATCATGTCGTCGGTGAGGATGCACAGACGGCCCTCGACCTCACCGATGACCTCCTTCGCGATCGCCACGTTGGTGGTGCCCTTCGGGCGACGCTTGTTGATGAACGCGACGTCGGCGTTCTTGTCGGCGAGATGCTGGGCGAAGCGCTCTGCCACCTTCACGCGGCCGGCATCCGGCGACACGATCACGAGATCGCTTGGAGCATGCTCACGCACGTAGGTCTCGAGCACAGGAAGTGCGGTGAGGTGGTCGACCGGCCCGGAGAAGAAGCCCTGGATCTGGCCGCTGTGGAGGTCGATCGACACGAGGCGCGAGGCGCCGGCCGCCTTGAACATGTCGGCAATGAGACGCGCGGTGATCGGCTCGCGACCCTCTGCCTTGCGGTCCTGGCGCGCGTACCCGTAGAACGGGCACACCGCCGTGATGCGCTTCGCACTCGCACGTGCGGCGGCGTCGATCATGATCAGCTGCTCCATGATGGAGTCGTTGATGCTGCCGGCATCGGTGCCGTAGTGGGTCTGCATGATGAACACGTCGCCGCCGCGGATGGAGTCCGCGAACCGGGGCCGCAGCTCGCCGTTCGAGAACTGGGCGATCTCCACGTCGCCGAGGCGGATGGCCAGGTGGTCGGCGACCTCCCGGGCGAGAGCGGGGTGCGTGCGGCCGGTGAAGAGGGAGAGGCGCTTGGTGGTGACCTTCTCCATCAGGCGCGCGTTCACGCAACCCACACTAGAACACGACCGGAAGTCACTCTTGACCCGGCTCGTCTCGGGCACGGGGTGCGGATGGTTCCGGGAAGAGGACTCGAACCCCTATTAACGGGACCAAAACCCGCTGTCCTGCCAGTTGGACGATCCCGGAAGGT
>JBJTBF010000036.1:0-9977 GCA_046091145.1 Acidimicrobiales bacterium | reverse complement strand
CACAGGGCTATCTGGCTGACTCGCGTGGATATCTGGCATCCACGCTGGTGGGTGGAAGGCTCGCGAGGGTCGACCTCGACGCGAACAGCGACTACTACGCATACAAGGTGACGTCTGCCGACATGGACAGAATGAATGCGTCGTATGCGCCGGCGACCGGTACTGCAGGGTCACCTGTCTCCATCCCGATCAACCTGACCGGGGGCCGCTCGCCGTACGTGTTCCACAGCCCCGATGCCGAGGTGATGGCGGTCGAGGGAGTTGCGGCAAAGCCGGCATGGCTCACCATCAACTCCAGCACCGGCGCACTCACGGGCACGCCGGCGTCCGCCGGAACGTACACCTCCGCGGTTGTGGTGAGGGATGCCGACGGCCGCCGCGAGCAAGTGTCGTTCACGCTCACAGTGGGCTCTGCGGTGCCGCCCCCAACCGGGGCGGCGACGCCGCCGAATCTGGCTCCAGCGCCGACCACGACTGTGGCTCCTGCGGCGACGACGACTGTGGCTCCTGCGGCGACGACGACGACTGTGGCTCCTGCGGCGACGACGACAACAGTTGCGGCGACGACAACGACGGTCGCTCGGGCACCGATACAGGTGGCCGTCACCACCACCACCACCCCCGTGGCGGCGACCACACTTCCTGCGACCACCACGACGGCCCCTGTCACGCAGGCTGCGGTACTCACGCCGTCCGCTCCGGCCCCGAACACCCCGGTTGCATTGCCGACAGTGCGCATCGCCGTGCCCCAGCCTGCGCCCGCCGCGGTCGCGGCGGCCGTGTCCATGACCAGAACCGGCACGAAGGTGAAGACCACGATCAGGCCCCCGCAGAAGGGGACCAAGGTGATCAGCTACACCGTCGTGTTCGAGCGGATCTCCGGACCCGGAAAATCGGTCGTGCGTGCCGGTTCTCCGAACGGCCGGCTGGCACTCAGCGTCACCTCGCCAGTGGTGAGCGGTACCCGCTACCGCACAAAGATCTCTGCGGTTCTGGCCAACGGTCGTCTCAGGGTGTGGACCGGCCCGACGTTCAAGGGCTGACGGCCTCCGCCTCGCTGCTCAGGAGCGTGGCGGTCAGACGGTGGTGATGCAGAGGGTGTCGCCCGAGGGGAGAGAACCGATGGTCTCGGGGTTCGTCTCGCCGTAGAGCGCCTCGAGCATCCCCTTCACCATTCCACGCTCCACGGCACAGATCACGGGGTGCTCGATCGCCACGTCACCGAAGGGGCAATGGCTGGTGATGATGCGCACCTTGTTCGGGGTGGCATCGGCGTGCGCGGCGAAGCCGTGCGCGGTGAGGGCATCGGCAACGGCCTGGATGGCGGAGCGCAGGGACCGGTGCCCGGCGTTCGCGTCGACGCCGGTGAGGCTCGCAGCCATTGCGCTCCCGTAGTCGCGTCCCACCTGTTCGGCAAGCTGGTGCGCACTGTCGGGGGGCAGCGCGGCGAGCGCCTTGCCGAGCAACGACAGCACGAGGTCGTCGGTGCGCACCGGCAGCTCGAGGTCCTGGGCGGTGCTGGCCACCCTGTAGTGCTTCGAGGGGCGGCCGGCGCCTGCGCCCCTCGGTTTCTCGACGTTCGCCTCGAGGTACCCGCCGGCGGCGAGCTTGTCGAGGTGATGGCGGGCAACGTTCGCGTGGAGATCGAACTTCTCCGCGACCTGTGATGCGGTGACCCCCGAGTCGTGCTCGCGGGCGAAGAGATAGATGGCACGTCGGGTGGGGTCGCCGAACGCGGACGTGAGCGCGGACACGGTGGCGGTGAATGCCTTCGGCGTCATCACGGGTGTGACCGTGACGGGTGCCGTGTCGTTCGCTCGGGCCATGTGGGTATTCTACCTATCGCCGTAGTGCTATTTCGGCCGAACCCCCACCGGAGACACCATGCCCGCCACCACCGACGAGATCATCGAGGCCCTGCGCCCGGTGGAGGACCCCGAGCTGCACCGCTCCGTCGTGGACCTCGGGATGGTGCGCGATGTCGCGGTCACCGCGAACGGGGTGTCGCTCACGGTGGTGCTCACCGTGCCCGGCTGTCCGCTGCGCAACGAGATCCAGAACAGAGTCACCGCCGCCGTCGCACCGCTCTCGCCGAACGGCAACGTGGCGATCGACTTCGGTGTGATGACGGACGCCGAGCGCGCCCGTGTGCGCGAGATGGTGCACGGCGACCCGGCCGCAACCGCGGGTTCCAGTGCCGCCCACGGTCATGCACAGGGGAGGGCCATTCCGTTCGCGGCGAAGGATTCCCGTACGAAGCCGATCCTGGTGTCATCCGGAAAGGGCGGTGTCGGCAAGAGCAGTGTCACCACCAACCTGGCGGTGGCCCTCGCTGCCGCCGGCAAGAAGGTCGGCGTGGTGGACGCCGACATCTACGGGTTCTCCATCCCGCGCATGCTGGGTGCCGAACGTGAGCCGGTGGTCATCGACAACATGCTGCTTCCCCCCGAGGCATGGGGCGTGCGCTGCATCTCGATCGGGTACTTCGTGCCCGACGGTGAGGCCGTCATCTGGCGCGGGCCGATGCTGCACAAGGCGCTCGAGCAGTTCCTCACCGACGTGTTCTGGGACGAGCCCGACTACCTCCTGATCGACATGCCCCCCGGCACGGGCGACATCGCGCTGTCGCTCAGCCAGTACCTGCCGAAGGCCGAGGTGCTCGTGGTCACCACGCCCCAGCCGGCGGCACAGAAGGTCGCTCGTCTGTCCGCGGCGATGGCGAAGAAGGTGAACCTGCCGGTGCGCGGGGTCATCGAGAACATGTCGTGGTTCACCGGTGACGACGGCAAGCGCTACGAACTCTTCGGCAGCGGCGGCGGTGCGGCCCTCGCCGACGAGCTGGACGTGCCGTTGCTCGCACAGATCCCCCTGGTGACCGAGATGCGCGAGGGCGGCGACGACGGCCGACCGATCGCTGCCGTCGCCCCGGAGTCCGAGGCAGGGGCTGCTTTCCACCGTCTCGCCGCCGAGATACTCGCCATGCGGCCCACGCGCATCTTCTCGAGCAAGCTCTCGCTCGGCTGACCCCGTAGCCTCGTACCCGTGGACATCCGCATCGGCATCACCCAGTCACCCCGCGAGATCTCGATCGAGGTCGAGGACGACCCCAAGAAGCGCGAGGCGCTGAAGGCCACGGTCGAGCAGGCTCTCGCCGGCAAGGTGGAGACACTCTGGCTCACCGACAAGAAGGGCCGCGACGTGGCGATTCCTGCTGCGAAGATCGCCTTCGTCGAGATCGGCAGCGACCAGTCGGGCCCGAAGATCGGTTTCGGCGGCTGACCTGACGAACCTCCTCGACCGGCGCCTGCTGTTCGTCACGGGCAAGGGGGGAACAGGCAAGTCAACTGTGGCGTGTGCGCTCGCACGCACCGCGTCAGCGCGCGGTCTGCGCACGCTGGTGTGCGGAATGGATGGCTCGGATGCCGTGCCGCGGGCGCTCGGCGCGGGCGGCATCGGGTACGACCCCGTGGAGGTGGCACCGAACCTGTCGGCCATGGTGATGCGCACCGACCGCTCGCTGCAGGAGTACGTGCGCATCCACCTGCGGCTGCCTCTCATGCCCGACATCAGTGCGCTCGCGTCCACCTTCGACTTCGTGGCCGATGCCGCGCCGGGTGTGAAGGAGGTGCTCGGGGTCGGCAAGGTGTGCTGGGAGGTGCGCGAGAGGCATTTCGACCTCGTGGTCGTCGATGCCGAGGCGTCGGGGCACATCGTGGCGCAGATCGCATCCCCGCGCACGATCAACTCGCTGGTGCCGCGGGGCCCGCTGCGGGACCAGACCGCGTGGATGCTCGCCATTCTCGATGACCCCGCGGCCTGCGCCGTTGTCGCGGTCACCACGGCCGAGGAACTGCCGGTGACCGAGACCGTGGAACTGGTCGGACGGCTGCGCACCGGCACGCGCACGGAGGTTGCCGCGGTCGTCGTGAACTCTGCTGAACCGGCCGTGCCGCACGACGCGCAGGTGCTGGCCGCCGACCCGTGGTTCGCATCGGTCGCCCCGGCGCACGCCCGCTCCGTGCGCATGTCGGTGGAACGCCGGCTCGCGCAGACCGATGCGACCGGTGCGCTCGGTGCTCTCGGGGTCCCGGTGATGGAACTGCCTGCCGTCGGCGGGGACGAACAACAGGTGAGCGAGCATCTCGCACGGGTGATTGCGGACATGCCGGCATGAGCACACCCCGTTTCGTGATCGTCTGCGGCAGCGGCGGGGTCGGCAAGACCTCGACCGCCGCGGCCGTGGGTCTCGTCGCGGCGCGCGCCGGCGACCGCGGGCTAGTGATCACCGTCGACCCCGCGCGCAGGCTTGCGCAGGCTCTGGGCATCAACCCGTCGGGCCACGGCTCGGTCGCGGTCGAGGGGGCGGGTTCGTTGACCGTGCGGATGCTCGACACCAAGGCAGGATGGGACGCACTGATCCGCAGGCACGCGCGCGATGAGGCGACGGCGGGGCGCGTGCTGCGCAACCCCCTGTACGACAACATCACCTCGCGCTTCGTGAACAGCCACGACTACATCGCAATGGAGCAGGTGAACGAGCTGTCGATGTCAGTCGACTTCGACCTGGTGGTGGTCGACACGCCGCCCTCGCGCAACGGACTCGACCTGCTGTTCGCACCCCAGCGGATGCGGGAGTTCTTCGGTGGCCGGCTGCTGCGGTGGCTCACGTTCCCGTACCGCAACCGACTCGCCGCGGTCGCCACCAAACCGTTCCTCATGGTGGCCGACCGTTTGCTCGGTGCACAGTTCCTCGGCGACGTGGCCGAGTTCTTCGTGCTGCTGCAGTCGATGGAGAAGGGTTTCATCGCGCGGGCCGACGAGGTGGAGCGTCTCCTGTCGTCGGACCGTGTGCGATGCCTCGTGGTCGCCTCCGCGGAGGCAGGCTCGGTCGACGAGGCCGCATATCTCGCAGGGCGTCTGCGTGCGCGCGGCATGACCGTCACGTCCGCCGTGGCGAACCGCGTGGTCGAGGGCGGCGGGAGCGAGAACCTCCCGGCCGCGGAGCAAGTCGCCGCCCGTGTCGCTGGCATCGATGCCGCCGTGGCACTCACCACTGTGGCGCAGGTCCACCGCAGGGTGGCAGACACCGCACTCCGTCATGCGGACGGCATCGGTCATCTGCGCGCTGCGGTGTTGGACGTGCGGGTCGTGCCTCTCGTTGCCGGGGCCGACCAGGAGTCCGTGCTGGAGTCGATAGCCAGCGCCGTCGGACGGCAGTAGGGCAGACTGGGAGCGGAGGTGACCGATGCCCACAGTCGGCGAAATTGCGCGTCAGCACACCGAACTCTCAAAGGAGGACACCACACACGTGGTGAACCTCATCGGCGAGTGGGGGATGCTCGCGGATCTCTGCTTCGCCGACCTCATGCTGCACGCACCCACAACCGACGGCGGCTGGGTGGTTCTCGCCCAGGTGCGTGCCGCGACCGGCCAGACGCTGTACGTCACGGACTTCGTGGGAACCAGGTACCCCCGGGGCGAGCGGGAACTGGTGGACTCCGCATACCGCACTGGCACCGTCTGCGAGGGTGAGGTCACGGTCGACGGGAACGTCGATGAGTGCCTGATGATGGCGATCCCGGTGCGTCACGAGGGCCGCACGGTGGCGGTGCTGACCCGCGAGTGGTCGCAGCGCAGCGGCCGCCAGCCCGGGGAACTGGAGCGCACCTACCGTGGTCTGTTCGAGCGTTTCAGTGACATGGTCGCCTCCGGGGAGTTCCCGTTCTCGGGCCGTGTGGCCGACAGCAGTGTCGCGCCGCGTGTGGGTGACGGTGCGGTCGTTCTCGACGGCGACGCGCGCATCCGTTACGCGTCGCCGAACGCGACGTCTGCCCTCCACAGGGTGGGCATCAAAGCCACGCTCGTTGGCCAGACCCTCGCCGAGCTCGGTGTGATCGACAGTTCGGTGCGGCAGGCGTTCGAGCGTTGCGAGCCGGTGGTGGAGGAGTTCGACCAGACGGCCGAGGTCACACTGTTGACCCGTTGCATACCGCTGGTCGAGAGGGATGCGGAGGGTGCACGGCATGCCACCGGGGCCATCATGCTGCTGCGTGATGTCAGCGAGCTCCGCCGCCGTGACCGCATGATCCTGTCGCGCGACGCGACGATCCGCGAGATCCACCACCGCGTGAAGAACAACCTCCAGACGATCTCCTCGTTGCTGCGCCTGCAGGGTCGCCGGCTCGAGTCCCAGGAGGCAAAGGCAGCGGTGGCAGAGTCCGTGCGGCGCATCCGCACCATCGCGCTCGTGCACGAGACACTCTCGCGGGAGGCCGGTGACGACGTTGCGTTCATCGAGATCGTGCGTCCGCTGCTGCGGCTCGTGGAGGAGGGTCTGCAGTCACCCGACCGTCCGATGCGATTCACCGTGGTCGGTGACGGAGGTCGTCTCCCCGCCACGGTGGTCACCCCGCTGTCGGTCGTGCTCACCGAGTTGCTGCAGAACTCGATCGACCACGGATTCCCCGAGGGAAGCGGCGGCGGCAACGCAGTGGTGAACCTGTCCCACGACGGGGCCGAACTCGTGATCAAGGTCGTCGATGACGGCCACGGCATCCCCGACGGTTTCGACCTCGGTGCCCAGACCGGTCTCGGGCTCTCCATCGTGCGCACGCTCGTGACCACCGAACTCGGGGGCTCCATCCACATGCGCCGTGCGACGGCCGGCGAACTCGAGGAGTCCTCGCTCACCGCCCGCCCGGGCCATCACGGCACGATGATCGAACTGCGTGTGCCGATGCCGGAGGAGGCGTAGGCGGGAAGGTTGTGCGCCGGCCCCGACGGGCAGCGCAGCGACTCAGGCCTGCTGCTGTGTGATTGCCGTGCGGGTGCGGGCCGCGGCCTGCCGGCGCATCTGGCGTCGCTCGTCCTCGGAGAAACCACCCCAGATGCCGGTGTCCTGGTTGGTCTCCATCGCGAAGTCGAGGCACTCATCCTTCACGGGGCACTCGCAGCACACACCCTTGGCCTTCGCAATCTGGAGGAGGGCCTGACCGGTGGTACCGACCGGGAAGAACAACTCGGGATCCGTGTCCCGGCACACCGCGCGATTGCGCCACGAATAGTCGGCGTTTCCGAGTGCCAGTGCGGATGCGAGGATCGACACGATCGGTTCCTTCGGTTGTTCCTGGCGCACGAGGCGCTTCGACGGGGATGCCCGGCGAACCGGACAAGTGAGAACGCTACGGACGAACCGACGGGGTGACAAAGGTTCGGGGGAAGTTCCAGACGTGTATTTTGTTATCCACAGACCCGTGGACAACATGTCCGCCCTAACCCGGAGGCCCGTCCTGAGCGTTCCCCAGATCATCGCCCACCGGGGAGCATCGCGCGCCGAGACCGAGAACACTCTCGCGGCGTTCCGCACCGCGGGCCGGATGGGTGCCGATGCCGTCGAACTGGACGTGCGCCGCACCCTCGACGGTGCGATGGCGGTTCACCACGACGACCATCTCGCCGACGGTCGCAACATCGTCGACCTCGATGCCGCCGGGCTCCCCTCGCATGTGCCGATGCTGCCCGAGGCACTCGATGCCTGCGAGGGGATGTGGGTGAACATCGAGATCAAGAACTGGCACGAGGACGTCGACTTCGACGAGAACGACACGCTCGCCGCGACGGTCGCGGGTTACCTCGCCCAGCGCGGCGAGGACCCACGATGGGTGATCTCGTCGTTCAACCGCCGCACGGTGGATGCGATGCGCACGCTGCTGCCGTCGGTGCGCACCGCCTGGTTGACCCCCGGGGTCCGCGATGAGGATGCCGCCCGCACCGCACGCGACCTCGCCCGCTCCGGCCACATCGCCCTGCACCCGTGGGACCGGGTCCTCACCAAGGCATGCGTGGACGGGTTCCACGCGGAGGGCCTCCAGGTGAACGTGTGGACGGTGGATGACCCCGCCCGCATCGTGGAGCTCGCCTCATGGGGCGTCGACGGGATCGTCACGAACGTGCCGGACGTTGCCCGCTCTGCACTTGGGCTCTGAGCGGCCGGCCGCGTCAGACACCGCTGCGCACGAGCCGCACGGCATCGGGCACGTGCTCGAAGCGCAACTGCTGGGTCTCGCCCAGGTAGTCGCCATCGAGTTGGTAGGGGAACGACACGGGGTTCCCCACGGAGAGTGACGTGACATTGCGCCTGATGTCGAGCCACGGTGCGTCGGGAATGCCGCCGCCCCTCAGGGCGGAGCCGAGCGAGCGCAGGATGTGGGTGGCATTCATCGAGCGGAACGTGACCACCGAGAGACCACGTCCCGGCTCGGTGCCCGGAACGAGGTCGAGCGGTCTGTTGCCGAGGAACGTGTAGGGGTTGGTGTTCATCACGATCGTGAAGTACGCGTCGCCGACCGGGTTGCCGTCCCCGAAGTCGACGCCGAAGTGCGGCGTCGCACGGTCGTAGTCGAGCGCCCACGTGCGCAACGACGCGACCACGAACAGTGGATGGCCGGCGTAGCGCTTCAGGGCGGCCCGCTCCTCGACGCGTCGCACGACCGCGGCGTCGTACCCGATTCCGGTGTGGAAGGTGAAGTACCGGCCGTTGCACCGGCCGAGCCCGATCGGTGCGATGTTGCCCCGGTCGATGGCGCCGACGAGCAGTTCGACTGCCTCGAGGGCATCGTTCGGGATGCCGATGGTGCGGGCGAACACGTTGGTGGAACCGCCGGGCAGAACGGCAAGGGCGGTGTCGGTGCCCGCCACTCCGGTGGCGACCTCGTTCAGGGTGCCGTCACCCCCGAACGACACGACCGCATCTATCCCGCGGCGGGCGGCATCCTGGGCGAACCGCGTGGCATGCCCGCGGCGGTTCGTCTCCACCACCTGCACGTCGTGGTGACGGGCCAGTGTCTGGTGCACCACCACCGTGTTCCTTGCGGTCACCGACGAGGCGAACGAGTTGACGACGAGCAGCAGGCGCAAGGCCGAAACGGTACCAGCGGGCCTTTGGGGGTCGGGGGACAAACGTCACGCCCGGGAGCGTCCCGGGGTTGGGTGACCTGTGGATGCGGGGGTAAGAATGTTGCCCTATGAACGTGATCGTGTGCGTCAAGCAGATCCCCGACCCGGCCGTCCCCGGCGAGCTCAACGGGTCAACCAACACCCTGAAGCGCGAGGGCAAGCTGATCCTCGACGACTCCGATGCCTACGGCGTCGAGATGGCTCTGCAGCTGGTCGACAAGGCCGGCGGCGGTGAGGTGAGCCTCGTGTCGATGGCACCGAACAACGAGACCTCAGGGCTGCGCACCGCACTCGCGATGGGCGCGGCAAAGGGTGTGCTCGTGAGCGACCCCGCTCTGCAGGGCAGCGACGCACTCACCACCGCGCGCATCCTCGCGGCGGCGGTGCAGCGTCTCGGTGGTGCCGACCTCATCATCGCGGCGACAGAGTCGAGCGACGGTTACACGGGCACCGTGCCCGAGCAGATGGCCGAGCTTCTCGGTCTCCCGTCGGTCACGTTCGCGAAGAAGGTCGCCGTCGACGGCGGCGCACTGAAGGTCGACCGCCAGACCGAGGCCGGCTACGACGAGGTCACCTGTCCGCTGCCCGCGCTCATCAGCGTCACCGCCGGTGTGGTGGAGCCGCGCTACCCGAGCTTCAAGGGCATCATGGCCGCGAAGTCGAAGCCGATCGAGGAAGTCAAGGCATCCGACCTCGGCGTCTCGCCGGTCGGCTGGGACGGCGCAGGCCAGAAGATCACGAACGTGGCGCAGGCCGAGGCGCGCCAGGCGGGCGAGATCATCGAGGACGACGGCGAGACGTTCGGCAAGATCGTCGCCTACCTCGAGAACCTGAAGGTCATCTGAGAGACGGGAACGGGAAGAACATGGCACTGAACAACATCTGGGTCTTCGGACAGGTCGCCAACGGCGCACCCACCTCCGGCACGCTCGAGCTCGTCTCCAAGGCGCGCACGCTCGCGTCCAACATCGTCGTCTTCACGGGCAACGGCGGCGGCGACGCAGCCGCCGCAGTCGGTGCAC
>JBJTBF010000035.1:0-11665 GCA_046091145.1 Acidimicrobiales bacterium | reverse complement strand
GTCGCTCTTCATCTCGCGTGGGTACCGCTGGAACACGGTCGACCTGCTGATGACGAACTTCCACATGCCGCGCACCACACTTCTCCTGATGATCGATTCCTTCATCGGTGCGCGCTGGCGTGACCTGTACTCCGAGGCCATTGACCAGCGCTACCGGTTCCTCTCGTTCGGTGATGCGATGCTGCTCGACCGCCATGCAGGGGGCCCCGTCGGTGTTTGAGGTCGTTCACACCGCCACCGCATCGGACGGCGCGGCACGCACCGGCTCCGCTGTCACGGTACGTGGTGCGTACGAGACCCCCTGCTTCATGCCTGTCGGCACGCGCGGTGCGGTGAAGTACCTGAGCGCCGACGACTACGCGATGCTCGGCGCACGGATAGTGCTCGGGAACACGTACCACCTCATGCTGCGGCCGGGGGCCGAGACCATCGAGGGTTTCGGTGGTCTGGGTGCCTTCGCCGGATGGGACGGGCTGACCCTCACCGACTCCGGTGGTTTCCAGGTCTTCTCCCTCGACCCGAAGGTCGACGACGACGGTGTGACGTTCAGGTCGACCTATGACGGCTCGACCCACCGCTTCACGCCGGAGGCAGCGGTCGACGTGCAGCAAAGGATCGGTGCCGACATCCAGATGGTGCTCGACGTGTGCACGGCACTGCCGGCAACCGACGCCGACGTCAGGCTCGCACTCGAGCGCACGGCAGCATGGGCCGTGCGCGCGAGGAACGCGCACACGCGACCCGACCAGTCACTGTTCGGCATCGTGCAGGGAGGGACGCACACCGCAATGCGCTCTGAGAGCGCACAACGCACGGTGGAGATCGGTTTCGATGGGTACGCAATCGGTGGCCTGTCCGTGGGGGAGACCCGCGAGGAGATGCTCCCGGCCCTCGGGGCAGCGATCACGCACCTGCCGGCCGACAGACCCCGGTACCTGATGGGGGTCGGCGACCCCGCGTCGATCGTCGAGGCGGTGGCGCTCGGGGTCGACCAGTTCGACTGCGTCCTGCAGACGAGGCTCGGCCGGCACGGCACCGCGCTGACCTCGGAGGGGAAGCTGCATGTGAAGAACGCGCGGCATGCGCGGGATGATGCCCCGCTCGACGACACTTGCGCCTGTTCGGTGTGTGCACGGCACTCGCGGGGCTACATCAGGCACCTGATGCAGGCGGGCGAACCCACGGCATCACGACTGGTGTCGATGCACAACATCTCGTGGACGCTCCAGTTGATGGAGTCGATCAGGTCGGCCATCGCCGCCGGAACGTTCGGGTCCCTCCGGGAGAGGGTTCTCGCCGTGTGGGGGTGAGTCCCGCGGGGCCGTCCGTCGCTAGGCTCGCAACCCGTGAACCCCGCCCTGATCGCCGCCACCGACTCTTCCAGCACCAACAACGGCAGCGCCCTCTTCCAGCTGTTCTTCTTCGGTGCGATCTTCGCGGGCATGTACTTCCTTCTGCTGCGGCCCCAGCGCAAGCGCATGAAGGAGACCTCGGCCCTCCAGTCGGGGCTGTCGGTCGACGACGAGGTCGTGCTGAACTCCGGCATCTACGGGTTCGTCACGGCCATCGAGGGCGACATCCTCTGGCTGGACATCGCCGACGGTCACGGCACCGAGCGGATCGAGATCCGCGTGTCGCGCGGTGCGGTCGCCCGCAAGGTCGTCCCGGCCGACTCGAAGTGACCAGATGACCCGTCGTCTCGTCGTCACGCTCGTTGCCACCCTGCTGGTGACGGGGGGTCTGTTCGTCGCCGGGATCGTGGCCGGGAACTCACCGTCGCTCGGTCTCGACCTGCAGGGCGGTGCATCCGTCACGCTCACACCGAAGGGAACGTTCGACGAGGCCGCCATCAGCGTCGCGGTCGACGTGATCCGCCAGCGGGTCGACTCGATCGGCGTGGCCGAACCCGAGATCATCCGTCAGGGACGCACCGTCGTGGTGAACCTCCCGGGTGTGAAGGACCAGCAGCGCGCCCTCGAGCTGGTCGGACGTTCCGGTGAGGTCCAACTGCGACCGGTGATCCAGATGGGCCAGCAGACCCCGGCGGACACCACGGTCGCCCCGTCCACGACGGTGACGGGGGCCAAGTCGCCGTCGTCGACACTTGCGGCACCTGCGGGCGGCCTCGGCAGCTCGAGGGTGCCGGGGAGCACCGTTCCCCCCACCGACAGTGTCCCGGATACGGCCACGACAGGTTCGACAGACACCACCGTCGCGGCATCGACGGGCCTCCAGCCCGGCCAGGAGGTGCTGGTCGCAGCCAAGGGTGACGCCGTGTATCTCGTGGGTCCGGTTGCCGCGACGGGCAAGGTGTTCGAGAAGCAGGCGTCGCCGGAGATCTCGAACGGCGGTTGGGTGGTCACCGTGTCCCTGCGGGGCGGCGCCGACGGCGAGGACCTCTGGAACTCACTCGCCAGGCAGTGCTATGCCGGTGACGCGTCGTGCCCCACGAAACAGATCGCGATCGTGCTCGACGGGAAGGTCATCTCGGCACCGGTGGTGCAGACCCCGAACTTCAACGGCAACGTGCAGATCTCCGGTGATTTCACCGAGGCCGAGGCTGCCGACCTGGCAAAGATCCTCCAGTTCGGCGCAGTGCCGGTGCAGTTCGACACACCGACCGTCCAGACGGTCTCGGCCACCCTCGGCAAGAGCTCGCTCCATGCCGCTGTCGTCTCCGGGCTCATCGGCGTCGCGCTCGTCCTGCTGTTCCTGGTTCTCTACTACCGGCTCATCGCCCTCGTGGTGGTCGCGGGCATCTCGGTCTCGGGAATGCTCCTGTGGACCGTCATCTCGTGGCTGTCCCGCACGAACGGCCTCGCGCTCACCCTGTCGGGTGCCGCGGGCATCATCGTGTCGATCGGCGTCACCGTGGACTCCTACGTCGTCTTCTTCGAGAAACTGAAGGACGACCTGCACAAGGGCCGCACGCTGCGCAACTCGGCCGCCCGCGGCTTCGACAGTGCGTGGCGCACCATCCTTGCCGCCGACACGGTGTCGTTCCTCGGTGCCCTCGTGCTGTGGTGGCTCACGGTCGGACCGGTCCGGGGCTTTGCGTTCTTCCTCGGACTGTCCACGTTGTCCGACATCGTGGTGTCGTACCTCTTCACCAGGCCGGCGGTTCTGCTTCTCGCCCGGACGGGCTTCATGAACCGCGCCGGTGTGCTCGGTGTGCGCAAGGTGGCAACAGAGGTGGCGTCATGAGCGGTGCATTCGGTCGCCTGTACAGGGGCGAGACCACGGTCGACTTCTTCGGCCGGCGCAGGTGGGGTTTCCTCTTCTCGGGTGCGCTTCTCCTGATGACGCTCGGGTCCATCCTGTTCCAGGGCCTGAACCTCGGCATCGACTTCAAGGGCGGCGTCGCATGGGAGGTGCCGGTCACCTCGACGATCACGGTTGACTCCGCGCGGGAGGTGCTCACGTCGAAGGGTGTCGACGAGAAGAACGCCAAGTTCCAGCTTCTGACGTCGTCCGGCGAGCAGCGCATCCGCATCCAGGCGGGCGCGCTGGAGCCGACCAAGGTCACGGAGGTGCAGAAGGCGCTCGCGGAGAAGGCGAAGGTCGACTCACAGGACGTCAGCCAGGCGACGGTGAGCTCCACCTGGGGCCGCAGCATCACCAACAAGGCGGTGCGTGCGCTCCTCGTCTTCATGTTGTTCGTGTCGGCGTTCATCTCCTGGCGTTTCGAGTGGCGCATGGCGCTGTCGGCGATTGCTGCCATGGTGCACGACGTCGGTGTCAGTGTCGGTGTGTACTCCCTGCTCGGTCTCGAGGTCACGCCCGCCACCGTCGTTGCGTTCCTCACCATCCTCGGCTTCTCCCTGTACGACACGATCGTGGTGTTCGACAAGGTCCACGAGAACACCCAGAGGTTCTCCGGAAGCCGTGTGTCCTACGGCGACATCGTGAACGTGTCGATGAACCAGGTGCTGATGCGGTCGCTGAACACCTCGGTGGCCGCAGTGCTGCCGGTGATCAGCCTTCTCGTGCTCGGCTCGGGCGTCTTCGGTGCCGTCGCCCTGCAGGAGTTCGCTCTCGCCCTCATCGTCGGGCTCGCGACCGGTGCGTACTCCTCGATCTTCATCGCGGCGCCTCTTCTCGGCATCCTGAAGAACCGCGAGACCGCGTATGCAGCGCAGAAGGGCCACCTGTCCCTCGGCGCCGAAATGGCGCACCTCATGGCGACAGGTGCACCGGCCGGCAGGCGCGGTGCAGCAGTCACGAGGGTCGCCGACCTCGAGGGGGAGCCCGCGGCAGCCGTGGTCACCGCGGAGGCCGTGCTCAGTCACCCCCCGCGGCCACGCAAGAAGGGCCGTCGCTAGGCTCGTTCCATGGGAACAGCCGACCGCGTGCTTCCGTGGCGCCGGCACCACAGCGCGCCCATCGAGGAACTCACACCGCTCCTGGCGTCTTTCAGGCGCCGCCACCCGAAGAGCCCGGTGACGATGGTCAACCGTGCCTACGAGACCGCGCGGGCCGCCCACCAGAACCAGATGCGCTCCTCGGGGGAGGCCTACATCAACCACCCGATCGCGGTGGCACGCATCGTTGCCGACACCGGTCTCGACGAGGTGTCGTTGGCGGCGGCCCTCCTCCACGACGCGGTCGAGGACACCGAGATCACCCTCGATGACGTGCGACGGGACTTCGGCGAGGAGGTTGCTGCCCTCGTCGACGGTGTGACCAAGCTCGACCGCATCCAGTTCGAATCCCGCGAGGAGCAGCAGGCAGCCACGATGCGCAAGATGCTGGTCGCGATGGCACGCGACATCCGCGTGCTCGTCATCAAGCTCGCGGACCGGTTGCACAACATGCGGACGCTCGCGGGCACGCCCGTGGACAAGCAGCAGCGCGTCGCCCAGGAGACACTCGACATCTATGCGCCCCTGGCCCACCGCCTCGGCATGGACGAGATGAAGCAGCAGCTCGAGGACCTCGCGTTCTCGGCACTCCACCCGAAGCGTTTCGCCGAACTCGATCACCTGGTGTCGAGCCGCACCCCGGAACGCGACGTCTACCTCGCGAAGGCGATCGCCGAGGTGCAGGGACGGCTCGCACAGTCCCAGATCGTCGGCGAGGTCACCGGCCGCGGCAAGCACCTCTGGAGCATCTACGAGAAGATGGTCCAGAAGGACCGTGATTTCGAAGAGATCTTCGACCTGAACGCGATCCGCATCATCGTGGACAACGTGCGTGACTGTTACGCGGCCCTCGGGTGCATCCACGGCAGGTGGAAGCCGGTGGTGGGCCGGTTCAAGGACTACATCGCGATGCCGAAGTTCAACCTCTACCAGTCACTTCACACGACGGTGATCGGCCCCGGCGGCAAGCCGCTCGAGGTCCAGATCCGCACCAGGGAGATGCACGAACAGGCAGAGTTCGGCGTCGCCGCCCACTTCACCTACAAGCACGGCGCCGAGTCCGGCGACATGGACTGGCTGAACCGCATCATCGACTGGCAGACCGAGGCACTCGACCCTGACCAGTTCTTGGCGGAGCTGAAGTCGGACCTCGACCAGGAGGAGATATTCGTCTTCACGCCGAAGGGACGCGTGATCACCCTGCCCGTGAACTCGACACCGGTCGACTTCGCCTACGCCGTGCACACGGAGGTCGGCCACCGCTGCGTCGGGGCCAGGGTGAACGGCCGTCTCGTGCCGCTGGACGGTTCGTTGAACTCCGGCGACACCTGCGAGATCTTCACTTCGAAGGTGGATGACGCGGGACCGTCGCGGGACTGGCTGGGTTTCGTGCGGTCGCCCCGGGCCCGGAACAAGATCAAGCAGTGGTTCACGCGCGAGCGGCGGGAGGACATGGTCGAGGCGGGCCGTGACGAACTGGCTGCGGAACTGAGGCGTGAGGGTCTCCCGGTGGAGCGCATCTGGGCCTCCGAAGTGCTGCTGCACGAGATGGAGGCAATGAACATCTCCGACCCGGACACCCTGTTCGCCTCCATCGGCGAGCACCACGTGTCCGCACGGAACTTCGCGCAGCGGATCGGAAGGGCTGTGCGCAACGAGGCCGAGGGCGAGGTGCTCGCCATGCCGATGCGCGCCGACCGCACCGACGGCATCCCGCGGAGCATCGCCGGCATCCACGTGGAGGGACTGGACGACGTGCTGGTGAGGCTGTCGCGTTGCTGCACCCCGGTGCCCGGCGACGACATCGTGGGCTTCGTCACCAAGGGACGTGGAGTCAGCGTGCACAGGGCGGACTGCGCGAACGCGACCACGCTGGCGTACGACGAGCCGACGCGGCTCGTGGAGGTCGAGTGGTCCGGTTCGGTCGCGGGGGCACTCTTCCGGGCGGGGGTGGAGGTGGTCGCGCTCGACCGCAGCCGGCTCCTGCGTGACGTGGCGAACTCCCTGTCCGAACAGCACGTCAACATCGTGGCCTGCACCACCCACACTGGCTCCGACAAGGTCGCGCGCATGCGCTTCGAGTTCGAGATGGGCGACCCGAACCATCTCGACTCCGTGCTGCGCACGATCAAGGCGATTGACTCCGTCTACGACGCATATCGCATCGTGCCCGGCGGCGGCTCGGACTAGCCTTCGCTGTCGTGCCGAGTTTCCAGACCAGTCCGGGCACCCGCGACATCCTCCCCCCCGAGGCCGGCCGCTGGCGCGCGTTCACTGCACGCTTCGCGGCCACGGTGGAGCCGGCCGGTTACGGGCACGTGATCCCCCCGATGTTCGAGGACATCGGTGTGTTCTCGCGCCTGGGCGACCACACTGACGTCGTGACGAAGGAGATGTACGACTTCGTCGACAAGGGCGAACGGCATGTGGCGCTCCGTCCGGAACAGACCGCGAGCATCTGTCGCGCATACGCCCAGCACCGGCCCGTGGCCCCGTGGAAGGTCTGGTACTCGGGTCCGAACTTCCGCTACGAGAAGCCGCAGGCCGGTCGGTACCGCCAGTTCGACCAGGTGGGGGTCGAGGTGCTCGGTGCCGACGATGCTTTGCTGGATGCGGAAGTGGTTGCTCTCGCCTGGCGGTTCTTCGTCTCGCTCGGTCTGCAGCGTGTCGAACTGGTGGTCAACTCGCTCGGGGATGCAGGTGACCGCGCTGCGTACGCCGGGGCACTGCGCGACCACTTCGGCCGACGCTCCGCTGAACTCGCCCCGGAGACGAAAGAGACCCTCGCGCGCAACCCCCTCAGGGTTCTCGACTCGAAGCGTGAGACCGACGCCGCCGCACTGGCCGACGCACCCCCCATGGGGGAGTTCCTCTCCGACGGCGCGCGCGGTCATTTCGCCCGGTTCACGGCCGGTCTCGATGCACTCGGGGTCCCGTTCCGGGTGGACGAGCGACTGGTGCGGGGTCTTGACTACTACAGACGGACGACCTTCGAGTTCGTCGCATCGTCCCTCGAGGGTGCGCAGAACGCCGTCGGCGGTGGAGGCCGTTACAACGGCCTCGTCGAGGACCTGGGCGGTCCGGCGACAGGTGGCGTGGGTTTTGCGTTGGGCGTCGACCGCACGTTGCTCGCGTGTGATGCCGAGGGTGTGTTCCCCGCTGAGACGGGTTCTGTCGACGTGTTCGTTGTGGACACATCCGACGGAACAGCCGCACTGCGGATCACGGATGTCCTGCGCGCATCGGGTTGGTCGGCTGACCGGGCATGCGACGGACGCAGCATGAAGTCGCAGATGAAGTCGGCGGACCGCAGCGGTGCCCGGCTCGCCGTGATCGTCGGCCCCGACGAGGCGGCCTCAGGCACGTGCACTGTGCGCGACATGGGCGACTCGACCCAGGCGACGATCAGCCAGGACGCACTGGCCGCCCATGTGGCCGGCCTGATCGGCCCAGGCACCCCCCGGAGGACACAGTGACCGACCCGAACCCCACCGCGATGCGCACCCACATGTGCGGCCATCTCTCGTCCGCACACATCGGCCAGCAGGTGTCCGTGTGCGGTTGGGTGTCGCGCCGCCGGGAGCACGGGGAGCATCTCGCCTTCGTCGACCTTCGCGACCACAGCGGCGTCGTGCAGTGCGTGGTGGACGATGACACGGACGTGCGCAGCGAGTGGGTGGTCCGCGTGACGGGTACCGTGCGGGCCCGTCCGGAGGGGACCGTCAACACGTCCCTGTCGACGGGCGAGGTGGAGGTCGGTGACTGCACGGTCGAGGTGCTGAATTCCGCGGAGCCACCGCCGTTCCCGGTGGACGCGCGCGCAGACGACGTGGACGAGGCCGTTCGGCTGCGGTACCGGTACATCGACATCCGTCGCGAGCGGATGCAACGGAACCTGCGTGTGCGGGCCAGGGTGAACAGTGCCATCCGCGCCGAGATGGAGAGGAACGGGTTCCTCGAGGTCGAGACGCCGTTCCTCATGCCGTCCACCCCCGAGGGCGCACGTGAGTTCCTCGTGCCGTCCCGCAAGGAACCGGGGTCGTTCTTCGCGCTGCCGCAGTCCCCGCAGCTGTGGAAGCAGTTGCTGATGGTCTCGGGCGTCGACCGCTATTACCAGATCGCCCGTTGCCTGCGCGACGAGGACCTGCGCGCCGACCGCCAGTACGAGTTCATACAGCTGGACGCAGAGATGTCCTTCGTGTCGCAGGACGACGTGCTCGAGTTCATCGGCCGGGCCGTGACCGCGGCGGCCGAGGCCGTGACCGGTGCCCGTCCCCCCGCGATCGAGCGCATCACCTGGCGAGAGGCGATGGAACGCTTCGGGGTCGACAAGCCAGACTTGCGTTTCGGGCTCGAGTTGATCGAGCTCACCGGGGTTTTCGCAACCACCTCGTTCAAGGCTTTCTCCGGTGCGGCCTCCGTCAAGGGACTCTGCGTCCGGGCGTCGGAACACCCCGACACAGCGTCGGCCGGACGCAACAGGCTCGACGCGCTCACCGAACGCGCGAAGAAGTTCGGGGCAAAGGGCCTCGTATGGATGCGGGTGCTCGCCGACGGCGCACTCGACTCACCGGTCGCCAAGTTCCTCGAGGACACGGAGAAGTCGGCGCTCCTGTCGGCCACGGGGGCGGTCGAGGGGGACCTCATCCTCATCGTCGCGGACGAATGGGACACCACATGCGAGGTCCTCGGCCACTTGCGCAACGACATCGGCCGCCCGCCGGTGCACGAGGGTCCGTACCGCTACGTGTGGGTCACCGAGTTCCCGCTGTTCGTGGGGGTGGACAAGACATCGGGCCGGCCGACGCCCGGACACCATCCCTTCTGCCACCCGCACCCCGACGACATCGACCTGTTCGAGACGGACCCGCTCAGGGTCCGCGCTCTCGCGTACGACCTGGTCCTGAACGGGTGGGAGCTCGGTTCCGGGTCCATCCGCATCCATGAGCCGGCTCTGCAGCGACGGGTGTTCAACCTGCTCGGCATCTCCGACGAGGAGGCAGACCGGAAGTTCGGCTTCTTCCTGCAGCCGTTCCGTTACGGAGCACCCCCGCACGGCGGGTTTGCCTTCGGCATCGACCGTCTCACCGCGATCCTCGCGGGGGAGGAGAACATCCGTGAGGTCATCGCGTTCCCGAAGACCCAGAGCGGGTCGGATCCCCTGACGAACGCCCCGACGCCCGTCGACCCGTCGCATCTCTCCGAGCTCGGCCTGCGGTTGCTCCCGCCGCCCGCGGGGAACCAGTAGGTGCCGGGGGAGAGGGACCTCTTCTCCGCGTCCGCGGAGGAACGACTGAGGGAGCGCGCGCCGCTCGCTGCCCGCCTGAGACCCACGACACTCGACGAAGTGCTCGGACAGGACGAGATCGTCGGTCCCGGCCGGCCGTTGCGGCGACTCATCGAGGCCGATGTGCTGTCCACCGTGATCCTCTGGGGCCCGCCGGGCACCGGCAAGACCACGCTCGCAGAGATCATCGCCACCGCGACGAACAGGGAGTTCGAGCGTTTGTCGGCAGTGTCGTCGGGGGTGAAGGACCTGCGCGAGGTCATCGAGCGGGCCGACGACCGTTCCCGGCGCTACTCGCTCGGCACGTTGCTGTTCGTCGACGAGATCCACCGGTTCTCGACGACCCAGCAGGACGCCCTCCTGCACGCCGTCGAGAGCGGGCTGCTCTCGCTCGTCGGTGCAACGACGGAGAACCCGTCGTTCTCGGTGAACCCCGCTCTGCGCAGCAGGGCTTCGGTCTTCCGGTTGCGTCCCCTCGACACCGGTGCCCTGGTCGCGGTGCTGCGCCGGGGGCTCGGGATGGAGGGCAAGACCGCGACGGGGAACGTGCTGCGGGTCATCGCGGAACGCTGCACCGGGGACGCGAGACAGGCGCTCATGGCCCTGGAGGTTGCCTGTGCGGTCGCGACCGGCACAGAGGTGACGGCCGAAGACGCCGCCGCGGCTCTCGACACGGCGGTGCAGAGGTTCGACCGTGATGCGCACTACGACATCGCGTCCCCTTTCATCAAGAGCATGCGGGCCGGCGACGTGGACGGCGCGCTCCACTGGCTGGCCAGGATGGTCGAGGGTGGCGAGGACCCGCGATTCATCGCGCGACGGATCGTCATCTTCGCGAGCGAGGATGTGGGCTCCGCCGACCCCGGTGCCCTCCCGGTCGCAACGGCCGCCGCCCAGGCGGTGGCATTGATCGGCATGCCCGAGGCACTGCACAACCTGGCCCATGCAGTGGTGCACATGTCGCTCGCACCGAAGAGCCGCGCGGTCACCGATGCAATCGGACTGGCCATGGACGACGTGAGGTCCGGACGAACCGGTGAGCCACCTGTCATCGGCCCCGGCACCACATCCTTCCGGCCGGTGGGAGTCGACATGCCGACGTACTACCGTGGCCTCGATGAGCAGTGAGACCGGACGCGAAACGGACCTCGGGTCATGATGCGACGGCTGTTCTGGTTCGTACTCGGGGCGTTGAGCGGCATCGCGGCCTACGTGAAGGTCAAGTCGATGCTGGGTGAGGCACGTGAGGCGATGACCCTGCGCAACGTTGCCGCAGCAGTGCGGGCACTGCTCGGTGCACTGTGGTCGGCGGTCCGCGGGTACGTGGTCGATCGAATGGGTCCGGATGCAACGGGCGGTGTCGACACCCGGCCGGGTGCGGCGACCGGACCAGCGCGACGGCACATCTCAACCCGCCAGAGCAGCCACCACGGCTAGCATCTCTGCCTCATGGCAGGTGGTCGCGAACCGCGCACGGCGGACGAGCTGAGACAGGCATTCACCTCGTTCTTTGCCTCCCACGGCCACTCGGTGGTCCCCTCCGCGAGCCTCATCCCGCACGACCCGACCCTGCTGTTCACGGTCGCCGGGATGGTGCCCTTCAAGCCCTACTTCCTCGGTGACGAGGCCTCGCCCTACTCACGCGCCGTCAGCGTGCAGAAGTGTGTCCGGGCCGGCGGAAAGCACAACGACCTCGACGATGTCGGGCGCACCAAGCGGCACCTCGTGTTCTTCGAGATGCTCGGCAACTTCTCCTTCGGCGACTACTTCAAGTCCGATGCGATCCCGTGGTCGTGGGAACTCGTCACCGAGGTGTTCGGCTTCGACGGTGACCGACTGTGGATCACCGTCCACGAGAGCGACGACGATGCCGAGGCAATCTGGCACGAGCAGATCGGCGTTCCGATGGAGCGCATCCAGAGACTCGGCGACAAGGACAACTTCTGGCAGGCGGGCGACACCGGACCGTGCGGGCCGTGCTCCGAGATCCACATGGACCGCGGACCCTCGTTCGGGC
>JBJTBF010000034.1:0-12509 GCA_046091145.1 Acidimicrobiales bacterium | reverse complement strand
CCCGTGAGGTCGACGGGGATGTCCGACGGTGCGGAGGGAACGACGGGCCGCAGGCTGAAGTCGTCGCGGTACATCGACACGTCGAGAACCCCGTGCGGGACCTCCACACCGCTGTTCAGGCCCGCAAGGTTCGCGGCCAGTTCGCGGGCGAGCCGGACACCACCGGACTGCATTCCGATGACGACCACCCGCTCGAGGCCAGGGTTGCGTTCGCTCACCTCGTGTGCGATGCGCACGAGAGCCCTGCGCACGTCATCGGCCGAGAGGATCCGCGTGGCGCGGACCTCGGGAGGCCGTGACGGGACGGTGTCCTGGGGCACGGTCAGCGTTCCGTACGGACCCGGGGCAACAAAAAAGCCCCTGTGCAGGGGCGTGCGTTCCTTCGGATGTCATCCATGGTGTTCCTTCCGTACGGGCCTCACGGGACCCGCTTCACGGTCGGACTCCATGTTACACCGTTGACCGGCTCATGGCGAGGTTCCCCGGCGTTTCCACACACCCCAGTGGTCGTTGCGGGCGACGGTCTCGAAATCCCCCGCGATCATCGCCCAGTCCTTCGCCATCTGCTCGTCCATCTCGAGGGGCAGCACCACATACTCCACCAGGTCGGCCCTGGGGTCCCGGGTGCCCTCGAGCGAGATGTCGGTGCCGTAGAGCACCACCCGGAAGGGGTTCGGGAACTGGTACACGTGCACACGGTGGGCCATGTGGGGCGCGAGCGCGTGGAACACCGACACCGCGGCATCGGCGGGCACAGTCTCGATGATGTCGCGGGCAGCAACGGCCACCGGATGGTCTGCGGGCCAGTGCGGCACGTCGTTGCGGGCCCCGGGAAGCGGCGTCCACGAGTACGCGGACACGAGGGTGCACATCGCCAAGATTGCTGCGGCCACCGGTCGGGAATCGTGCTTCACCCGCGACAGCCCGACTGCGGTGGCGAAGAGTAGTGCGGGCACGGCGACAAGCGAGTAGTGGTAACCGACGTGGAACTGGTACCAGAACGTGCTGACGACGTTCGCGGCAAGCGCGAGGATGCTCACCATCACGACCTCGGGGGCGAGCACGAAGAGGAAGCCGAACGGCGCCATCATCTGCCACAGGTAGAACGGGCGCTCCTCACTCGTGAGATGTCGCCACACGTTCAGCGGGTTGGTGACGGTCTCCTTCAGGAATCCGCCGGCACCCCCGAACGGGATGCGCCAGGCATTGCGCGTGGGAACCCCGATGAGGGGCTTCATCAGGAGGAACATGCCCGCCAGACTCGCGGCGATCGCACCTGCCGCGGTGAGAACACCCTTGCGGCGGTCCCCACGCAGGGTGGCCAGCAGACCGAGCGGCACGAGCACGAGGGACACGTCCTCCTTGACCGTTGCGCACAGGACGACCGCCACGACGTACAGCCGCCAGCGTTTCTCGAGCAGTGCCCACAGAGCGAGCGGGAGGAAGAGCCCGAGGAAGGAATCAGGGTGGAAGTTCTCGAGGTTCGTGCCGTTGACCGCCGGGTGCAACAGCCATGCGGCCGCCATCAGCACACCGAGACCGTCGCTGTCGAGCAGTCGGCGGGAGAAGAAAAAGACGGGCAGAGCCCCCGCGGCGATGACCGATGCCTGCAGGGCGAGCAGTGTCTCGGTTCCCGGCACGACCCAGTACAGCGGAACGACGAGGAACATCACGAGCGAGGCATGGTCACCGAGCAGGTTGCGTCCCATCAACGTCACGAAGGGCGCACGGAACCGCGACAGGAGCCACGCACCCTGGTCGTACAGGCCGACGTCGTATGACGAGGTCCCGAGGCCCCGGTGGATGTCCCACTGCAGCAGCGTGGTCCACAGCGCATGGGCAATGACCATCGCCAGCACCGCGAGGGTCGCCCCCGACGGCCTCGCGCCACGCACGCGACGCAGCACCTCCATCAAGTGCCGTCTGTTCTCGTGTCCCGCGCCACCGCGGCGAGCACGCCGTTCACGAACCGGCCGGAGTCATCGGTGGAGAACCGCTTGGCCAGCCGAACCGCCTCGTCGATCACCACGGCAGTCGGCACCTCGGCCCGCTCACGCAGCTCGAACACACCGACGCGCAGGATGGCCCGGTCGAGGGCCGGCATGCGCTCGACCGTCCACCCGCGACTGTGGGCCGCTATCACCTCGTCGATGCCCGCGACGCCGGCCTCGACCCCCCTGACGAGCAGTCCGGTGAGTTCCCCGTGGGCCACCGGACGCTCCTCGAGCAGGGCACCGGGCGTCAAGGTCCGTTGCTCGGCCTCGTACAGCAGCATCACGGCCTGCTCGCGAGCCTCGCTCCTCGCGTCGTCACGACGCGAGCCGCCGTCCCCGCCGGACATCAGACGCGGGTGATGTAGTCGCCGGAGCGGGTGTCGACCTTGACCTTGTCACCCGGGTTCACGAAGAGGGGAACCTGGATGACCTTGCCGGTCTCGAGAGTCGCCGGCTTGCGGGCGCCCGACACCCGGTCCCCCTGCACACCGGGCTCGGTCTCGGTGATCGTGAGCTCGACGGAAGCGGGGATCTCGACCGACACGATCTCGTCGCGGTAGGTCGCGATGATCGCCACGGCTGACTCCACCATGTAATCGGCGGCGTCGCCGAGGGCGGCCGGTGCGACGTTTGTCTGCTCGTACGACTCGGTGTCCATGAACACGAAGTCGGTGCCGTCCTTGTAGAGGAACTGCATGTCGCGCTTCTCGAGGATGGCCTGCTCTACCTTGATGCCGGCGTTGAAGGTCTTCTCGAAGACGTTCCCGTTGCGCATGTTCCTCAGCTTCGTGCGCACGAACGCACCGCCCTTCCCGGGCTTCACGTGCTGGAACTCGATCACCGTGAAGAGCCCGTTGTCGAGCTCGAGGGTGATCCCGTTCTTCAGGTCGTTGGTGCTGATGGCGGGCATGACAGGTCCTTGGGGGTTCCGGTGAGGATGCGGCAACCGCTTCCGGTCACCACGACGAGATCCTCGATGCGGACCCCGCCGGTCCCACCACGATAGAGGCCGGGCTCCACCGTCACCACCTCCCCCTCGAGCAGCACGGTGTCGCACGCCGGTCCGAGGATGGGCTGCTCGTGGATGACGAGGCCCACACCGTGCCCGGTTCCGTGCAGGTACTCGTGTTCCACGCCGTGCGCGGCGAACACTGCACGCACGGCTGAATCGACAGCCTTGCCTGGCACACCCGCGAGCACCGTGTCGATTCCGGCCTGCTGGGCCTCCCTCACCACGTGCCACATGCGTTCGAGTTCGGGGGACACCGGGCCGACCCGCACGGTGCGTGTCATGTCGGAGCGGTAGCCGTCGATTGCGGCCCCCATATCGATGACCACCAGGTCTCCCTTGGCGACCGTGCGCCCGGACGGCTCGTGGTGCGGTCGCGCCCCGTTCGGGCCTGACGCGACGATCGTCGGGAAGGACACTTCGTCCGCGCCGAGTGCGAGCATCGCCGCATCGAGCCTGAGGCGAACACCCCGCTCCGTGTCACCGGCCAGACCCTCCGCGACGACCGTCTCGAGGGCGGAACCCGCGACGGCGGCGCAACGGGCGATCAACTGCAACTCCCCCGCGTCCTTCACGCGACGGGGCCCTGCACACGGCGACGCCATCCGTTCGACACGCACACGGGATGCGAACTCGTCGTGGACCGCGAGGGTGACGGCAGCCGGGTCGACGCCCAGCACCGCTGAACCCACGATCCCCGCAATCATCCCAGCGACGTCCCCACGTGCCTTGACACGGTGCACCGAGACCTCGACGCCTGCCGCACGCGCCTCGTCACGCGCGCGCTCGTCGTAGCGTCCGTCGACGAGCAGATGGACCTCTCCTTCCGCGGAGAGCAACGCCGTGGAGGTGCTGCCGGAGAACCCCGTCAGCCATCTCACATCGTCGGGAGTCGTGACGAGGAACCAGTCGGTCTGCATGCAGGTTGCCGCACGCAGCGCACGTGACCTCTCAGGCATGACGGGAAAGCACCGCACGTGCGGCCAGTTCGTAGCCGAGCCCCCCGAGTCCGGCGATCGAGCCGTGCACGGCCGGCGCCAGCACACTCACGTGCCGGAACGGCTCCCGCGCCGCAGGGTTCGAGATGTGTACCTCGATCTTGGTTCCGCCATAAGCCCGGAGAGCATCGTGCAGTGCCCATGAGTAGTGCGTCAGTGCCCCGGCGTTCACGATGACGGCGTCGTAGGTCCCGCGGGCACCCTGCACCGCCCCTACGATCTCGGCCTCGGAGTTCGAGAGGAACGAGTCGACCCTCCATCCGGCCGGTGCGAGCACCGACGACACCGTCGCAACGTGGTCATCAACTGTCTGCGATCCGTACGTGGCCGGTTCCCGCGTGCCGAGCAGGTTCAGGTTCGGCCCGTGCACGACGAGGACGGCGGGTTCGCTCATGCGCTCACCGTAGCCGTGCGGGGCCGGCGGACTCAGGGGTTTGCGTTGCGGTAAGCCTCCCAGGCCCGTGTGGCGGCGGACTCGTCGACGCCGGGGACCACCGCGAGTCCGGCGGCCGAGTCGAGCACGAACGTGAGGGACGAGACCGCCTTCTTGTCGCGGCGCATCTCGGTGAGAAGGTCGGCGAACCGGACATCGGGTGCCGCGGTTGCGAGGCCGTAGACATCACGGACGACCCTGTAGTGGTCCTCAACCCGGGCGGAGTCGATGCGACCGAGGACGTGTGCGAGGTGGGCTGCATACAGCAGACCGAACGCGACAGCCTCACCGTGGGCCACGGAGTAGCCGGTCACTGTCTCAAGGGCATGGCCGAGCGTGTGCCCGTAGTTGAGCAGTGCGCGTTCGCCGGACTCACGCTCGTCAGCCTCCACGATTGCCGCCTTGATCTCCACCGAGCGCGCGATGCGCTCCACGAGACCGAGCGACGAGAGATCCTCACGCGCGATGAAGTGGTACTTCGCCATCTCGCCAGTCCCGCATCGCATCTCACGGGCCGGCAGCGTGTCGAGCGCTTCGGTGTCGCAGGCAACCGCTGACGGCTGCCAGAAGGCCCCGATCAGGTTCTTGCCCTCGGGGATGTTCACCCCCGTCTTCCCCCCGACGGCCGCATCGATCATTCCGAGGAGCGAGGTCGCCACGTGCATCACGGCGATGCCGCGGTGGTACGACGCCGCCGTGAATCCTGCGACGTCGGTGACCATTCCCCCGCCGACCCCGACGACGACATCCGCGCGGGTCATGCCGTTGCGTGAGAACTCCCGGCAGAGCCGCTCCACGGTTGCGAGCGACTTCTGCTCCTCCCCCGCACCGATGGTGTGCACGTGCACCTCGTGCCCGCCGAGGACCGGGACCATCGACGACGGGACCCCCTCCTGGGTGACGACCGCAACACGGCGGGCCCCAGCGGGTATCACCGCCGCAAGCGAGTTCCGCGCGCCGGGTCCCACGAACACCGGGTACGTGCGGTCGGGGGTGCGCACCGTGACCGTGTGCAACTCACCCATGTGGTCCCGCCCTTCCGTCACGTCCATCTTGGCCTGCACCGCCGATGGCGGCACGCACCCTCTCTGCCACCTGCTGCACCGACGTGCCGTCTGTGTCGAGCACGAGGTCCGCGACCGCTGCGTAGTGGCCTTCCCGGAGACGACCGAGCTCGCGCAGCCTTCCCTCTGCATCCCCCTCGAGGAGAGGCCGGTTCGGGGATCGGCCCACCCGTGACGCCAGTTCTGCAGGTTGCGCCCGCAACCAGACGACGTACGCAGCACCGTCGGCACGGGCACGGTTCAGCAGTCCACGGGTTGCCTCGCTCTCCACCGCCCCGCCCCCCGTTGCGATCACGCTCCGGTCTGCTTCTGCGAGACAACCGGCCACGGCCTCCTCTTCCATCACCCGGAACGCAGGTTCGCCGTCCGTACCGAAGATGTCCCGGACGGAGCGCCCGGCCCGCTCCTCGACGAGAGTGTCCGTGTCGACGAACCGCACCCCGTCGACAGCGAGGCGCCGACCGACGGAACTCTTCCCGGTGCCCATCATGCCCACCAGCACCACGTGCCGGGCGCCGCGGGGAACGTGTGCCGGGCTGTCGGGGGTCACTGCAGGTTTCCGCGGAAGGCCGCGGCGTTGCGGACGAACTCCGCGAGCGAGTCACCGCCGAACTTCCGCTGCGCCTCACCCGCGAGGACGAGCGCGACCATGGTCTCCACGATGACCCCGAGCGCGGGCACCGCGGTGACATCCGTGCGCTCCTTGAAGCTCACGGTCTCCTCCTTCGTGACCGTGTCGACCGTCTTCAGGGTCGGTCGGTTCAGGGTTGCCAGCGGTTTCATGGCCGCACGCACGATGAGCGGTTCACCGGTGGTGATACCACCCTCGGTGCCGCCGGAGCGATGCCCCTCGCGTCGGTACCCGTGGGTCTCGGCATCCCAGACGATCGGGTCATGGGCCTGGCTGCCACGCAGACCTGCAGTCCCGAAACCGTCACCGATCTCGACGCCCTTCACAGCCTGGATGCTCATCACGGCCCGGGCAATCAGTCCGTCGATCTTGCGGTCCCAGTGGACGTGGCTGCCGAGACCGAGCGGGACCCCGTGTCCCACCACCTCGACGACTCCACCGAGGCTGTCTCCCTCGCGCGCTGCCGCCTTGATCTCGGAGATCATTGCCTCCGACGCCGCCGCATCCGCGCAGCGCACCTCGTTCGCATCGATGGAGACAAGGTCCGCCATCTGCGGGAGTGTCCCCGCCGGCACCGACGCGGCACCCATCTGCACCACGTGCGAGAGAATCCCCGTGCCGAGGTGGGACAGCAGGAGCTTCGCGAGCGCACCCGCCGCCACCCTCGCTGCGGTCTCCCGCGCGCTGGCCCGCTCGAGGACGTCGCGGGCGTCGGTGAAGCCGGACTTCTGCATGCCGACGAGGTCGGCGTGACCGGGACGCGGCTGGGTCAACGCGGCCTCCGTCCTGCCGGGCTCCGGCGACATCTCGGCGTGCCACTTGTCGCTGCGGAACCACTCCGAGTTCTCGATCTCGATGGCCACGGGAGAACCGAGCGTGCGGCCGTGCCGGATGCCCGCGACGAGGGTGATCCTGTCCTCCTCGAAACGCTGGCGCGGGCCGCGCCCGTACCCGAGGCGACGTCGGGCGAGTTCGTTCTCGATGTCGGATGCGACAACGGGGAGTCCTGCCGGCAGGCCCTCGACGATCACCGTGAGGGCACGTCCGTGTGATTCACCGGCGGTGAGGTAGCGCAGCACGTCGTCAGGCTACTTCCGTCGTTGTGCGAGTTCCCTCTCGGATTCCCCGCGCATCACCGATGCCGCTGCGCACCGTCCGAACCACAGCAACTGCTGGTGGCGGGCCTGGTGCACGAGCATCCACAATCCGTCGACCGTCCGTGCTCCGGCCGCCCGGGCCGACCTCAACAGCGTCGTGTCGAGCGGTGAGTACACCGCATCGAGCACGACCAGGCCCCCGTGGAGAACGGAGGTCTCGACCGGTGACTCACCCGAGTTCATCCCGACCGACGTCGTGTTCACGAGCACCGTCGCCCCCCTGATGTCCGCCGGTGTCCCCACTGCGACGTCGGCCTCGTCGCCGGCGGCACCGCGTGCGAGTGCAACGACCTCGGCCGCCCTCGACACCGTGCGGTTCACCACCCGCACCGATGCACCCCTGCGTGCAAGTGCGGTGACAACGGAACGGGCGGTGCCCCCCGCTCCGAGCACGACGGCCCCCGCGCCGCCCAGCTCGACACCGGCCTCGTGCTCCAGTGCATCGGCACACCCGTCGCCGTCGGTGTTGTGACCGATGAGTCTGCCCCCGCGCACGGACACACAGTTCACTGCGGCGAGCGCGCCGGCGTTCGCGTCGAGGCGGTCGAGCAGCGGCACGATCGCCTCCTTCAGCGGCATAGTGACCGACAGACCCCCGTGGGTCCCCGCACGCACGTTGTCCACGAACGACGCGAGACCCTCGACGGTGCAGTCCACGGCCTCGTAGGTCCAGTCGATCCCCAACTCGCGGAATGCGGCGCGGTGTATCGCGGGCGACAGGCTCTGGGTGACGGGATGGCCGATCACGGCGGCACGTGTGCTCACGGGAGAATCCCCGCGGCGCGCGATGTCTCGATGTTCGCGAGATGCTGCTCGTACGTCGTCGCGAAAGTGTGGCCGCCTTCCTCGTCGGACAGCACGTAGTACAGGTACTCGCACTTCGTGCCCTTCGGCAGGCCGCGGCAGGCCTCGTCATCAACGGTCGGGGGTGGTGCGGGTGCCAGGGCCGCCTTGATGGACGCGCGACCCGGGTTCGCGATCGGCGTGGGCGGCAGACCCTTGCGCGTGTAGCTGTTGTACGGCCCGTCGGCAGCCTTGAGGTCCGCGAACGATGCGGAAGGATCAGCGCCGTACAGCAAGGTGGCGTCGATCTCGAGTTTCATCCCGCGGGCGAGACGGTTGTAGATCACACGTGCGATCTTGGGGCGGTCGACATCGGTCTTGGCCTCCTTCTCCACCATGGAGGCGACGGTCAGGACCTTGTACGGCGACAGACCGAGGAGTCTGGCCCCGGCCACGAGCCTCTCCTGGCGCGCGACACGCTCCATCATCTGTGCGAGCCGGCCCACGACCCGCGCCTCGGTGTCGTCACCCGACACCTGGTACGTGTCGGGGAACAACAGGCCCTCGAGCGAGGCGGCTCCTTCGGGCGCGAGCGTCGAGGGGATACTGCCGTCCGAGGCAGCGGTGGTGAAGTCACCGGACGTCATGTACGTCACCCTCTCCACGAGCCTGCCCGCCATCTGCGCAACCGTGTAGCCCTCCGGGAACGTGACCTTCACGAATGTCTGGTCGGGAGGAGTGGAGAGGGCATCAACGATGTTCCCCGCGGAGTCCCCGGGCCGCAGTGCGTAGTAACCGGGCAGCAGGGCGATGCCACCTCGGGTGCGTGCGTACCAACGGAACAACGTGCGGTTCTCGATGATCCCCGCGTCGTCCAGACGCGCCGCGACCGACCCGAGTGTGTCGCCGTCGTTCACCGTGAAGGTCACGGCCGCCCTGGAGCCGACCCCCGGGTTCAGTTGGTGAACCACCCACAGGGCACCCGCCCCGAGCAACAACAACGTGGCCACGAGCACCACCACTAGGTGCCGCGCGGGGCCCCGCAACCAGTCGCCCGACGGCGGCTGCTCCTCGGTCGAGTCCGGGGCAAGCGCAGTCACGTCATCCCACGGGTCGGCCACCCAATCGTCGGCCATCAAGGGGTCACGGCCCTCCCTCATTGGTCCTGTCCCCCGCGGGCATCGAGCCATCCCTGCAGGAGAACGGCCGCTGCGACCTTGTCGACGACGGAGCGCCGGTCCTTCCCGCGCACGCCCCCCTCACGCAGCGCACGTTCGGCCGTGACGGTCGTCAAACGTTCGTCGTGCAGATGTACGGGCACACCGACCACCGTACCCAGCACCCCCGCCTCGGTGGCGGCGGCCTTCGCGGCCGGCCCCCGGCTGCCGTCCATGTTCAACGGCAGTCCCACCACCACGGCAACTGCTTCCTCCTCGCGCACGAGGTTCGCGATCGCCTCATGGTCGTGACGACGCGATCTCGAACGGTGAATGACCGTGAGCGGCGTGGCAACGGTCCCCGAGATGTCACTCACCGCGACACCGATGCGCCTCGCCCCGAGATCGATGCCGAGCACACGCACGCCCGTACGGTAGTTGTGCGGGTTCACTCCCCCGCGGAGGCTGCCTTCTCCCGTGCGACCCAGACGGCCTCGTCGATACCCGATGCATCCTTGCCTCCGGCAGTGGCGATGTCACCCTTGCCACCGCCGCCTCCGCCCACCGCGCGTGCGGCATCCTTGATCAGGTCCCCGGCTGTCAGGGGGAAACCCTTGGCCACCGCGGACACGAGCGACACGCCGCCGGCGTCGGTGACACCGCACAGCACGACTGCACGGGTGCCGGGCACCTGTCTGACCGCCACCGCGAGCTCGCGCAACTGGTCGGGCGATAGTCCGTCGACACGCTCGACAACGATGCCGTTGGTACCGGCGGAGGCAAGTTCCGTCGCGCGGCCGCTCGCGAGCCTGCCCCGCAACTGCCGGATCTCCTCCTGTGCGGCCCGCAGTTCGTCAAGCTTCCGCTCCACTCCCGCGAGCACGTCATCGGGACGGGTGCCGACCAGAGTCGCCACCGAACCGACCAACCTGTCGACCGCCTGCATCCGGGAGACGGAGTGCGCGCCGGTCACGGCCTCGATACGACGCAGGTTCGAGCCGATCGAACCCTCGGACACGATCTTGATGGTTCCTATGTCGCCTGTCGCCGAGACGTGCGTCCCGCCGCACAGTTCCATGGAACTCCCCGCCCGCAAAACGCGCACGGTGTCGCCGTACTTGTCCCCGAAGAAAGCAATCGCACCGGCGGCCATGGCCTCGTCCTTCGTCGTCTCGAAGGACTCGACCGACACGTTGGCCAGCACCTCTCGGTTCGCGAGCTCCTCGATGCGGTTGATCTCCTCGTCGGTGACCGCCGCATAGTGGCTGAAGTCGAAACGCAGTCTGTCGGGTGCGACCAACGAGCCCGCCTGCTTCACGTGCTCCCCGAGAACCTCACGCAGGGCCCAGTGCAGAACGTGTGTGCCCGTGTGGTTGCGGCGGGTCGCATTGCGTGCATCCGCATCGATCGAGGCCTCCACCAACGCGCCTTCCTCGATGTCGCCGCGGGTGACCCTGCACACGTGCTTGCGCAGACCGGGCAGGGCGAACACGGTGTCGACAACCAGGGCCTCGAACCCCTCGCCCCGGATCGTGCCGGTGTCACCGACCTGTCCGCCGCTCTCGGCGTAGAACGGCGTGACATCCAGGAACACCTCGACTGTTCCGTCGTCACCGGGCACCACCGCCACCACAGTCGAGCTTGCCGTGTCGCGCGTGTACCCCACGAAGACCGTGGTGCCGTGGCTCTCCATCACCGCGCGGTATGCCTCGACGCGGTCCGCATCGCTCCGGCCGGACTTCCGGGCCTCCTTGGCGCGGCGCCGCTGCTGGGCCATCTCGGCCTCGAAACCCTCGGTGTCGACCTCGACGCCGCGTTCGCCCGCAATCTCCTGCGTGAGCTCGAGCGGGAAACCGTACGTGTCGTGGAGCAGGAAGGCGGACCCGCCCGACAGTCGGTCACCGCCCGACAGGTCGTTCTCGAGGATCGACAGCCCGGTGCGCAGGGTATTGCGGAAGCGCTCCTCCTCCTTGGACAGCACGCCGAGGATGAAGTCCTTGTTGCCGTGCAGGTCCGGGTATGCGTTCCCCATCACCTGCACCGCGACCTCGGCCAGCGACGGCATCACCGTCTTCTCGGTGCCGAGCAGGAATGCATGGCGCACCGCACGCCGGATGATGCGGCGCAGAACGTAGCCGCGGCCCTCGTTCGACGGGAACACTCCGTCGTTGATGAGCATCGTCGACGACCGGGCATGCTCGGCCAGCACGCGGAGGCTGAAGCTCTCCCGGTGTGCGTAGTCACCCGCGACGTACGGCGCCCCGGTAAGGGATGCCGCCCTGTCGACGAGCGGGAAGAGAACGTCGGTCTCCCACACGGAGTCGACGCCCTGGCGGAGGGCGAGGATCCGCTCGAGACCCGCTCCCGTGTCGATGCTCGGTCGCGGCAGGCTGCTGCGCGAACGATCGGGCGCCTGGTTGTACTGCATGAACACCAGGTTCCAGAACTCCATGAAGCGGTCGCCGTGGGGGTCGTTCGCGGGGCCGCCCTCGGGCCCGAACGAGGGTCCGCGGTCCATGTGGATCTCGGAGCACGGCCCGCACGGTCCGGTGTCGCCCGCCTGCCAGAAGTTGTCCTTGTCGCCGAGTCTCTGGATGCGCTCCATCGGAACGCCGATCTGCTCGTGCCAGATTTCCTCGGCCTCCTCGTCGCTCTCGTGGACGGTGATCCACAGTCGGTCGCCGTCGAAGCCGAACACCTCGGTGACTAGTTCCCACGACCACGGGATCGCCTCGGACTTGAAGTAGTCGCCGAATGAGAAGTTGCCGAGCATCTCGAAGAACACGAGATGTCGCTTGGTGCGCCCGACATCGTCGAGGTCGTTGTGCTTTCCGCCGGCCCGGACGCACTTCTGCACGCTGACGGCACGCGAGTAGGGCGAGGCCTCGTCACCGAGGAAGTAGGGCTTGAAGGGCACCATCCCGGCGACCGTGAACATCAGGGTCGGGTCGTGCGGGATGAGGCTCGCGGAGGGGACCACCGAGTGGCCGTGGGAGGCAAAGAACGACGTGAATGCCTGTCTCAGCTCGTCCGCCGTGCGCGGTTCGCGACCACCTGCCATGAGGCAGAGATGCTAGCCGTGGTGGCTGCTCTGGCGGGTTGCGATGTGTCGTCGCGCAGGTCCGGTCGCCGCACCCGGCCGGGTGTCGACACCGCCCGTTGCATCCGGGCCGATTCGATCGACCACGAACCCGCGGACCGTCGACCACAGTGCGCCCAGCAGTGCCCGCACTGCTGCAGCAACGTTGCGCAGGGTCATCGCCTCACGTGCCTCACCCAGCAT
>JBJTBF010000033.1:0-11134 GCA_046091145.1 Acidimicrobiales bacterium | reverse complement strand
GGAGCGGCCTGATCAACGTAGAACACATTCCCATCGGGATCAGCGACCAATGCCATGACCCCACCCCACGGTTGACGAGTCGGTGGCATCGGGAACTGCACGCCGAGTGAAGTGAGACGCGCAAACTCTGCATCAAGGTCGGCAACGACAAGACCTATGCCCGTATGCCGACCGAGCAAGTTGGCGTGGTCAGCACCAGAAAGTGCGATGCCGAGTCGAACGGTTCCTGCCGAAAAGGATGCATAGCCGTGATCCGGGGATGAAAACTGCAAGGAAAGCTTCAGTTTGTCCCGATAGAAGGAGATCGCACGTTCAAGATCCGATACGAAGACATTTACATACCCAATCTGCATGGTGCTTACTGTATTACCACAACTGACTCACTTCCGACCGATAATTGGCATGCAGGTATCGGGAAGCCAAGGTGTCGACGACCCCATCCGCGGTCAGGATGTAGTCACTTCGCGGTGGAGAGCAGTTTTGTCGGTCCTGCATCGGTCAGGGTTGAAGAGCGACAGCGAAACTGCAATGAATAAAGGTGTTGGGGCACAAAGAGCAACGGTTTCCTAAACCGCAGGTCGCAGGTTCGATTCCTACCGGCGGCGCCAGAAGGTTTGCACCTAAGTAGGGCTTTTCGAGCAACGATTTGCGGACTTTGGACTGCCAAGGGGTTTCGTCAAGGTTCGTCATCTTTCGTGAGATTTCGTCGGTCGGCAGCAGGTCGGGTCTCCTCCCAGGGCCGGCCTGATCACTCGGCGCGGAGGAACCCGAGCACGGCCTCGATGTAGCCGTCGAAGTTCTCGCGGCGCACGTTGTGCCCCGCACCGGGGATGCAGTGCGTGACGATCCGCGGGTTGAGCGACATGGCCTCGGCGGCAATCGCGTCGGTCACGATTCCATCGTGCCCTGCCTCGCCGTGAATGAGCAACGTTGGCGCAGTGATCCGCGCGACATAGTCCTGCCACGGCTCTGGGTCGTGGAGGTTCAGGGAGGTGTCAACCTGCAGTTTCGCTTCCGTCCAGTGCTGGAACTCGTCCTCGTGCCACGTCGGTGAGCGCATCCGGCCCCTCTCAGTGATCTCGGCGGGGGTCATCGAGCGCAACTCCAGCACTTGGTCCCTGAACACCGCCCGCCACTTCTCCTTGGCGGCGTCATCCCTGGGGGCAAGGAGCGGTGGGTCCTCCAGAACCACCTTCGACGGGACATCCGCGTGCACACTCGCAAAACGCGCCGTGGCACGTGCGCCCATGGAGTGCCCCATCACCACCGGCCGGTCGAGTCCCAGTTGCTCGATTGCCGCGGCTATGTCCGCGGCAGGGTCGTGCTCGTTTCCGTCCACGAGGCGCGAGCTGTCCCCGTGCCCCCGCGAGTCCAACATGACCACGTCGAACTCCCTGCAGAGGACCGCCGCGGTGCGGCTCCAGCAGAGGCCATTGTCCGTGAGGCCATGGGAGAGGATCACGGCAGGTCCCTGCGTCCCCGTGCGGTGGTAGGCGAGGTGGCCGCCGGGTACGTCGACGCGACCTTTAGCCCAGCGTGGCCCCGGATCCTCCTTCCGGTCCGCGGCGTCGCTCACCAGGCGTATGCCTCGGGCGCGGGCCCGCACGGCGGAAAGATCCGGTTGATTGCGGCGAGTACGTCGTCGCCAAGGCGCATGGCAGGTACGCCGAGCACCGACTCGAGCTGTGCGACACTCGCCGGGCCGATGATTGTCGACGTGATGCCGGGTTGGTGCAGCGACCAGGCGAGCGCTACCGCGGCCGGCGTGTGACCGATCGACGAGCACAGCGCGGCATAGCGGGACAGCTTGTCTGCATGTGTCGATGCTGCGGTCTGGGCCTGGGGTGAGGTCCGTCTGCCGCTGTTCGCGGCCGCGTCCGCGGCGAGGACACCGCCGGCCAGCGGGCTCCACGTGATGACGCCAACGCCGTACTCGAGGCTCGCGGGTATCACCTCCAGCTCCACCCTTCTCTCGAGCAGGTTGTAAAGGCTCTGCTCGGAGACCAGACCGAGACTCTTCCGGGAACGTGCCGACTCGTTCATCTGGGCGATCTTCCACCCGGGGAAGTTGCTCGACCCCACGTACGTGATCTTGCCCTGCGCGACCAACCGGTCCATCGCCTGCCAGATCTCGTCGACCGGGGCCGACCTGTCGATGTGGTGCATCTGGTACAGGTCGATGTGGTCGACGTTCAGCCGCCGAAGGCTCGCGTCGCACGCCAGCCTGATGTGGCGCGCAGACAGGCCGCGGTCGTTCGGCCCGTCCGACATGGGCTCGTGGACCTTCGTCGCGAGCACAATCCCGTCCCTGCGGTGCGGGTTCCGCGCCAGCCACTTCCCGATGATCATCTCGGTCGTGCCGACGCCGAGGATTCCCCCGTACTGGTTCGCAGTGTCGACGAAGTTGATGCCCGCATCAACAGCACGGTCGAGGATCGCGAACGAGTCAGTTTCGGACGTCCTGGGCCCGAAGTTCATTGTGCCGAGGCACAGCGTGCTCACCCTGAGCGCGGAGCGCCCCAGTTGACGGTGTTCCGTCAGTGTCACGTACTACTCCTGGTTACGGGGCCCGCAGGGTGACACCCGTGCGGATTCCCTCGCTCGAGTCCGCCACGCACTCGCGAGCGGTCCACTGCGCCCGTTCGGAGAGCCTCCTGTAGGCCTCATAGTTGATGGAGGGGACGATCGGCTCACGGAACCACGGTGCGTAGAACTCGAGGTTCGGGATGAACCGCATCGCATCGGAGATGTTGGGAGTGCCGCCGTGCCATGCGCGAACGTCGCGGATCATGGCCGCCCCGGCAGGTGCCGGGCACACTGTGCTCAGCCTCATCCACTCGGGCTCATCCTTCAGGCCGGGAATCGGCACGCGCGAGCGTTGCGTCCCCGGGATCTGGCGCGTCGGTCCGTTCAGCTTCGTGACGTCCTGGGGCAGGAAGTTCACGGCGACATATGGGCACGGGAGGTCCCTGATGCTCAACTCGCCGCTCGGGTCGTGGAATGCACTGAACGGGGTCTGGCCATCAGGCGTCCAATCGCGCACGTCGGAGTGCAATGGCTGGTACTCGACGGCGCCCGGAAGGCAGAAGTCGCCGCTCGCGGCGCGCAGAACAAAGTCTGGGGAACCGAAAATCGCCCCCACAATGTCCGACACCGACTGCACTTCGAGCATCATCTGCCACTCAGGTCTGTGCAACTGGCCCCGCGTAAGGCTGGAGCCGCCGAAAGAGTATCTGTGGGAACCACGGTTGCCGTTCCTGTCTTGGTCGATCTCGAGGATCTCCGCCGCGACCTCGTTGCACCCGTTGAGCAGGAAGTCGACCTGGCCGCGGTCGAGGACGTCACCGACGACCACGAACCCGTCCCTTCTGAACAGTTTGACGGCCCGCTTCAGGTCACCTGCCTCGACAATCTCGAGCCCCTTGATGCCATTGTGCGCCAGCAGGTGATCCCGCAGCGCGGCCGTGGCAGGGTCAGTCGTCCAGTCGACACGTCCAGAGACACTCATGCGCTCATCATCCCCTCCCGCCACTGAACGGTGTTCATCGTTCGTAGGCAACTTCGAAAGGTTATCCGAGCAGGTCAGCCGCCGGGAAGCCTGCACACGACAGGACCCGCGGTTCAGAGGCCGGGACGGAAGCTGACGGAGTACGACAGCACGTACGTGCCCGGCCCCACGCGGACTGCGGCAACGTGTCCGGCCCGCAACTGGCAGTGCCGAGACCGCGGTGTGCCGCATCGAGACTCACGGTCAGGAAGCGGCGCCGCACGAGTTCGGTCTGGTTGTGAGCGGCATGGAGATCGGCGGTGGTGTGCCACCGCGCCGAAGGTTGGAACGGCGCACACGCGGATGTGAACCGCAGGGTGTCACCGTTGGACGGGCCCACCACCGCGAACCACCCGCGCTCCGTCGACGCCGCAGGGAAGTCGCGTAGGTACAGCCAGACGGCAGGCTTTACTGCAGTCGAGACGCCGGCTTAGTCCATCCGCTCGAGCACGGCCACCATGCCGCCGAGGTCGGGTCTCGTCCACACCATGTGTCCGTCGGCATCCAGCCGCCGCGTGACTTCGATCCCCGGGATGCCGACCGGGCGCAGCACGAACACGCCGTCCTCGTAGGTGGCCACCACATGGATGGGTGTCACGTAGTCGAACGCACTCACGTCGTGCACACCGTTCTCCTCGGTGCCGTCGGCACGGCAGTCGGCAATCGTGCCGCCGCCGCAGTCGATGATGCGGTTGCCCGCCTGTTCGATGCGTTCCGTGTAGGAGAGGATGCGGTCATCCGCCGCCACCGGCGTGCCACCCCGCGTGGCACTGATGACACGCCAGGTGCCGCGCAGGTCGGGCGCTCCTTCCACGAGAGGCTCGGTGCAGCCGGGCATGACCAAGGGCGGGAACGTTGCGCCGTAACCACCGGCAGGTGTGTGCGCGACGGGGTAGGAGTAGGAGTCCACGCGCGGAGACTAGACGCAGCCGACGTCAGGCGAACAGGACCTCGCACCCCGTTCCGGCAAGCAGTGCGTCCACAGCGGCACGGTCGGCCGCGCCGAGTGCAGCGTGCTGTTCCCGCAGCCACGCCAGGCACTTGCGTTGGTACACGAAGGTTCCCTGCGAGTACGCATGGCCATCGATGACACACGAGAAGGTCTCCTCGCCGGACTCAAGAGCCGCATTGTTGGCCAGCAGGAACGGCGCGTAGGTACGGCCGATCTCGGGGAGAAGCGCGAGTGTCACCGCGGGGATGGCGCCCCTGTCGACCCAGCCGGAGTCGCCGTTGACCTCCCACCACGACAGGTCATCGGTGCGGTCCACCCAGTTCACGAGTCGCGGTGCGTGCTGGATGCCGAGGCGCACCGACACGGGGTCCCACCGCAGCAACTGCACCAACTGACCGAACAGGCCGAAGTCGGCGCGTGACGGACGCGTACCGAACAGGAACGGGGTCTCGGTGAGGAGGTTCTCGAGCAGACCGAGCAGCCGGAGGAACGACTCCTCGATGGGCGCACGGTTCTGTTCCGTGGAGCCGACGAGTGCGCGACGGCCGATCTGCCGCTCGGAGATGAACCTCTGCGCGCGCTCCCACTGGTGCGCGGGCAGCTGCTGGTCACGGTCGAGGGGGAGGAGATGCTTCGCCTTGTGGATGGCTTCGTCGTAGTACCAGCGGTAGTGGTACATCGCCTTCGTCACCCACTCGTCGGCGAAGTCCTCCACGAGGTAATCGAGGAACGCCACGACCGGGTCGACCGGCACGAGGCTGCGGTCGGTCGTCATCGACTCGAGTCGCATGATCAGCGGACTGGAGTCCATCTGCGCGTCGCCGTAGGTCCCGTCCGCATCGGGAAAGCCGATCACGGGGATGAGGGGGAACGGCGGCAGATCGTCGTGTGCGGAGCCCTGCGGCACCCAACGGAACGGGATGTGTCGGTAGCGCAGCACCGCACGCATCTTCAGCGAGTACGGCGACCCGAGTGCGCCTCGAAGTTTCAGCGGATGTTGTGTCACGGGCTCATCCTTGTACATCGTGCGCTCAGGCGCCGAACGCGGATGACGGCAGGTCGGTTGTGCCGTCGACGATGGCATCGATTATGCGTGCAGCCACCATCGCAGGGTCGAGCCCCTGGGGGAACCTTGGCGCGGTGCCGGCCACCGGTCGCGACGCGAGACCCGTCTCGGTGTGGGTAGGTCGTGCATCGACCACGCGCACGCCGACGCGGCGTGCCTCCCGCGCGAATGCCTCGTTGAACGAACGCACCGCCGCCTTCGATGCACCGTACGCGGCCATTCCGGGCAGGTTCTGCTCGGCGACGACCCCGGAAATCGCCGCGATCACACCGCCCTTCTGCATCAGCGGGAGCGCTGCGGAACAGAGGAAGATGTGCGCAAAGGTGTTGGTGAGGAACAGTTCCTCCACGGTGTCGACCGAGGTTGCCACCGCGTCACCGAAGGCGACCACGCCGACGGCATTCACCACGATGTCGAGACGACCCGTGCGACCGTGCACCCCGAGCACCGCCCGTCGTGCCTCGTCGGCCGAGCGGAGGTCGGCCACGATGTGGTTGTCTGCACCGGTATCGGTGCGTGACACCGTGAACACCCGTGTCCCGCGTGCGGAGAGAAGTGACGAGACATGCCGGCCGATCCCGCCGGTTCCGCCCGCCACCAGCGCAACGGAGTCCTTCGGGTCGAGCGTGTCTGCCACGGAAGAGACGCTACTTGGCTGTGTTGTCGCTGCGTTCCCTGAGGTTCAGCAGCTGTCGCCGCAGCATCACCCCGTCGCCCGGACCGAGAACGAGGTTCTCGATCAGTCGTCCACCGGGGAGGTCGACACGCGCACGCACGCGGGTGACGATGCGCGTGCCCGAGCCCAGCGCACGTAGCTCGTACGCGAGAACGAAGCACACATGTCGCGAGGGTCTGTCGCGTGTGCCGAGTCTCAGCACGAACGTGTGCGGAGGGTCGACCACGACCGCCTCGAACCCCACTGGGCCGCCGGGCACGGTGTCGCCGGATGCGAGCCCCTGCCACTGCGGGTGGATTCTCCGGGCACTTCGGCGACCCAGGTTGTCGAGGATGTCGTGGCTGTACCAACCCGCACGGCCGAACCCCATCTGCCGCAGCCACGGGAACACCTCGGGGGGCGGTGCCTGCACCGTGATGCACCGTGTGGCGACGAGGCGCGCATCGGCGCAAAGGTCGTCGCCCGCCACGGAGCCGCTCACCTCGTCGTCGGTTGCTCCCCAGCGCCCGAGGAACACGTCGATCAGGCGCCGCCCGACTGGGTGCGCACCTTCTCTTCTTCCTCCACCTTCAGAAGGAACTGTGCCGCCTTCGCCGTGACGACCGAGAAGGTGCTGATGCCGACCAGCATCGTGAACACGCCGACGACCCGGCCCGCCGCCGTCACCGGGAAGATGTCGCCGTAGCCGACGGTGGTGATCGTGGCCGATGACCACCACAGTGCATCGAAGAACGAGTGCACCCTGCGCCCGTCGCCGACGTCCTCGGCGAGCGTGAAGGCCGCTGCCGACATGATCCACGTCATGAACGCGAGCCCGAACGCGAACCGGGCCGCATGCTTGCGTAGCACCTGCCGGCCCGAGTTCTCGACCTCTTCGCCGATCGCGAAGAACCGGGCGATGATGGTGCTGAGCCTGAGGATCCGCAGCACGCGGATGAAGCCGAAGCCGACGAGTGCGGGAATGACCGCCAGCACCTGCGAGAGGACGATGACGAGGCTCGTCCACTCGTGGCGGAAGTACGCGGCCTTGTTCGACGCCGCGCGGAACTCCATGATGTAGTCGATGCCGAACACGGCAAGCACCACGATGTTCACGGCAAGCAGGAGTGTGTTGTCGGAACTCGGCAGCCTGTCGGCGATCAGCTCGAGCAGCAGGAACGGGATGCTCGCGATCGCCACGATGAGGAACGGCACGTCCGTTCTCGCCCGCCACCGCCGGAGTTCCTCGGTCATGTACAGGTTCTCGTTCTTCGCCATGTTCCCCCCTCGCCGGAACAATCGTAATTCGCCTGCGGGGTGGAGGTCACACAGCAGGCGAGAACCGCCCAAGGGCGGTGCGTGTGGAGACGAACCGGTCGGTGGCCCGGGTGATGTCACCGCGGGCGGCGCGCACAGCGTTGCCGCCCACGAGATAGGCAGCGGCCGTGATCGAACCGGTGAGAGGCTCCGAGGTCGCGGCGGTGGTGGCGTGTCCGAGTGAGTTCGCCACCAGCACGTCACGCGCACGACGGCCTGCGGTGCGCAGGATCTGCGACCCTGCCTCGTCGGTGCCGAGGTAACTGCCGGCCGCCCTGCCCGCGATGAGGAGAAGGCTGATGAGGGGAACATCGGTGAGGATCTTCTGCAGCAGCGGCTCGCCTGCGCCTGCCTCGAGAAGGCCGGCCACCCCGTCGCGCACGGTGCCGTGGCTGACACCCATGTCGACCACGGTCCGTCCGGTTCCTGCAGGGAAGTCTGCGCCCCGCCCGATGACGGTGAACAGACCGTCGTCGCTGAGTGCCGCCGCGGCCTCGGAGTTTGCGTACACCACCGACACGTCGGGGTAGCGGGCGAAGTGCTCGCGGATGGTGGCGGCGGTGTCGGAGATCTTCACCTGGGCGTGCACCACCGGCCCGCCGTCGGGGTCGATGAGCTCGAGGTCCCATGCCGGTTGGTTCGGTGAATCCGCAAGGCGGGCCACGTAGCCGTCGGGCACGGGGATCATGCCCGAGTTGATCAGTTCCAGCGCGTACTGCTCGCCGAGATGACCCTGCAGGTTGTTGATGGCACCGGTGCGCGCGGGCCCCTCCGCCGCGGCGAACCGCTCGATGTCATCCGACGTGAGGCCGGTGCGGGTCATCACCTCGGCCAATGGACCGTCGACGGCAGGAGAGGTGCCCGCCTGCATCGAGGTGATCTCCAGCGCCGCGACGGCGGCGATGAGTGCGTCGGCTGTTCCTACCGTGTGTGACCATGACGGGTCGTGCCGGGTGGCGCGTCCCTCGAGTGCGAGGATGCGCCGCTCGTTCGCGGACAGCCGCTCACGCAGGTCGCCGAGCCGTCGGCGTGCGGTGTCGAGGGAGACGCGGATGCCCGCGGGCAGCTTCTCGCCCGCATCGTCACCCGGGTCGGGGGCAGGACCGGTCACGGGGCGCGCTTCCCGAGCTCGTCCTCGAGACGGGCGATGCGGGCCTCCTGCGTGGCGATCACGCGGGTGGCTTCGTCGAGTGCGGCCTCGAGTTCCTTGCGGTAGCGGTCGAGGCCGATGAATCTCGTGGCACGGCCGAGTGCGGCGTCGCTCAGGTGTGACACCCCCTTGACAACGGTGGTCACGCCCTTCACCCCCGCATCGAGAATGCGGGCGGTGGTGCCGCCGGAGTCACGGAGGTTGCCCGTCGCCTCGGTGAGCCTGCCGATGACCTTGCCGGCGCCGTTCTGGAGATCTTTCCTGTCGATCATGGGGACGAACCGTAGCGTCCGCGTGAGACGTGCCCTGCCGCCGGCTGCTGCCCCGCAACTAGGGTTTGCCGGCATGAACCGCATCAACCACTGGATCAACGGTCGTGCCGTGCCCGGCACCTCGGGCCGCAGCGGGAAGGTGTTCGACCCCGCCACGGGCAGCCAGGCCTCCGAGGTCGACTTCGCCTCGGTGGAGGAGGTCGACGCGGTGGTCGCCGCCGCTGTTGCGGCACACGCGGAATGGCGTGCGACGAACCTGTCGCGCCGTGCGGAGCTGATGTTCAACGTCCGCGAACTGCTGGATGCGAACCGCAAGGAGATCGCCTCCATTATCAGCGCCGAGCACGGCAAGGTTCTCGCAGACGCACTGGGCGAGGTTGCGCGCGGGCTCGAGAACGTCGAGTTCGCCTGCGGCATCCCGAACCTGCTGAAGGGCGGCTACAGCGAGCAGGCATCCGCCGGTGTCGACGTGCACAGCGTGCGCCAGCCCCTCGGGGTGGTGGCCGGCATCACGCCGTTCAACTTCCCGGCGATGGTGCCGATGTGGATGTTCGCGAACGCGATCGCCTGCGGCAACACGTTCGTGCTGAAGCCGAGCGAGAAGGACCCCTCGGCGTCGATGTTCATCGCCGAGCTGCTGAAGAAGGCCGGCGTTCCCGACGGCGTGTTCAACGTGGTGAACGGCGACAAGGTGGCCGTCGACAGGCTGCTGGAGCACCCCGACGTCGCGGCGGTGTCGTTCGTTGGCTCCACACCGGTGGCGCGGCACATCCATGAGACCGCGTCGCGCAACGGCAAGCGTGTGCAGGCACTCGGCGGTGCGAAGAACCACATGCTGGTGCTGCCCGACGCCGACCTCGACATGGCCGCCGATGCCGCGGTCAGCGCGGCCTACGGCTCGGCGGGCGAGCGCTGCATGGCGATCTCCGTGCTGCTGTGCGTGGACTCCGTTGCCGACGAGCTCATCGCGAAGGTGCGCGAGCGCATCCCCGCGATCAGGGTGGGCCCGGCCAGCGACCCCGCGAACGAGATGGGGCCGCTGATCTCCGCGGAGCACCGCGACCGTGTGGTGGGGTACATCGCGGGCGCCGAGGCCGAGGGGGCGAAGGTGGTGGTCGACGGCCGCACAGGTGTGCCCGGCGACGGCTACTTCGTGAACCCCACCATCATCGACCGGGTCGAGCCCGGCATGCGCTGCTACGACGACGAGATCTTCGGGCCGGTGCTGAGCGTGGTGCGCGTCCCCGGCTACGAGGAGGGTCTCGCCACTATCAACGCGAACCCGTACGGCAACGGTGTCGCGTTGTTCACCCGCGACGGCGGTGCGGCGCGGGATTTCGAGAACCGCGTGACCGTGGGCATGGTCGGCATCAACGTGCCGATCCCGGTGCCGGTGTCGTACTACTCGTTCGGCGGCTGGAAGAACAGCCTCTTCGGCGACCACCACATGTACGGGCCAGAGGGCATCAACTTCTTCACCCGCACCAAGGTGGTGACCACCCGTTGGCCGGACCCGCGCACCTCGCGGGTCGACCTCGGCTTCCCGCAGAACCGCTGACGCGGGGCTCCCGGCAGGGAGTCCGCGTCAGGAGCAGTAGACGTCGGCGAGGTCGAGCACCTCGTCGATGATGGCGAGCCCCTCGCGCACCTGATCCACCGGGGTGTTCACGGGCGGCGCCACGTGCATGCGGTTGAAGTGGGTGAAGGGCCACAGCCCGCGTGCCTTGCACGCTGCCACGAGGTCGTTCATCGGCTTTGCGGCCTCGCCCGCGGCGTTGAACGGCACCAGCATCTCGCGCGTCCCGCGGTTGCGCACCAGCTCGATGGCCCAGAACACGCCGATGCCGCGGACATCGCCCACGCTCGGGTGGCGCTCCTTCATGCGCTGCAGCTCGGGGCCGATCACGTCGGTGCCGAGCATGCGGGCATGCTCGATGATGCCCTCCTCGCGGAAGATGTTGATCGAGTCCACTGCGGTGGCGCACGCGAGCGGGAGGCCGGTGTCGTAGTGACCGCCGGCGTAGTGCGGTTCGCTGCTGGAGGCCTAGATGCGGAGATGTCGCGGTTCGGCCGCTGCGCCGAGTGGGTCGCCGTCGACCACTGGGACGTCGCACCCGACCTCATCTGCTTCGCCAAGGGCGTGAACTCCGGATACGTGCCCCTCGGCGGCGTGGT
>JBJTBF010000032.1:0-24585 GCA_046091145.1 Acidimicrobiales bacterium | reverse complement strand
GAGTGTGTGGGCACCGCCGAGTCGCCGTCCCGACTCATGATTGAGACGCAGCACCGTGTGGTCATCGGAACCCACCAGCAGCAGAACCGGGCACCGCACCGACGGAAGATCCGTGTCGGCCATGTCGATGCGACCAACGCGCGACACGACCGCGGCGATTCTCCGTGGCTCGCGGGCGGCCGCCCCCATCGCCAGTTCGCGAACCGCTGGCCGACCCTGCGCGGAACGTACGGTCGGGCCCGCACGAAGTCACACCGTGCCATCCGGAACAGGACCCCCGTTCCCCGGGGCGGCACGAACATCCGCCCTGAAGGGGGAATGCAGGTGCGAATTAGTGTCCGCACGTGGCGTGTGACATCGCAATCATCAATGCAACCGTTCTCCCCATGGGCGGACGGCCCGACATCGCCAACGGGACCGTCACCATCACGGGCAACAGCATCTCGGCAGTGGGTGACGGGACCGTCGACACCGTCGGTGCGGGGAAAGTCATCGATGCCCGCGGTTCGGTTGTCATGCCCGGCTTCGCGAACAGCCACACGCACGTGGCCTCGAACCTCCTGCTGCGGGGCCTGCTCGAGGACGTGCTGCTGTTCGAGTGGCTGCAGACAATGTGGAGCCTGAAGCGCAACTTCGACCACGACACCCTCTACTGGGCGAGCCTGTGCGGGGACCTCGAGATGCTGCGTGCCGGCATCACGTCGTTCAACGAACACTTCGATGCGTACGACGTGGAGCCGCAGATCGAGGCCCTCGCGGAGATCCCGTTGCGCGCGACACTCGGGTACGGCCTGGCGGACCGCGGGCTGTACGCGCCGAGAACGGAGTACTCACACAGCACGATGGCACGCTTCGGTGACATCGTGGCCGAACACCATGACACCCGCGACGGTCTGCTGCACATTGCCCTCTCGCCGCACGCCGTCTATTCGTGCGGTGCGGACATGTGGCGCGAGGTGCGACGGCTCGCAGACAGCCTCTCGGTGTCGATCCACACGCACCTCTCCGAGGGGCGCCAGGAGGTCGCGTACACGATGGAGAACCACGGGATGCGGCCCGTTCAGTGGCTCGACAGCCTCGGGTTCCTCGGCCCCGACGTGACCGCGGCCCACTGCTCGAGTCTCGATGTCGTCGACATAGCGACTCTCGCCCGCACCGGAACCAAGGTCGCGCACTGTCCGGTGAGCAACGCCAAGCTCGGCTCGGGAACCATGCCGTTGCGCGCGGTGATGGCGGCCGGTGTCACCGTCGGGCTCGCCACCGACGGCCCCGCCAGCCACAACTCGAGCGACCTGTTCGAGGAGATGAAGTTCGCGGGGCTCATCCACAAGACGGTCACCGACGACGTCGAGTTCCTGAAGATCGGGGAGATCCTCGAGATGAGCACGTCGCAGGGTGCGCTCGCGATGCACAGACCCGACACAGGCAGGCTGGAGCCCGGTGCACGGGCCGACGTCATCATCGTGAATCTCGACACTGCGCACGCACAGCCGGTGTATGACCCGCGTGCCGCGCTCGTCTATTCGTCACGTGCCGACGACGTCACGCACAGCATCGTGAACGGACGCCTGCTGATGGAGAACCGTGAGGTGACCGGCATCGACGAGGAGCGAATCCGTGCACGTTTCCACGAGGCCGCGCACGACCTCCGCAGACGGAGCCTCGGCGACTAGCCGACGAGGCTGGCGAACGCCCACACGGCAGCCACCAAGCCGACCGCTGCCATGAACAGGCTGCGCGCCACGGGGGCCTTCGCGAGGTCATCCTCGTTCTGGCGTGCCCGGGGCGGTCTCACCACGGCGAGAACATTGCCCACGAGAAGCGCACCACCGAGTGCGAGCGTGAGCCACGCGAGAAGGTTGTCACCGAGGAACACGTGTCACCTCGCCGGGTTCTGGAACTGGGTGAACTGGCTGAGGAACACGAGCTTCAGCTGTCCGACAGGGCCGGCCCTGTGCTTGGAGAGGATGACGTCGGCCCAGCCGCGTGAGTCGAGGTCGGCATCGGGGTTGCTGACCTCCTCGCGGTACAGGAACATCACGGTGTCGGCGTCCTGTTCGATGGCACCGGATTCGCGGAGGTCGCTGAGCTGCGGGCGCTTGTCGGCACGCTGTTCCAGGTTTCGGCTGAGCTGCGAGAGCGCCACCACGGGAACGTTGAACTCGCGCGCGAGCAGCTTCAGGTTCCTGCTGATCTCGCTGATCTCCACCTGGCGGTTCTCGTTGTTCGCCTTCCCGGTGCCCATCAGCTGCAGGTAGTCCACCACGACGAGCGCCGGCTGGAGGGCCTCGGATGCGGTGACACGGCGCAGCTTCTGGCGGATCTGCACCACGGTGATCTGTGCGGTGTCGTCGATGTAGAGCGGGATGTCGAGACGGCCGGTTGCGGTGACGATTTTCGACCAGTCGTTGTCGGTCAGCTTCCCCGTCCGCAGACGGTCGGACTCCACCTGTGCCTCGGCGGAGATGATGCGCTGGGTGAGCTCGGCCGCACCCATCTCGAGAGAGAAGAACAGAACCGGCCGGCCGGTCTTCTTCGCCACGTTCACGGCCATGCCGAGTGCGAATGCCGACTTTCCCACCGCAGGTCGCGCACCCACGATGTTCAGCGTTCCCGGCTGCAGACCGGCCAGCAGACGGTCGAGCTCGTAGTAGCCCGTCGGCACACCCGTGATGTCCTGCTTGTTCTCGTAGCGTTGCTCGAGCAACGTGGTGACCGTGCCCGTGAGCTCGTGCAGCTTCACAAGCGAGTCGGCAAGCTTCTCCTGGCCGAGGTCGTAGACGATCTGCTCTGCACGGTCGACGGCGTCACGCACATCGGCCGGTGCGGAGAAACCGATGTCGGCGATCTGCGTGGCGCCGAGAATGAGCCGGCGCAGCAGTGCGGTGTCCTTCACGATCTGCACGTATCGGCGCGCACTCGACACCGACGGTGTGGCGTTCTGCAGCTCGAGCAACGTGTCGAGACCGCCGGTCTCCTCCAGCATGTTCGTGCGGCGCAGTTCGTCAGCCACGGTGACGGGGTCGACGGCGTGTCCACTGGATGCGAGTGCACGCACCGCACCGAAGATGTTCTGGTGTGCGGGCTTGTAGAAGTCGGCCGGCATCAACTGCAGTTCGATGGCATGGCCGATGGGCTCCTCGCTCAGCATCATCGCGCCGAGCAGTGATGCCTCGGCGTCGATGTTGTGCGGTGGGACACGCGCGTCCTGACGCGCGTCGCGACGCTCGCGGAAACCGCGCTCGGGGCGCGTGTCTGTGCGGTCGTCGGAAATCGTCATATGGAGTACCCCACCATGCCTGCGTTTCGCTGTGAATCGCTAGTGGACAACCCTGTCAAATGGGTGTGGACAGAGCTGGGGATGACCGGGCCATCCTGTGGACAGAGCCCTCCCGTGGACTGGGGTCTGCCGTGTCAGCCGACGATGTTGACGGTGACCGTGCACTCCACGTCGGAATGCAGACGCACGATGGCGGTGTGCTGACCCGTGGTGCGGATCGGCTGGGTCACGATCTTCTTGCGGTCGAGCGTGACACCGGCCTGAGCGGCCAGTGCGCCGGCGATGTCGGCGGAAGTCACGGAACCGAAGAGCCGACCCTCACTGCCCACGCGGGCCTTGATGGTGAACACCTTTGCGCCGAGCACCTCGGCCACGGTGCGGGCGGAGTCACGGTCGGCGACCTCGCGGAGGTCGCGGCGACGACGCATGGACTCTGCCTGTGCGACGGCCCCGTCGGTGGACGGGAAGGCCATTCCCTTCGGGAGCAGCAGGTTGCGGGCATGGCCATCGGACACGGTGACGATGTCACCGCGCTTGCCGAGACCCTGGACGTCCTGGCGGAGAACAACCTTCATGATCAGGCCTCTGTTTCCTCGGTGGTGTCGTCCGCATCAAAGGGCATCTCCACGCTCACGGGAGCGGTGGGGGTGTCCTCGTCGGGCTGGAACACGGTCTCCTCATCGCGGCGGTCGGCACCCGGACGCGGGGCGCGGGTGCTGACGGTGCGCTTGGTGTACGGCAGAAGTGCCATCTCGCGCGCGTTCTTGATTGCCGTGGCGATCTCGCGCTGGTCCTGCACGGTGGTGCCGGCCATGCGCTGGCCACGGATCTTCGACCGGTCGGTGATGAACTTCTGCAGAAGTGTCACGTCCTTGTAGTCGATGTACTCGAGCTTCTCCGCCTTGAGCGGGTTCGCCTTCTTCTTGAACTTGCGGTTGGTGTCACGCGCGCTGCGTGCCTTGTTCCTCTTGCTGGTCATGGTCCTGGTTCCTCGTGTGAACGATGAGTGGTTGCGGTGTGGTCGGGTGGGTCAGAACGGCTCTTCGTCGCCGCCGAAGTCGGTCTCGGGCTGGGGCTTGCCGCCACCACCACGGTTGCCGCCGCGGTTGCCGCCACCGAAGTCGCCACCCTCACGGGGGTTGCGCTCCACCTGGGCAGTGGCGTAGCGGAGGCTCGGACCGATCTCGTCGGCGTTGATCTCGATGGCGGTGCGCTTGTCGCCCTCGCGGGTGGTGTACTCGCGCTGCTCGAGGCGGCCGGTGACGACGACGCGTGTGCCCTTGGTGAGGGTGGCGGCGGCGTTCTCGCCCATCTGGCCCCAGGCCACGATGTTGAAGTACGAGGTCTGCTCCTGCCACTCACCGTTCTGCTGGTAGCGACGGCTCACGGCCAGGCCGAACGAGGCCACGCCTCGTCCACCCGTGGTGAAGCGGAGTTCGGGATCGCGGGTCAGGTTCCCCACGAGGGTCACTGTGTTGTCTGCCATGTCTTGGCTCCTTCTGTGTCAGGTACGTCTCTAGCCGACGGGTGTCCGTGAATCGGGGGGCGGTCAGGCCGCCGAGGGCATTCCGCGACGGGCAGCCTCATGTTCGGGGAGACGGAGAAGCTTGTGGCGCAGCACATCGTCGGAGATGCGGAACCCGCGCTCGACCTCATCGAGGGCACCGGCCGGGGCCACGATGTTGAACACTGCGTAGTAGCCGTCGTCCTGCTTCTTGATGGGGTATGCCAGGCGACGACGGCCCCACCAGTCGGGGTTGCCGTGGATCGCACCGCCCGCCTGGGTGACGGAGTTCGAGATGGTCTTGAGATACCCGTGTGCGGCGTTCTCGTCGAGCTGACCGCTGAGGATGACCATGAGTTCGTAGGCACGCATCGCGTGAAACCTCCCTTCGGACCCGGCCCTCTCTGACCGGGGCCCCCGGGGGGGCAGGGCGAATATGACCCCAGAAGCGTATCGGCGGGGGGCCTCCCCGCAACAGGGCGCAGATGCAGGGTGCATTCGGCCGGCGTGTTCATCGAACCCATGTGGGACTTAGGGTTGACCCGATGGCACGGGGAACCTGCGACAGCTGCGGAGCGACCGACGAGATGCTCTCGAACGTGCAGCGGGTCTACTTCGCCGAGGCAGCGGACGGCACACCGACCGACCAACTCGACGACCAGGTCGAGTCATGGTGCCCCTCGTGTCTCACCACCTACCCGCACTCACCGGCGGGCTGAGCAACGCGCTGCCCCGGGTCGGGATAACGGACTAGCGGGCCATGCGTGTGCGGCGCTGGCCGACGATCGGCAGCATGCGCAGGAGATGGTGCCACCGGCACGACGTGCACACCTCCACGACGTAGGCGGCGTAGTCGTGTCCGGTGCGCTGCAGCTTCACGATCTCGGAGCGTTCGGTGATGAGCCGGCCGTGACGCGGCAGTGAGTGACCGAACACGTAGGTGAGAAGCACCACGTTCGACTCGCTGCACACCTCACAGCGGTTCGACGTCTCCTCGCCGAGGTTGCGGCCCGCACGGATGAGCTCGGGATGGGCGTCGCACAACGACTCACGGCTCACGCGGCCACGACGGAACTCGTTCAGCAGGGCGCGGCGCGCGAGACGGTGGTCGACGACACCCGAATCACCACGGAGCATGTCCACCGAGAAGCCCATGGGCCGACACGATACTTCTATGATGAGGACATGACCGATGCACACGGACTCGTGCGCGACGGTCTAGGGATTTCCTACGGAACCGACGTGGCCGACGACCTCGAACTGCGCGTGTGCGGGGACGTGCGCAACAAGCGCACTCTCGAACTGGGTATCCACGGGGCGACACCGAACGGAGTCATCCTTGCGCGCAAGGGTGCCCGCGTCATCACGGTCGACCCGCGACGTGACGCAATCCAGCGGGCGAGGCATGCCGCCGCCGAGCACGAGGTGTCGGTCGAGTTCCACGAGTCCGACCCAGCCGATCTTGGCTCGTTGATGAGTGCATCCCTCGACCTCGCCGTGTCGGTCCACCAGATAACGCACGACACCGACGTCGCGCGACTGTTCCGTCAGGTGCACCGTGTACTGAAGCCCGAGGCGGGTTTCGTGTTCGCGCTCGTCCACCCGGCCGCCGCAATCTTCGACCGCAACGACCCCACCGCGCGGCGGCGCTACGGCGACTCGAGCCCCACCATCGGCGAGCTGGCCATGGCCCTGCAGCGCACCAACTTCGCCGTCGATGTGATGCACGAGTTGATGCCCACGAACCGACCCGACGCGGTGGTTCCGAGCACGCTCGTGGTGCGCGCGCGCAAGCTCGGCAGCTGAATCAGCCGTTGCGGCGGCGGGTGCGCCGCAGTGTGGAGGCTGTGTCCTTGTTGGTTTCCCACCATGACATGAGCCGGCGCGTCGCCTCCTCCTCACCGAGGAGGCCCTCCTCCAGACGGATGTCCATCAGGAACTCGAGCGCAGCACCGACCGCCGGGCCGGCGGGCAGACCCAGCAGTTCCATCACCCGCACTCCGTCGATCTCCGGCCGCAGTGCGGCCAGCTCCTCCTTCTCGCCCAGCACCGCGATGCGCTGCTCCAGTTCGTCCATCCGCCGCGCCAGGACGGCGGCCTTCTTCTCGTTGCGCGTGGTGCAGTCGCAGCGGGTCAGCACGTTCAGTTCCGCCAGCAGTTCGCCGGCGTCGCGCACGTAACGACGCACCGCGCTGTCGGTCCACCCCATCTGGTACGTGTGGAACCGCAGGTGCAGGTTGACGAGCTCGGTCACCGCCTGCACGTCGTCGTTCGGGTACTTCAGCGCACGCATCCGCTCGCGTGTCATGCGGGCACCCACCACCTCGTGATGATGGAACGTCACGCCCTTGCCGTCCTTGTACCCCCGGGTGCGCGGCTTGCCGATGTCATGGAACAGTGCGGCGAGGCGTGTGATGCGGAAATCGAAGCCGGGGTGCGCGTCAGGCCGCACGTTCTCCACCACGGCGATGGTGTGCGTGAGCACGTCCTTGTGACGGTGGATGGGGTCCTGCTCGAGCCGCATCGTGCGGATCTCCGGCAGGAACTGGTCGAAGAGGCCCGTGTCGATGAGGAACCACAGGCCCGCAGAGGGTCGGTCGGTCACCATCAACTTGTCGAGTTCGTCACGCACGCGCTCCGCCGACACGATCGAGAGCCTGTCCGACATCGCATGCACGGCCGACACCAGCTCCGGCATCGGCTGTGCGCCGAGACGGGCGATGAAGCGGGCGGCCCTCATCATGCGCAGCGGGTCGTCGCTGAAGGACTCCTCGGGCGACAACGGGGTGCGCAGGGTGCGGGTCATCAGGTCGGCAGTACCGCCGAACGGGTCGACGAGCGTGGGCTCCTCGGCCGTGAGCTCCAGTGCCATCGCGTTGATCGTGAAGTCCCGGCGCGAGAGGTCGACCTGGATGTCGTCGGCGTACTGCACCTCGGGTTTGCGCGAGTCGGGCGCATATGCCTCGGCGCGGTGCGTGGTGATCTCGTAGGTCCGCTCCCCGATACGCAGCCCGATGGTGCCGAACCGCTCTCCCTGGGTCCACACCGCGTCCGCCAGGCCGCCCACGATGCGCTTGGTCTCCTCGGGTCGTGCGGTAGTGGTGGCATCGAAATCGAGAGCATCGAGGTTCGTGTCCGGCCCCCCGAGCAGAAGGTCGCGCACGGTGCCCCCCACCAGGTACAGCCGGTGCCCGGCATCGCGGAAGCACGCGGCGAGCGGCTCCATCTCCTGGAGAACGGGGGTGAAGCGGGCGGGAATCATGTGGTCAACACCCGTTGCACGGGTATCCAGAGGCTAGGAGCGCCCGGGGGCTCCGGTCGGGAGCGATTACGGGAACCCACGTCGGGCTCTGCCACTACGGTTTTCGGGTGCCCGACTCACCCCGCACACCGGGCCCGCGCCGGGCCGCCCTTCACCGCACGTTGCGGCACGGGTCCCTGCGGGTGGCGGTGCGTCCATGGCCCGGCACCAGACCGGGGACCGCTCCATCGGCCGGCCTGCTGGCGAGCCTCACCTTCTCGGGTGCCCACGACGAGGCGGACTCCCTGCCCGACGACACCGTGGTCGGCCGGTGGCTGACCGAGATTCGGGCCATGGGGTACGCAGACGTGCGCACCGGGGCAGTCGGCCCGGGAATCGCCCGGCGTCTCGCGGTGCACGGGTTCGCGAGCGTGCAGGAACTCGAACTTCTGTCAGCCGATCTGACCTCGGTGCCACCCGCCCTGTCTCTCCCGCTGCGCACGCTGCGTCACCACGTGGTGACGCCCCGGCTCGCGCGGGACGTGCTGGCTGTCGACCGTCGCTCGTTCCCCACGGGCTGGCACATGGACTCCCTCATGTTCCGTGATGCGCGACGTGCGACGTCACACAGCGCACTGCACACGGCCCGCATCTCCACGGGTCCGGACACGGACACCGTCGGTTTCGTGCTTGCGGGCCGCACCGCGCACACGGGGTACGTGCAGAGGCTCGCCGTCGACCCCGGTCACCGACGTCGCGGCGTTGCGTTCGCCCTGCTGGCGGCGGCCCATTCCTGGCTGCGGGCAGCCGCGTGTGCGACTGCGCTCGTGAACACCGAACCCACGAACCAGCCGGCACTCGCGCTGTACCGCCGGTTCGGGTACGCGACCCTGCCCTACCGTTTGCAGGTGCTCGAGTGCGATCTCTCCGCGGTGGGGGCAGCGTGAGGGGCCCGCGTCTGTTGCTGGCCGGGGTGCTCGTGGCCGCGGCCGGGATGCCCGCGGAGGTGCGGGGCGCACCGAGGGCATTCGAGGCAACCCCCATCGGCATCGTGGCCCAGCCGTTCCATGTGTTGACGCCGGTGAACGCACGTTTCACGCTGCGCCTCCCCGCCGGTATCGCCCGCAGCGCGTCCCTTCGTTTCTCGCTGCACCGACGCGTCGCGAACCGGGACTCCTTCCGCGCGATTGCCGACCACTTCGCCGAGCCCGGTGTGATCGATGCCGTCACGGTTCCCGTGCGCCGCGGGGTGGTGGACGGTGCCGACACGTCGTTCGATGTTCTCCTCACCACCACCGAGGGTTCCCGCAACGACCTGAACCTCCCGCAGGAGGGCATCTACCCCCTCACGATCGACGCGTTGTCCGACGACGGGACCCTCGTCGGCACGACGTTGACGTTCCTGCACCGACGGGGGCTCGACAATGCCGTGCCGGTTCCGGTGACGGTTGTTGCGGGGCTTGCGGCGCCTCTCTCGCTCGGTTCCGACGGCGTGTCAGCGCTGCCGGAACCTGCGCGGGTGAACGTCCGCGCATTCCTCGGGTTCCTGGAGCAGGTGCCCGGGCCGGTCTCCGTGCTCGTGCAACCGGAGTTGATCGAGGCCCTCGCGGCGTCGACTGCGGACCCCGACATCGAGTTGCTCGCCGCCCTGAGGTCGGCGTTGTCGGGCCGCCGCGTTCCCCTCACCCCGTGGGTGAACGTCGACGCGGCCGCTCTGGTGGCGGATGGACTCGCCGCCCAGGTCACCGAGATGCTGAACCTCGCGTCGGCGACGCTTGCTCGGCTCCTGCCGGGAGTCGTGGTGCAGCCGACTGTGTGGGTCGCGCGCGACTCCATCGACCGGCAGACACTCACGTTGTTGCGCAATCTCGGCATCACCAACCTCGTTCTGCTCCCTTCCTCCACCGGGGGAACCGACCGTGAGGCACAGCCGGCGTTGCTCTCGCGACCGGCAGGCCGGGGCAACGGCGCAATCGCGGTTCTGTCCGCCGACGAGGCGATGGCCTCCACCCTCGATTCCGCCGGAGATGACCCCGTGCGCATCGGCTACAGGATCGCGGGCGAGGCGATCGCTCTCCGGGATGACCTCGTCGCGGCCGGCGCGGGTGCGGACACCGTGCGCATCGTCGTGTCGTCGTCGAACGGCGATCTCGTCGACGGGCCCAGCCTGCAGACCGCAGTCCGTGCGCTGAACGGCGCGCCCGGGATCGCGTTGCGGGAACTGGCCGGGGAGGAGCCGGTCGGTGCCACCACACCGGCGACGGTGTTCCCCGACACCGTCGGCCGCACCACGGGCGGGTTGAGATCGGCGACCGTGCAAGCCCGGCGGGAGCTCGATGCCGTGGTCTCAATGCTTCCGGAGGATGACCCTCGCCCGACCATGTGGTCGCAGATGCTCGCAGTGGCCGCCGGGGGCGGACCTGACGCGGGTGCCTATGTCGACGGGCTGCGCAGCCAACTGAGAAGAGTGACGGCAGCGGTCACCCTCGCCACACCCGCCGAACTCACGCTCTCCAGCCGCAACGGGTCGATCCGTCTGCAGCTGCGCAACGACGAGGCCACACCCCTCTACGTTCGTGTCGCGGTGAGCAGCCAGAAGATCACCATCCGGAACCGTGCCGACGTCGTTGAGCTGCTGCCCGGCAGCACCACCGACGTGAAGGTGCCGATCAGCGTGCGCTCGAACGGGTCGTTCCCCGTGCGGGTGCGGGTCACCACGCCGGCAGGCCGCGTGCAGGTCGTGTCCCCCGCGGTGATCACCGCCAGGGTGAGGGCCGTGACCGGCCTCGGACAGGTGGTGAGCGTCACGCTTCTTCTCGTCCTGCTGGCCTGGTGGTGGTCGTCCTGGAGGCGGAGACAAACCGCTGACGCCGGAACAGGTACCGTTTCGGGTCAATGAGCATCCGCATCGTCACCGACAGTTCCTGCGACCTCCCCCAGGACGTGGCCGATGCCCTCGGCATCGCAATCGTGCCCCTCTCCATCCGCTTCGGGGACGAGGAGTTCATCGACCGCACCACGATCACCACCAGCGACTTCTGGCGCCGATGCCATGACTCCGCCGAGCTCCCCCAGACCGCCGCACCCTCCCCCGGACAGTTCGAGGAGTCCTACCGCCGGCTGCAGGCCGAAGGTGCCACCGGCATCGTGGCCGTCTGCCTCTCCTCTTCACTGTCGTTCACGATGCAGAGCGCCGAGCTGGCCGCCAAGCAGGTGGCAGGGGACATCAGCGTGAGGGTGGTCGACAGCCGCAATGCCTCGCTCGGTGTGGGTCTGATCGCCGTGGAGTGTGCAGAGCGCGCCCGGGCCGGTGCCTCCCTGGACGAAATCGAGGCCCTTGCCCGCGACCTCGTGCCGCGCACCAAGGTGTTCGGGGCCCTCGACACGCTCGAGAACCTGAAGAAGGGCGGCCGCATCGGCGGCGCGAAGGCCCTGATGGCAAGCGCCCTGTCGATCAAGCCCCTCATCGAGGTCCGGGAGGGCGAGGTCGCCGAGGCGGGCAAGCAGCGCACCCGCAGCAAGGCCCTCGCGTCGCTGCTCGACACGCTCCGCAACGCCGGGACGGTCGAGCGCCTCGGCGTGCTGCATGCCCAGTGCGACGACGTCGACCAGTTCGTGGCGCAGGTGCGCGAGGTCTACTCCGGCGAGATCATGGTGGGCGACATCGGTGCGGTGATCGGCACTCACGCCGGCAAGGGCACCATCGGCCTCGCGTTCCGCACCGCCCGCTGACCGACCGCTCATCGACGTCGTCGGCACCGTCGACGACATTCCGCTCCCGCGGGGTTTTCCACAACTACCGTTCACGGTCGGCGATGGTTGCTGATTCACACTCCGACGACATCCTGGGCGGCCGTTACCGGCTCGACAGTGTCATCAACACGGGCGGCATGGCCGTCGTGTGGCGCGCAACCGACCTCCAGCTGCACCGTGAGGTCGCCGTGAAGATGCTGAAGGACGCCGTGGCCGGCGACCGAACCACCGTGGAACGGTTCCGTCGCGAGGCGATCGCCCTCGCACAGGTTCGTCACCCGCACATCATCCCGGTGTACGACTGCATCGACGAGGGCTGGCGGGTCGCACTCGTGATGCAGTTGATCAACGGCCAGAGCCTGCGAGAACTGCTCGACTCGCGCCGCAGTGACAAGGACGGCAGGGCCAACACCCTGAGCGTGTACACAACGGTGCATGTCGGGCGTGCGATCGCCTCGGCACTCGCGGTGGTCCATGCGCAGGGCATGGTGCACCGCGACATCAAGCCGGCGAACATCATGATGGTGCGCAGCGGCGAGATCTGGCTGACCGACTTCGGCATCGCCAAGGGTGTGAAGTCGAGCGAGAACGACAACACCGACCTCACCAGTTCCGACCTCATGATGGGCACCGCGAAGTACCTCTCGCCCGAGCAGGTGCAGGGGAAGACACTCGATGGTCGCGCCGACATCTACTCACTCGGGCTGGTGCTGTACGAGTGCCTGGCGGGACACGTGCCCTTCAAGGGTGAGAACGACCAGCAGGTGGCCATCGCCCGCCTGCAGCGCGATCCCACACCGCTTGCGGGCATCCGCAACGACGTGCCGAGCACCGTACTGAACGTGATCCACACCATGCTGCGGCGCAAGCCCGAGAACCGTTACCAGACCGCCGACGAAGTGGTTGACGCGCTCGACAATGCGATGGCGCACGTGCACGATGCGGTCACACCGCCCGCCGGCCTGCCCGGTGCCGGGTCGTCGGGTGGCCCGTCGCGCACCAGCGAACCTCTCGACCCACTCATGCGTCAACGCGTGGAAGAGGCCAAAGCTGCCGCGGGCGGGGGCTCAGCTGCGGCAGGCGAAAACACGGTCTCGGAACAGCCGCGTGATGACACGCCACAGTCGATGGCACGCTCGAAGTCCGGTCTTCCACGCAGACAACGCACCCGCACCGGTCGCGCCCTGCTGCCGGTGGGTCTCATCGTGGTGGCCTCACTCGTGATGGGCGTGATGCTGTGGAACGGCCTGCGCAACACTCGGTCGGTGCCAGCAGTCGGCGAGACACCGAACACACCACAACTCGCCGCGGTGTCGTTGAAGGCCCTGCGCAGCTATGACCCGAACGGTGACGACGGCACGGAGAACGAATCGCAGGTGCCGGCACTTCTCGACAACAATCCCGCCACCGCATGGACGACCGTGTGCTACGGCGACCGCTACTTCGGCTCGAAGGGTGGCGTCGGGCTGGTGCTGGAGCTCAGCGGGACCGGGATCGGCACGATCACCGCGAACTTCGCGAACGGACCGTGGCATGCCGAGGTGTACACGGCGGACACCGCGACCATGCCGGCGCGTTTCGAGGATTGGGGTCTGCGTGTCGCCGACCAGTACGGGGAGAACCCCGGCATCGGCAGGTTCGACGTGCGCACACCGGGTCGCTGGATGCTGTTGATGCTCCGCGAGGCCGGCCAGAGCAGCGGGTGCAGCAACTCGAACCCGTTCAAGGCGGCGCTCTCCGACCTCTCGTTCTCGTCCGCTCCGTAAAGAACCGGCTCGGGTTACGGTTCACGGGTCATGAACGACGAGCAGGAACTGATCTCCCGTGCCCGCAAGGGCGACAGGGCGGCCACCGACCGTCTGCTGCGTCTTCACTACGACAATGTTCATGCGGTGTGCCGGCGCATCGTCATCGACCGCCACGCAGCCGAGGACGCCACCCAGGCAGCGATGATCGCCGTGGTGCGGGCACTTCCCGGGTTCGATGGCCGCGCAAAGTTCTCCACCTGGCTGTACCGCATCGCCACCAACGCGGCCATCGACGAGGTGCGCCGCATCCGCCGGCGCCCGTTGCCGGTGGACCACACCGCGGTCACACCGGCCCCGGCAGATGACCGCACCGAGTGGGTGAACGCACGGCTCGCCTTCGAGACTGCGCTTTCGTCGGTGACGGAGGAATACAGGCCGGCCCTGGTGCTGCGTCACGTGGCAGAACTCGACTACGCCGAGATCGCCGAGGTGCTCGGCCTGCCGGTCGGAACCGTGCGCAGCAGGCTCGCACGGGGCCGCAGCCAACTGGTGGAGGCCCTGGGGAACCCGACCGAGGACGCGGGTCGTCAGAACACCCCGGGAGGAACACCATGAGCGAACACGAACTGCCCGCTGATCTCGCGGCGATGCTCCGTGATGTTCCGGCAACCGACGATGCCGTTCGCGAGGCGCACATCAATGCCGCCCTCGATGCGATCCCCGTTGCGCCGTCGGGTCGCGTCGTGGCGCTCGGCCCGCGCGGGGCGCTGAGATTCGTCGCCGCAGCCGCGGTGGCTGCGGTGCTGGGGGCGGGCATCGGTTGGTCGGTGCGCGGCGGCGACAACCAGCCGCTCGCCGAGGGCCCCCCCGACACGGCGCGCAACGCGACCATGACGACGGCGAAGAGTTCCGCCACCACGTCGTGTGACTTCCCCGGCCTGCAGGACTCCGTGTGGCTCGGCGAGTACGAGATGGACGGCACTCGTTACGGGCTGTTCGTGAACAAATGGTCGGTGACCTGGTACGACCTCGACACCTGCGGCAAGGTGCAGGACATTCCCCACCCCACCACCACGGCCCCCTGAACCGCGTCGCCGTTAGGCTGACCGCGTGCCGTCGAACCCCCTCACCGACCCCGAATGGGCCGCGCGCACCGTTGATTTCATAGACCGCAACGTGACCCGGGTGCGCCGGTACACCAGCCAGCCCGTGGTGACCACGGCCCGGGGCATCGTGTTCGGCACCATCGCACTGTTCGGCCTGGTGGGAACCGTTGTTCTCCTGTCGGTTGGTCTCACCCGCGGCCTCCAGGCAGCCCTCGATGCTGCCTTCAGCCGCGACACCGCCGTCTGGGCCTCGTATCTCGTCTTGAGTGCGGTGTGCCTAGGCATCGGGGCGGCATTCATGCGCAAACGTTTCACTGAGGAGGACCCCTCATGACCGAGTCCCGCGACACCATCATCATCGGCTCCGGCCCCGCCGGGCTCACCGCCGCGATCTACACGGCGCGGGCCAGCCTGGCCCCGCTCGTGATCGAGGGCGAGCCATCGTCCACCAGCGACCAGCCGGGCGGCCAGTTGATGCTGACCACCGAGGTGGAGAACTTTCCCGGCTTCCCCGAGGGCATCATGGGCCCCGAGCTCATGAGCAACTTCCGTGCCCAGGCCGAGCGGTTCGGCGCCGAGTTCCTCACCGAGAAGGTGACCAGGGTCGACTTCACCGCCCGGCCCTTCCGCGTGTGGGTGCGCGAGCAGGAGTTCACCGCGAGGTCCATCATCGTGGCCACGGGGGCGCAGTCGCTGATGCTGAACCTGCCGCGCGAGTCCGAGCTCATCGGTCACGGCGTCTCCACCTGTGCAACGTGCGACGGTTTCTTCTTCCGTGGCCAGGAGATCGCGGTGGTGGGAGGCGGCGATTCCGCCGTGGAGGAGGCCTCGTTCCTCACGAAGTTCGCCAGCAAGGTGTACCTGGTGGTGCGCCGTGATGCCCTGCGGGCCTCGCGCATCATGCAGCAGCGGGCCATCGACAACCCGAAGATCGAGATCATCTGGAACAGCCAGGTCACCGCACTCCACGGCGATGCGGCTCTGTCGGGGGTCACGCTGACCAATACCGGCGGGTCGACCAGCGAACTGCCGGTCACCGGCCTGTTCATCGCGATCGGCCACAAGCCGAACACCGGCATCTTCACCGGTGTGCTCGACATGGGGGACTCCGGCTACCTGCTCACCCGTGAGGGCAGCACGTACACCAACGTGGAGGGCGTGTTCGCCTGCGGCGACGTGCAGGACCACACCTACCGCCAGGCCATCACAGCAGCCGGATCGGGCTGCATGGCGGCCATCGACTGCGAACGCTGGTTGGAGAACCAGCACTAGCATCAACCCCGTACGGAAGGACTTCCCATGGCCGACAACATCGTCACCCTCACCAGCGACACATTCGACGAGACGGTGAGCGGTTCCACCCTCCCGGTCCTCGTGGACTTCTGGGCCGAGTGGTGCGGACCGTGCAAGCAGATCGCCCCCATCCTCGCCGACATCGCAAACGAACAGGCCGGCAGGATCACCATCGCCAAACTGAACGTCGACGAGCACGGCGACATTGCCGGCCGCTTCAACGTGATGAGCATCCCCACTCTGCTCCTCTTCAAGGACGGCGAGATCGTGAACAAGATCGTCGGCGCCAAGCCGAAGACCGCTCTCCTCGCTGACCTCGCGCCGGTTCTCGGCTGAGCCTCACGAGGGAAGGCCCCACATTTCCGACGGTCTGAGGATCGCCCCGGGTCACCGCGGTGACGCGGTGCGCGGACTGCAGAGACGCCTTGCCGCGGCGGGTTTCCTCGCACCCGGCTCCGCCGAGGATTCCAACTTCTGTGCGCGCACCCACGCGGCGGTGATTGCGTTCCAGGAACAGTTCGGCCTGCGCGCCGACGGCGTCGTGGACGACACCATGTGGTCGGTGCTCATCGAGGCGTCGTGGTCGCTCGGTGACCGCATTCTCTACCTGCGCTCCGCCAACCTGCGCGGCGAGGACGTGGCCGAACTGCAGGCATCGCTGAACAGGATCGGCTTCGACTGCGGCCGCGTCGACGGCATCTTCGGCCCGTCGACCCGGGCCGCACTCATCGAGTTCCAGCGCAACATCGGCCTCACGGAGAACGGCATCGCCGCACCCGACGTCGTGTCCGTTCTCTCACAGGTCAGCTCGCAGACAGGCAATGGGCCCGGCATCGCACTCGTGCGTGAGCGCGAGGAAATGGGCGACTCCACGCCCGAAGCCACGGCCCGCATCGTCATCGGTGGTTTCGACGGTGTGGCCGACCTCGTGCGTGCAACGCAGTTGCGTGCGCACGATGTGTTCCCGCTCGCGACATCCGTGCAGTCCGACTCGTTGACCCAGGCTCAGGCCGCGAACACCTACGGTGCGCACGTGTACGTGGGGTACGAGAGTTCGGGTGACGACACCTGCACCATCCACTACTACGAGGTACCGGCGTTCCACAGCGTGGGCGGGAAGGCACTCGCCGAGCGCATCGCCGCCGCCATCAACGAGACGATCCCCGAACTGAGCGCGCACACAGCCGGAGTGCGTCACCCGGTGCTGCGCGAGACCCGCATGCCCGCTGTGCTGTGCACCATGGGCCCCACCACGCTGGTTCACCTGAAGACCGACGCCGTGTCGCGGGCCGTGGTGGCATCCGTGCGCGACTGGTTGGCCGACCCACTCGAGGCCTGACCCCGGTTTTCCACAGCACATCCACAGATGTGCACAAGTCCGAACTTCAACACCCAGTAGAGGTGGAGGGTGATGTGGATGAACTACACCGTTGTCGTCAGTCCTGCTGTTCGGTCATGCGACGGTAGATGCGCTCGAGATCCATGAGATCGGCGAAGTCGATCGAGATCTTGCCCCGTCTCCCTGCCATCGACACGTTCACACGTGTGTCGAGGAAGTCCGCAAGCATCTTCTCGAGCTCCAGCAGCCCGGCCGGCTTCAGCTGGATGGGCTTCACTCCCCCACTCCCGCCGTCGATTCCGGCGCGGCCGCCGGACTTCACTGCATCCTCGACTGCGCGCACCGACCACTCCTCGCGAACCGCAGTGGCCGCGAGTGATTCCATCAGCGCGGTGTCATGACAACCGAGCAGCGCGCGTGCATGCCCCGCCTGCAGACGACCGTCGGCGAGATAGCCCTGCACAGCGGCCGGAAGATTCAACAGACGCAGCGCGTTCGTGACGGCGGCGCGGCTCTTGCCCACTCGCTTTGCCACCTGCTCGTGAGTCAGTCCGAAGTCCTCCGCCAGCTGCTGGTACGCGCTCGCTTCCTCGAGTGCGGTGAGGTCCTCGCGGTGCAGGTTCTCGACCAGGGCCTGCTCCACCGAGGCAAGTTCGTTCGCCTCGCGCACCACCACGGGCACCCTCTTCAGTTTGGCAATCTGGGCGGCACGCCAACGTCGTTCGCCCGCGATCAACTCGTAACGGCCGGCTGACAGTTCGCGCACGAGCAGCGGCTGCAGCACGCCGATCTCCTTGATCGACTTCGCGAGGTCGGCAAGTGAGGACTCATCGAAGTGCACCCGCGGCTGGTTCGGGTTCTTTGCGATCGACTCCACCGCCACATCACGCAGTGCGGAGTTCGGCAGTTCGGTCGCGACCGCGGCCTGCTTCTTCGGCTTGGCCTCCCGCTTCGCCGGTGCGGGTTCGCTCTTTTCCGGTGTTGCGTCTGATTTCGGCTTCTGCGTGGGGATCAGGGTGGAGAGCCCCCTACCCAGCCTGCGGTTTTCTGCCACTGCTCAACTCCTTTGCGACTGCGCGGTATGCCTGGGCACCGCGGGACGATGATGCGTGCTTCAGAACCGAACGTTCGGTACTCGGCGCCTCTGCCAGCTTCACGTTGTAAGGAATGGCATTCCTAAACACCTTCTTCCCGAAGGCCTGGCGCAACTCCTGCTCCACTTCGGTTGACAGCTTCTTCGAGCCCTCCGACATGGTCAACAGATAGTGGCCGATCTCGAGATTCGGGTTCAGTGCTGCCTGCACCTGGCTGACCACCGCAGTGAGATCGCGCAGTCCCTCGAGGGCGAAGTACTGGCACTGCACCGGGGCCAGCACGGTGTCGGCGGCCATGAACGCATTCACGGTGAGGCGACCGAGCGTCGGCGGGCAGTCGAGCAGCACATAGTCCCAGTCATCACGGAAGGCATCGATTGCCTCCTTCAACCGGGGCTGGGGGAACATCTCGGCCACCAACTGGGCCTCCACCTCGGCCAGCATCTGGCCGGACGGGGCGGGTGCCACGAAGAGGTTCTTCTCGGCCGTGGGTTCCACAATCGCATCGAGGGTCTCCTCGCGGCGCAGGACCTCAGCAATGGTGGGGGCATCCTCCGGTGGGTGGACACCGAGGCCCGACGATGCGTTCCCCTGGGGGTCGAGGTCGATAATCAGTGTGCGGAAGCCCTGCTCGGCCAGGGCAGCGCCGAGGTTGATCGCCGTGGTGGTCTTGCCGACGCCGCCCTTCTGGAGCGAGATGGCGATGACCTGAGCGCTCATGTGACTGACCTCTTTCGCGGAGACGACAACGGGGGTGGGAGTGCGGAGATGGTATCTCTGGGGTGTGGATAACGGGTGGATGGGGAGCCAAAGTATGGCGCGAGAAACCTTTCCCGAGAGCCCACCTCGATGTTTCACGTGAAACGTCTGACCGTTCAGAAAGTTCCCCCTGTTTCACGTGAAACATCGGGAACCCCGAAGAAATAAGGCTCAGCCCTGTTTCACGTGAAACGCGGCCACCCCTGGATGGCCCCTTGCGGCCTCCAACGACAGCTCCGAGAGAAGATCCTCCGGCCACCGCGAGGGGGTGCCTACCGGAGGTTCAGAGATGACGATTGTCCCTCCGTCTTTTGCAAGTGCCCTCGCGAACCGGAGCGTGACCTCCGGAGGTCCGAACCCCCGGCTCACCACCGCGGCGTACCGACCTGCATGTTCGGGGTCGCGGGTGAGGCTCTCCACCTCCGTGGTGATTGCCTCCACCCTGTCCTCCAGGGCCATCGACGCCACTGCCCGCCGCAAGGCGTCGATTCGGGTCGCTCGCCTGTCCACCAGCACCAGCCTGAGGTCGGGGCGGGCATCAGCAATCACGAGCCCAGGCACCCCGGCGCCTGTCCCGAGGTCGATCACGTCACCCGCACAGCCCTCCAGGGGTGGGAGGAACTGCCGGGCGTGCTCAATGACCTCGGAAATGGGACGACGTCCCAGGGTTCCCCATTTCTGGGCGTCCCCCAGGACGTCGTGCAGAGTCTTGCGTGGCCCGGTCACCGGCCCCCACGGTACTTAGTCGGCTGCGGCGGGCTCCACCACCACGCGGCGCTTGGGGTCCTCTCCCTCGCTGCGGGTGGACACACCGGCGACTTCGACGAGGGTGTCGTGCACCACCTTGCGGTCGGCGGAGTTCATCGGCTCCAGACGGCGGGCCTCACCCGTCGACAGCACTTCCTCGGCCACCTTCATGGCGAAACGGCCAAGGGCCGCCCTGCGGCGCTCGCGGTAACCCGCGATGTCAACGCGCAGGTGGGTGTCCTGGTCGCCCAAGCGACGCTGGCTGGCGACGCGGGTGAGGTCCTGGATGGCCAGCAGCGTGGACCCTCCGGGGCCGACCATCAGGCCGAGCTCGGTGCCGTCCACGCGGACCTCGATGTCCTCGCCCTCACGGCTCACACTCACCTGTCCGCTGGTGCCGAAGGCCTCCACCAGACCGGAGAGGAAGTCGGAGGCCGCCTGACCCACCAATGCAGGATCGACATCGACCTTCTCGCGCGGCGGGCGCTCCTCGCGGGGACGCTGCTCACGCGGGCCACGATCACGGCTCTGGCGGTCTCCACCGGAGCGATCGCCACCCGAGCGCTCGCCGCCCTTGCCGTTGCGGCCAGTGCGGTCACGACGGTTGCGGTCGCGGTTCTCCTTGCCGCGCGACTGGTTCGGCTTCACGCGAGCGCGCACACGTGCCTCGCCCCTGGTACGGCCGAACAGGCCCGGACGCGGCTCGTCGAGCACCTCGAACTCGGCGTCGTCCTCGGCCACCCCGAGCTGGTCGAGGGCTGCACTCTTGGCATCTTCCAGGGTCTCCCCGGTCGTCTCTACCCATTCCATGGTTGTGTCTCTTTCGTGTCAGGTGCGACGGGTGCCGCAGGTGAATCCGAGCGGCCTACTTCTTGCGCTTGCTGGGCGGAACCGGCCGGTTGGGGCGCCCACTGGGTGTGGGGCGATCTTTGGACTGTGCGACCCTCCGACTCTGGATCGGGGTGTGCGGTTGTTCATCCCTCTGCTTGCTCTGCTTAGCAGGCTCGTCGCCCATCTCGCGGGCCTTGCGGGAGGCCTCCTGGGCCTTCTGGCCGAGGCCACCCTCGCCGTAGAAGCGGCGCGTGATGTACCACTGCTGGATGATGCGCACGATCGCCTGCACCAGGTAATAGATGACGAGACCGGTGAGAAGTAGCACCTGGAACACCGCGAATGCCACGGGCAGGTACTGCATCACCTTGGCCTGGCCGGGGGACATGCTGGCGTTCGTCGCGCGGTTGGCAACCATCTTCTGCTGCACGAAGAACAGCCCGCACAGCACTACGATGATGAAGGCGTAGGGAAGGCCCTTCACGAAGCTGTTCTGGATGGCCTCGAGCGGGGAGATCGCGAGGTCGAGGCCGAAGGCGCGCATCTCGGTCTTGCCCTTGAGCGACAGGTACAGATCGGACGTGGTCGAGAGGTATTTTGGCTCGAAACCCTTGCCCGGCACGGGCTCGCGGGTGAGACCGTGGATGACCTGGAACATGATGAGGAATACGGGCATCTGCGCCAGCAGCGGGAGGCAGGCCGCCAACGGGTTGATCTTGTGCTCCTGATAGAGCTTCATCATCTCTTCGTTCAGCCTCTGGCGGTCGCCCCGGTACTGGTTCTGGAGGCGGCGCATCTCGGGCTGCAGCTGCTGCATCTCGAGCATGCCCTTGGTGCTCTTCATTGTGAGCGGGGTGATCAGCAGCATCACCGCGACGGCCACAAGGCCGAGCGAGACGGCGTAGTTGTGGGTCCAGGAGTAGAACGTGTCAACTAGCCAGGCAGGAGCGGAGAACACGGGGATTCCTTTCTAGCGACCGGGTCGCGGGTCGGGGACGGGGTCGACGCCGGATGGCCCGAAGGGCCGGCACCGCGACAGTCGACGCAGGGTAAGCAGGGTGCCGCGGACGGCGCCGTGGGTCTCAATCGCTTCGTAGCCGTAGTGGGAACACGTCGGCCAGAAGCGACAGGGGGAGGGCCGGCCCTCCCGGGCCCGCTGATAGAAGCGAATGGCGGCAAGCAGAACCCTTTGCGTCCGGTTGAGCGGTCGGCTTGCGATCATGTCAGCCTGCACGGCCGGCCTCCTCGAGTCGGGTGAGCAGGCCGTCGAGGTCGCGCCCGAGCTTCGTGGCATCACGTCCAGCGGCCCGAGGACTGGCCCCGAACACGTACAGACCCGGCTGCATCCTCTCCGCGCGCACTTTCACGAGTTCACGAAGCTGTCGGCGCAGGCGGTTGCGGCGCACGGCGTTGCCGAACGGGCGGGTCAACGCGTAACCCACGTAGGGGTGCGGAAGCGTGGAATCGACAACCATGGTGCAGGACAACAGTCCGAACCGGACGTGGCGGCCCTCGGCGCGGATGCGGGCGAAGGCTGACCGGCTCTGGATACGGCCGATCAAGCGCTCAGGCGGTAGCGGCCCTTGGCCCGGCGGGACTTCAGAACGGCTCTGCCGGCCCGGGTGCTCATGCGCGCGCGGAAGCCGTGCTTGCGGGCCTTGCGGCGGTTGTTGGGCTGGAAGGTGCGCTTCATGGCGCCTCCTCGGGGCTATGGCCCCCGAGGGGGCCGTGACATCGGATTGCTCGGCCCGTCGTTCGCCTGGCGCTCACAGCGGGCAGAACCCACAGGCTAGGGCGGATGAGGGGCTCTCCCCACGGCTCTCCGGCGGCTTTTTTGCTCTATCCACAACCCTGCTACGGTCGCCAATCCCAGCGAACACCGCTGGGGGGCCGTCCACAGGCTGTGGACAGCGCTGGGGACACTCGGGAGGCGGAGTCCAATGAGCAACCACGAGGCAGTGTGGAACGCAACGGCGCAGTTGCTGAAGGCGCAGGTGTCGGAGGGAGTCTGGTACTCGACCTTCAACGACGTGGTCGCCCTCGAGAGTGACGACGAGAGCCTCCGTCTCTCGGTACCCAACACCCACGTGCGTGACCGCATCACCACCACCTTCCGTCCCCTTGTGATGGACGCCCTCGACGAGATCGGCGAGAGCGAGCGGGAGCTCATCATCGAGGTAGCCGACATCGACACCGACGGCGTGCTGGAGACGGTCGCCCCGGCTGACTCACCGGCGCCCTTGGTTACCCCGAACCCCAGCAATTCCAAGGGTTCCGCGGTGGGTCTGAACCCCCGCTACACCTTCGAGAACTTCGTGAAGGGCGCCTCGAACCAGTTTGCCCTGGCCGCCGCACTCCGCGTAGCGGAGACTCCCGGCCGCTCGTACAACCCTCTCTTCATCTACGGCTCGGCCGGCCTCGGCAAGACCCACCTGCTCCAGGCCATCGGCTGGTACGTGCACGCGCACTACGCGCACTACGAGGTTCGCTACGTCAGCACCGAGACGTTCCTGAACGAGTACGTCGACGCGATCCGCACGAACTCCACCGCGGCCTTCAAGCGCCGCTACCGAGAGGTGGACGTGCTGCTCATCGACGACATCCAGTTCATCGAGGGCAAGGAAGGTCTCCAGGAGGAGTTTTTCCACACCTTCAACAGCCTTCATGGGGCCAACAAGCAGATCGTGATCACCTCCGACCGCACCCCGGATGCCATCCCGACCCTGGAGGAGCGCCTGGCCAGCCGGTTCCGTTGGGGTCTCATCACCGACATCCAGCCCCCGGACGTGGAGACCCGCCTCGCCATTCTCCGCAACAAAGCCGAGCGGGACTCCACCCCGCTGCCCGCCGATGTGCTCGAGTTCATCGCCTCGAACATCACCTCGAACATCCGTGAGCTCGAGGGGGCCCTCATCCGGGTGGCCGCGTACGCGAACCTCACCAGGGAGACCCCCACAGTGGAGATGGCGGAGTCCCAGTTGGCCGACCTGCTGACCGGCTCGAACACGAAGACCCGCACCGACGAGGAGCTGCTGGCCGAGATGGCCGGCTACCTCGGTTTCACGGTGGAGGCCCTGAAGGGAAAGAGCCGCCAGCGGCCGCTGGTGTCGGCCCGCCAGATCGCCATGTACGTGTTTCGTGACATGACCGAGCTGAGCTACCCGGCGATCGCCCGACTGTTCGGAGGCCGCGACCACACCACCGTGATCCACGCCGTCGACAAGACCCAGCGGATGATGCGTGAGCACAAGGCCACGTTCGACCAGGTGACCGACATCATCACCCGGATCAAGAACAGTTGACCCCTGTGGAACAGGCGGGGGACAGCATGTGGGGCGAAGGTGGACACACGGGGACAAACCCTGTCGTTCCCGCCCGTTCTGAAATGCCACGTCTGGAAGTTGTGCAAACACGGCCCGGTGGTTCCACACCCTCACTCCATGCCCTTGTTGGCCCGGAAGGGGTTTCTCCACAATCCACAGCACCTATTACCACTACCAATTTGAGAGAATCACGACACGGTTCTGGTAATCCCTTGGCCGTGTCCCCGCGTCGAACCCGTCACACCGAGGCCCAGCAGTCATGAAGTTCAGAAGTGAGCAAGGAATCCTGGTCGAGACACTCAGTGCACTCGCACGCGTCGCAAGTTCGCGGAATGCGGGAACACCCGCGCTGTCCGGGGTGAAGATGACGCTCACCGGTGACGTTCTCGTGCTCTCGAGCACCGACAACGACGTTGCCATCCAGTTCGTGGTTGCCGTCGGGGGGGACACCGACGGCCAGGCCCTGGTGAGTGCCCGCACACTGAGCGACATCGTGCGCGTCATGCCCCAGGGCAAGGTGACCCTGGAGGTCGCAGGCGACGTCGCCACCGTGAGCGGCGGCCGTTC
>JBJTBF010000031.1:0-29459 GCA_046091145.1 Acidimicrobiales bacterium | reverse complement strand
AATTGGTGCTGCATCGGGCTGTTTCAGATCAATTGGTGGAGCCACCGTTCGTGGCTGAAGGCCGAGGGCATCACCGAGCCCGAGCAGTTGCTGAACGCTCGCACCAATGCCGAGGTCGCCTGGATGGTCTACAAGCGGGCGGGTGGCTGGGGCCCCTGGGAGTGAGTGTCCGTGGGGTGGTGCGCTCTGGTGGCGCATCGGGGAGCGCGGTATAGGATCATTTCCCTACAACCGGCGCTCGTAGCTTAATGGATAGAGCATCTGACTACGGATCAGAAGGTTGGGGGTTCAAGTCCCTCCGAGCGCGCCAGTCCACTCACACGTGAGTAACGCGAGTTGTGAGACGACTCAGCCGTGAATAGTGCCATCGGGCATCGTTGCACCCGCCAATTTTGCGCCAGACAAGTCGACGTCGGTGATGTCTGCCGCGGTCAGGTTCGTGCGCAGCATGTTGGCGCCCTTCACCATTGCCCCTGTGAGGTTGGCCCCTGTGAGGTTCGCGTCAGCAAGAATCGCCTGTATCAATTTCAAACCGATGACCACTAGGGTCAGCACATGCCGATTTGCCGTCAGCGAAGGTCAATTGCTCTCGTTGTGGGGGTCCTTCTGTGGGTGTGGATGATTGGGGCCTTTCCACCTAACTCAATGCCGGGTCCTGCACTGGCCGCCCAGGTGAACAGTTACTCAACTCTCGGATCTGTGTCGTATGACGCAGGCTCATGCGGGGTGGACGAGACAGCTTCCGTGGTGGATTCACCAGGAATCAAGCGCATCGTCAAGGTCTCGAACACGGAAATCTACGTGGTCGGTTGCTTCACGAACTTTGCCGGAGTTGCTGCAGCCGATTATGTCGCCAAGTGGGATGGCGCGTCGTGGTCGGGGCTGGGAGCAAGCGGCGACATCGGCGCGATTGTCCACGATGCCGTCATTTACAAGGGCAGCCTCCACATTGCCGGCGAATTCGAGAATGCCGGCGGTGATGCAACGGCTGACATGGTCGCGAAGTGGAACGGCACCGCGTGGGTGGGCCTACCGGTGCAGAATGCAACCGGTGGGGCCAATGGCACGGGTAGCCCGAGAGACGCGGCCTCGGCAGCGACGGACTACGCCACCGCACTGGAGGTTCAGCAAAACGGGGCTGGCACACCCGACGATGTGCTTCTTGTGGGAGGCAGATTCATCAACGGAATCAACAACGGAACCGCCGGCGGCTTCACAATCGCGAACACCCGCAACATTGCGACGTGGAATGGCACGTCGTGGGCTGCGGTCACCGGATCAAGTCCTTACTCAGGTTCAGTCGAGACCGATGTGGTTGTCCGCGACATCGTGAGCATTGACTCCGACGTGTATCTCGCGGGCTACAGGAACGGCACCTATAGCACCAACCGGCGCACCTACATGTTCCTTCGGTACAGGTCGTCGACCTCAACCTGGGACAGGCCGGTGTCAACCGTGTCCCAGTCGTTCATCGGAACGGGGTTCGGTCTCTACACGATGTTTGTGGACGGAACCAACATCTATCTGGGAGGGACCTTCTCTGGGCTGTCTGGCGTGGCGGACAATCTCGCGGTGTACAGCACCACGAGCAACTCATTCACCGCTTACAACAACTTTGCCGCCAATTTCGGCTCCGGCGTTGTTGTTCGATCGATTGCTCTTGCCGGTACGCAACTATTCGTTGCAGGGTCCTTCCCGGGTGCAACCGGAACGTCGGGTGGAGTCGCGAGATGGACAGGGTCGACATGGGAAGGAATCGGGAGAAACGCACCTGGGGTGGTGAACGCCATACTTGCCGACATGTCATACAGCGGAACGGACAGTCGGCTCTTCATCAGTTCCCCGGGGGCCAACATCGGTGGCGTGGCATCGGCTGATGGTTTGGCGACTCTGGCGATTGACGCAGCATCAACTCTTGATTCGATGACGGTCAACGTCGGGTCTCTCTCGCCGGCATTCAGTTCATCAACAACGAACTACACGTTGAGCATCCCGAACGCCTCAGCTTCAGTTGATTTCACCGTTCTGGCGTCGTCATCTGGTGCGGCAATCAAAAGGACCAACTCCCTCAACACCATCGCTCTGGCTTCGGACACGGACAACCTGAGCGTGGAAGCAGGGTCGACTGCAAACATCTCGTTTTCTGTCACTGGTGTGTCCGGCGCATCTGCCACGACGTATGCCATTGCCGTCACCCGGGCGGCGGCAACGACCACCACAACAGTCGCGCCGACGTCGACTGTCTCTTCTTCCACCACTGTTGCGCCTACGACAACTGTTGCACCCACCACGACCAACGCGTTGGTGGACTCGGTCTCCAACGTGACGACGACGGTTGCGACCACCTCACCCCCGGCCACGTCACCCACCGCAACCGCAGCCCCTGCACGGGCGGCGCCGTCCCCGACAACGAAGAAGTCGGTCACCGCGGCTGCGATCGCGAGGTACGCGGGACTCACCGTGGCCTCGGGATCGCAGGTGACACTGAAGGTCGCCGCATCGTCGGCGAAGATCTGCAAGGCCACGGTGACCTCGGTGAAGGGCCTGAAGGCGGGTTCGTGCAGAGTGACGGTGACGGTGACACCGAAGAAGGGCAAGGCTGTCTCGAAGACAGTCACCCTCACCGTCACGGGCTAGCCGCCGCCCCGCAGCGCAGACGGCGACTGTCCGCCCACTAGGTTTCTTTCGGTCAGGGAACCGTTGCCGCGTCTGGCTCGTCAGACACCCCCGATGGTTCGTTCCCGAGGGAGGACAGCAAAGAGGTCTCGGCACGCGGCGGCGGTTGTGGTGTTGACGGCAGTCACGACGGCCCCTGTGATCGGCGACGCAGGGGCGGTGGCCGTCACAACGGCCGTGGAGCGTGCCACCACCTCCCGGGTGAACGAGCGGGTGAAGAAGGGCAAGTCGGTCGACTTCCGCACGATCGTGCGTCATGCGGGGCTTGTGGCTCCGAAGGGTGCGAAGATCGTTGTCACCGTTCCCAAGGCCTCGAAGAAGACCTGCGCCATCAGCGGCGTGCGCCTTGTGGGGGCGAAGCTCGGCTCGTGCGGGGTGACCGTGAAGGTGACCCCGAAGGGCTCAAAGGCACGCAGTGCCGTCGTTGCCGTCGACATCGTGAGGTGACGGGGGCGTCGGCGGCTGAATTAGTGTCGGTCGCATGAGCGACGACTCCGGCACCCCGCTTCCGCCACCGCCCGGCGACGAGCCGGCAGACGGCGCGATCGAGAGCGAGGTCTACGCCGAGGAGGCCGCCCTCGACGCCGCCGAGGAAGTGGCCGAGAAGAAGCGCCGTATCTGGTTCATGCGGATGATCCGGCGCGAGCGCCGTCGCGAGAAGATCGCGAAGGACCGCAGCACGATGATCAACTCGTTGGTCACGGTGTTCTCCACCGCGATCGTTGCGGGCACGGCCACCTACGCGACCCTGAAGAGCTCGAAGGACAGCCTCGGCGAGGAACGTCGTGGTGCACGGGTGGATGCCATCGTGGAGCACTGGTCGTCCACCATTGCCGAGGCCTCCACTGCAGTGGAGCTGCTCGGACAGCGCTCGAACGACCTCTGGGCCTACGGAACGGCGATCGCCGAGCAGGGCGTTCTCCTGGACGAGGCACTGCAGAACGAGCAGTCGAAGGAGAAGGACTACCTCGACGTCCGCAAGACGCTTGCGTCGTCAACCGCGCGTGCCGGTCTCGTGTCATCACCGAACACCACCGATTGCCTCGACAGGTTCATCGGTCTGATTGACACATGGCAGAACGCACTCAACTGGACGCGGTCCACGCTGCAGGTCGAGGATGGCCGCGAGGCGGGCGTCCGGGCCGTGAACATGCAGCTCGAGAACCGTGCGTCGTTGAACGACGCGATCACCATTCTCCGCCGGTTGTCGCGTGACGAGTTCGCCAATGCCGGCGCGGCAACAACAAAGTGCAACATCCCCGATGTCGATGCCATCTGGGCCCAGCTGGTGCCGAGCGATGACACCGGCGAGGAGGGTGCAACGGAGGACACCGTGCCGGCCGACGAGGGGATGACCGAGGACTCCGCCCCAGCAGAGGGATAGGCGGTGCGGCGCGCCGCCACCTACGTCACCCTGCTGACGGCGGGGGTGGCCCAGCCGTTGCTGCAGCTGTACGGCGGGAACAATGCCGTGTTCACTGCAGCCCGCATCAACGGTGCCCCCGTGGTTCTGTTCGCAGCAGCGGTGATCGTGGTTCCGCCGGTGGTGCTGATGCTGCTTGATGCCGCGGCATCACGTGCACCGCAACGGACACAGGCACCGGCCCGGCGGGTCCTTGTCGCGGTTGCCGCACTGCCTCTTGCGATGGTGCTGCTGCGCGGGATCGATGCGCCGTGGGTGCTGGTGCTGGCGGCATCGCTGCTGGTTGCTGCAGTGGTGGCGGGTCTTCACGGTCGGTTCGGCGCGGTGCGGATGTGGCTCGGGTATGCGTCACCGCTGGCGGTTGCCGTGTTCTCCGTGTTCGTCGTGGCCTCCCAGGGGGTGATTGTCACCGCGGATGCCGAGGTGGTGGTGGTCAGCTCCTCGACCACGGTGCCGGCCCGTGACGCAACACCCGCGGAACGTGTCAGTGTTGTGTGGCTGCAGCTCGACGAGGCACCGCTGTGGCCGTTGCTGCGCACCGACGGAACCATCAACGAACGGCGCTTCCCGGGGTTCGCGGCGCTGGCGGAATCATCCACGTGGTACCGCAACATGCTGGGGCTGTCCCAGACCACGGTGGATGCCGTGCCGGCGATGCTCACCGGCACCGAGCCGGTGACGGGACGCGCCCCGACCTACTGGAACCACCGGCGCAACGTGTTCTCGTTGATGTACGGACGGAGGTCGCTGGATGTCCACGAGATCGCCACCGCGCTGTGCCCGAAGGATGCGTGCGCGAAGGTGTCGGTGTCGGGCAACGACGGCATCGCGAGTGCCGGCAGCAACGGGGCCACCCCGAGTGCGACACCGGACACCGCGGTGGAACCAGCACCGCAAGGTGCCGACTGGGGCCAGTTCCTCCGCGACACGTGGGTGGTGCTGGGTCACAAGCTGCTTCCCTCGGGGTTGCGTGACCGTCTGCCGCCGATCGACGAGGGGTGGGGTGGCTTCGGCGCGCAGAACGAGGTGATCGACGCGCCGGACACCGGTGATGACCCGGCCCCCGACACGACCGTGGCGGACGACGGGACAGTTGCGGACGCAACCGCGCCCGACGAGACGTTCGTGGAGACGAAGCGCAACACCGTGACCAACTGGGAACGGGGAGGGGCGTTGTCGCAGGTTTCCGTGGCCGAGGGGATGATCGCGCGCGCTGCGCGTTCGTCGGTGCCCACGTTCCACTTCGCCCACGTGCTGCTGCCGCACCGTCCGTGGCAGCTGACCCCCGACATGCGTTCGACCGGCGCGATCACCACCGACAAGCGCAGCGCCGAGGTGGAGGACCGCGTGCGTGACGAGTACCAGGCGTTCCTCGCGCAGTATGTGGCCACCGACCGCATCGTGCTCGACCTCGTCGGGAGCCTGCGCCGTTCGGCCAACTGGGACCGCACGATGATCATCGTGACGGCCGACCACGGCATCGCGTTCGAACCCGGCGAGTCGAAGCGCAAGGACATCGACCCCACGAACGCCCACACGCTGGAGCAGATCTACCGCGTGCCGCTGTTCGTGAAGTGGTCCGACCAGACGAAAGGCAGCACCAGCGACTGCCCGGTGCAGGGTTTCGATGTGCTGCCGATGGTGATGGCAGCCACGGGCCTCGACCCCGGGTGGGAGATGGCCGGCACGAACCCGGGTACGTCGTGCCCGTCGCGCCCATCGCGCACCGTGTGGTGGGACAAGGGGGAGACCACTCTGCGCACGGGTTTCGACGCTGCGGTGGAAGAGGCACGACGGCTCGACCGGTGGGTCGATGCGGACGGGACCGTGGACGACATCGCACGGACGGCAGGGTTCGCGGGTTGGTTCGATGTCGTCGTGACCGGTGACGCACCGGCCGACCGCGCTGTTTCGTCGTGGACCCTCAACCAACGACGCGCATTCGCGAACGTGGGCACATCACGTCTCGAACGCACGCCGATGCAGTTCGACGGCACGTTCCGCACGCGTGCACGCGTGCCGGCCGGTGCGACGGGACTCGTGGTGGTGGACGGCCGCGTGGTGGCCGTTGTGCCGGAGATTGCCGGCGTTGGTGCCGGCACGCACCGGTACCGCTCCATTCTCGTCCCCTCGGCGATGACCGGTGCAGCGATGAAGCCGGAGCTGTGGGTGGCGACGGGTTCGCCCGGTGCCCCGGTGCTGACGCGGGTCGGCGCGCCGTCCGGTTGAGCTACTTCGCCGGCTTGGCGGCGTGGCGGAAGCCCTCGAAGAGCGGCAGCATCGCGGCGTCGTCCACACGGGGGATGCCGGCAAGGTTCATGAGCGAGAGCCCCAGGGGAACGGCCGCGAGCACCATGGCGAGCGCATAACTGTCGACATCGGTGCGGATGTCGCCACGCCCCTTCGCCCTCTCGATGATCGACATGTAGAGGTCGACATGCTGCTGCAGCCGCGGCATCAGCTTGTCTGCTGCGCCCTCGCTGCGCCACGAGGCGTAGTAGCTCTCGATGAGGAGTCTCTGTGCGGCGGTGGGGCCGGGGTTGTCGAAGTTGCACGGCACCAACCGGGCAATCTCGAGGAGCCAGGAGTCCTTCCTGACCTCGGGCACGTCGGCGAGGGCCACGGTGTTGCCGATAATCTGCGCCTCGAGGGCATCCTCGAGGACGGCGCGGAAGAGATCCTCTTTGTTCTCGAACCACGTCTAGATCGACCCTGCGGTCATGTCGGCACGGCGCGCGATGTCAACCAGGCGGGCCTTCTCGAAACCGACCTCCGCGATCTCATCAGCTGCTGCCTTGAGCAGCTTCTCGCGCGACTGCAGTGCCCACGGACGGCGCTTGCGGCCGTTCACTTCGACGACGCGATTCGGGGACTCGGCCATGCGGGAAGTCCTAATGGGGTGGGGCGGGGCGTCAGCCAGCCGACAGGTGTGCGACCGCGAGGGCCTCGTTCAGTGTGCCCACGGTGTGCACCGACAGGCCGTCGACCTTCGTGGACGACGTCGAGGGGACGACCGCACGCGTGAAACCGAGCCGGGCAGCCTCGGCAAGACGCCGGCCCGTGTGGCCGACCTGGCGTACCTCACCGGCGAGCCCGACCTCACCGATCACCACGAGATCGGACGGCAACGGTGTGTCGGTGGCCGCGCTGACGAGAGCGAGGCACATGCCGAGATCGGCACCCGGCTCTGTGAGTTTCACGCCACCCACCACCGACGCATAGACCTCGTGCGAGGAGAGGTCGACACGGGCGCGGCGCTCGAGCACCGCGAGCAGCATGCTGAGCCGGCCGTGGTCGACACCCTGTGCGCTGCGACGTGCGGGAATGCCCGGTTGAACGCGGTTGGTGAGCGCCTGCAGCTCGACCAGCAGCGGACGCTGGCCCTCGATGGTGGGCACCACCACGGAGCCGGCTGCACCGCTGCGGCGGTCGGCGAGGAAGAGTCGGCTGGCATCGGGAACACCGATGAGACCCTGCTCGGTCATCTCGAAGAGCCCGAGCTCGTTCGAGGGCCCGAAGCGGTGCTTGGAGGCGCGCATCATGCGCAGTGCGTGGTGGCGCTCACCCTCGAACGACAGCACGGTGTCGACCACGTGCTCCAGCACTCGCGGGCCGGCGAGACCGCCCTCCTTCGTGACGTGGCCCACCAGCACCACCGGGATGTTGCGCCGCTTGGCCTCCTGTACGAGACGGTGCGCACACCCGCGCACCTGCACCACGGAACCGGGTGCGCTGCCGAGCTCGGGGTCGACGACGGTCTGGATGGAGTCGATGACGATGAGTTCCGGGTTGATGCGGTCGACGGCCGCGATCACGTGCGGCAGCGACATCTCGGGGAGCAGCCACAGGTCGTCGCGCAGTGCACCGAGGCGTTCGGCCCTGCTGCGCACCTGCTGAGCGCTCTCCTCGGCGGTGACATAGAGAGTGGTGCCGCGCCACGCGGCGAGCAGCTGCAGCAACAGCGTCGACTTGCCGATGCCGGGTTCACCGCCGAGCAACGTGACAGACCCGGGCACGATGCCGCCACCGAGGACACGGTCGAGTTCCTCGATGCGGGTCGGTGTGGGGTGGCCGATGCTGCCGTCGACCTGGTCGATCGGTGTGGCGATGCCGGCAGGGACGAGTGCGAGCCCGGCGGCAAGGGTGACACCGGCCTCGTCGGGCCCCTCGACGTCCTCGATGAGGGAGTTCCACGCTCCGCATGTGCTGCAGCGGCCCGACCACTTCGGGTGCGACGAGCCGCACTCCGTGCAGCGATGGATGAGCTTCAGCTTTGCCACACGGGAACCCTAGGGCCGGGGTGAACCACGGCGCCGTGCCGCGACCATTGCCGCGAGCACGAGGGACGCGCCGACCCACAGGAGAAAGAGGAGGGCGACGGCCCACTTAGCCACACGGGCGACGTTGGCGGCGATGTCGACGTTGTTGGTGACGGTGGCGACATCGGTCGGGGTGCCGTCGGTGGGCACCCTCCACGAGATGACCCCCTCTGCCCGGCTCCCTGTTGTCGACCTCACGGTGCCCGGCATGTGTGCCTCGAAGGTGATGCCGAGGATCTTGCCGAGGTCCTTTCCGGTGGAGGACACCTGGGCTGCATACGGTGCGCCGCCGAGAAGCTTCAGGGCCGCATCGTCGGCGAAGGCCTCGAGCCCGCCGTTCACCTCGAGCCGGCCCGACAGCGTGAAGGTGCTGTTGGACTCCTTGCCCTCTCGCACGAGTGCGAGTTGTCGAAGCGGGCCGCGGGTGTCGTTCACCTGGGCGAGCACTGCGGTGGCCTGCTCCGGGTTGTCGAAGGCACGCTCGAACGTCACTGTGAGACCGCCGTCCTCTGTCTCCTCGGGGCCGATCGTGCGCCAGCCGGCCGCGGTGAGGTCGTCGTTGCGCACGTCGGCGGCGAGCCCCGGTGCGGCCTTCACCACCGCCTCATCAGCGGTGACGGTGACGACGACGCGTCCCGACCCGTTGCCCTGCACGTGCAGCGCGACGTTGGTGTCGACACGGCACGAGGCAAGGAACAGGCACGCCGCCGCGAGGGCGACGGCGCGTGCGGTGCGCCGCAGGGTCACTCGCCGTGGTCGGCGCCGTCGGTGGTCTCGGCGAGGACTGTTCCCTCGGGCACCTGGAAGCCCTCGACGGCACGGAACGCAAAGCGCTTCTTGCCGGGGTTCTCGGGGTCGTCCTCCGTGTCCACCACGATGATCTGTCCGGCCGCGAACTCCTTGTAGAGGATCTTCTCGGAAAGTACGTCCTCGATGTTGCGCTGGATGGCACGGCGCAGCGGACGCGCACCGAGCTGCGGGTCGTACCCGATCTCGGCGAGGAGGTCCTTCGCGGCCTGGGTGAGCTCGATGCCGAGGCCCTGGCTCTCCAGCTGACCGGCGGTGCGGCGCATCATGAGGTCGACCATCTGGAGGATCTCGTCGCGGCCGTGCTCACGGAACACGATGATGTCGTCGACGCGGTTCAGGAACTCCGGACGGAAGTGCGTCTTCAGAGCGTCGGTGATCTTGTCCTTCATGCGTGCGTACGACATGGCCTCGTCGGCCTTGTTGAAGCCCACGTTCGCCTTGCGCAGATCGGCGGTGCCGAGGTTGGAGGTCATGATCAGCACGGTGTTGCGGAAGTCGACGGTACGGCCCTGGCTGTCGGTGAGACGGCCCTCCTCGAGAATCTGCAGCAGAGTGTTGAACACGTCGGGGTGTGCCTTCTCGATCTCGTCGAAGAGCACGACACTGAACGGCTTGCGACGCACTGCCTCGGTGAGCTGGCCGCCCTCCTCGTAGCCCACGTAACCGGGGGGCGAACCGACGAGACGACTGACCGTGTGCTTCTCCATGTACTCGGACATGTCGAGCGTGATGAGGGCCTGCTCGTCGCCGAACAGGAACTCCGCGAGGGTCTTCGCGAGTTCGGTCTTGCCGACGCCGGTGGGGCCGAGGAAGATGAACGAACCGCTCGGACGGCGGGGGTCCTTCAGGCCGGCGCGGGTGCGGCGGATGCTCTGCGACACGGCCTTCACCGCGTCCTCCTGGCCGATGTAGCGGTGGCGCAGCTCGTTCTCCATGTTGAGGAGCTTCTGGGTCTCCTCCTCGGTGAGCTTGTACACCGGGATGCCCGTCCAGATGCTGAGCACCTCGGCGATGGCCTCCTCGTCGACCTCGTCGAAGAGGTCGATGCCCTTGGCGCGGATGTCGGCCTCCTTCTGGGCCTTCTCCTCGAGCAGCTGGCGCTCCTGGTCGCGCAGGCGGCCGGCCTCCTCGAAGCGTTGGTCCTCGACTGCCTTGCGCTTGCCCTCCTGCACCTCGGCGATCTTGTTCTCGATCTCGCGCAGGTCGGGCGGGGTCTGCATGCGCTTGAAGCGCAGGCGCGAACCGGCCTCGTCGATGAGGTCGATTGCCTTGTCGGGCAGGTGACGGTCGCTGATGTAGCGGTCGGCGAGGTTCGCCGCGGCGACGATGGCCTGGTCGGTGATGGTGACGCGGTGGTGCTGCTCGTACTTGTCGCGCACACCCTTCAGGATGTCGATGGTGAGTGCCACCGTGGGCTCCTCGACCTTCACCGGCTGGAAGCGACGCTCGAGTGCGGGGTCCTTCTCGAGGTGCTTGCGGTACTCGTCGGTGGTGGTGGCACCGATGGTCTGCAGTTCGCCGCGCGCGAGCATCGGCTTCAGGATGCTGGCTGCGTCGATGGCACCCTCAGCGGCGCCGGCCCCGACGAGCGTGTGGATCTCGTCGATGAAGAGGATGATGTCGCCGCGCGTGCGGATCTCCTTCAGCACTTTCTTCAGGCGCTCCTCGAAGTCACCGCGGTAGCGCGAGCCGGCAACGAGTGCGCCGAGGTCGAGCGTGTAGAGCTGCTTGTTGTGCAGTGTCTCGGGGACCTTGTTCTCCACGATGCGCTGCGCGAGACCCTCGACGATTGCCGTCTTGCCGACGCCGGGCTCACCGATGAGCACCGGGTTGTTCTTGGTGCGGCGCGAGAGGATCTGCATGACGCGCTCGAGCTCGCGCGAGCGACCGATGACGGGGTCGAGGCTGTTGTCCCGCGCGAGCTGGGTGAGGTTGCGGCCGAACTGGTCGAGGATCTGGCTTCCGCCCTTCTCGCCCTGGTCCTCCTTCGACGACGAACCCGAACCCTGCGGGGCCTGGCCCTCGCCCTTGGCACCAGGGCCCTGGTAACCCGACAGCAACTGGATGACCTGCTGGCGGACCTTGTTCAGGTCGGCGCCGAGCTTCATGAGCACCTGGGTGGCCACGCCCTCGCCCTCACGCAGGAGGCCGAGCAGGATGTGCTCGGTGCCGATGTAGTTGTGGCCGAGCTGCAGGGCCTCACGCAGGGAGAGTTCGAGCACCTTCTTCGCACGCGGCGTGAAGGGGATGTGACCCGACGGCGACGAACCGCCCTGGCCGATGATCTCCTCGACCTGGGCACGCACTGCGTCGAGGGAGATGCTGAGCGAGTCGAGAGCCTTGGCGGCGACGCCCTCACCCTCGTGGATGAGTCCGAGCAGGATGTGCTCGGTGCCGATGTAGCTGTGGTTGAGGAGGCGGGCCTCCTCCTGGGCGAGAACAACCACGCGGCGGGCCCTGTCGGTGAAGCGTTCGAACATGTCGGACACCCTCTGTCGGGATCCCTTGCGGAATCGGTGGATACTTGACGGAAGTGTACCGTCGGGGTGGCCGAGGCGAGGCTTGCGTCACGCCCCCGGGACGTTCCGTTCGCAGGAGGGCCGGCCGTAGTCTGAGGGCGTGTCGACGTCGCCCCTTTTCGGTCTCGCCAGCATGGACGCCGACCGGCGACGGGTGGAGCAGGCGTTGCTGGATGCCGTGCGCACCCCGGATGCGTACCTCACGGAAATTGCGTCACACCTGATAACTGCAGGGGGCAAACGTCTGCGGCCGGTGATGACAATCGTCTCGTCGGTGGTGGGCAACGACGGCCCCGCGAGCGAGGAGGCGATCCTCGGCGGCATCAGCTGTGAGCTCGTGCACCTCGGGTCGCTGTACCACGACGACGTGATGGACGAGGCAACGACTCGCCGCGGAGTCGACACCGTGAACGCGAAGTGGGGCAACCTGCAGGCGATCCTCGCCGGCGACTTCCTGCTGGCACGCGCATCGGAGATCGCCGCATCGCTCGGCACCGAGGTGGCCGGCCTGCTCGCGCGCACCATCGGCCGTCTGTGCGAGGGCCAGATCGAGGAACTGCGCCACACCTACAACGTGGCCCGGCCGATCGACTCCTACCTCACGTCGATCGACGGCAAGACGGCCTCGCTGTACTCCACGGCCGCACGGATCGGCGGGCTCGTGGCGGGTCACGACCGCCCCACCGTCGACCTCCTCACCGAGTACGGCACCGCGTACGGCATGGTGTTCCAGATCGTCGACGACGTGCTCGACATCATCGCCACCGACGACGAACTCGGCAAGCCCGCCGGACACGACATGGAGGAGGGCGTGTACACCCTCCCCGTGCTCCACACGCTGGCCGCTGGCGGTGCGGCCGCAAGCGAACTGAACGGCATCCTCGGCAGGCCGCTCGAGCATGCCGAGCGCGAGAAGGTCCTCGACATCGTGCGCTCGAACGGCGGTGTCGCATCGGCCATCAACCGCGCGCGCGACTTCGTTGCTGCCGCGGAGTCGGTGTGCGACCGTCTGCCGCGCGGCGAGGCCACCGATGCGATGCGTGCGTCGACCGCGCAGCTGCTCTCCACCGTCGAGCGCTGAGGCGCGTCGCTACGCGAGGACCGCGCGGGCTGCGGCGAGACCGCTGAGCGCGGCACCCTCCACCTTCGGCCCGCCGAACACGTCGCCGGCCATCACCACCTCGCCGTTCGGGGCCACCCAGCAACGGTCGGGGTGCAGTGCGCGCGGTGTGGCGAAGCGCCACTTCTTCGGCTCCGATTCGAGAACCTCCGTGCCACCGAACCACGGCGCGGCACGACGCAGCATCTCGGCATGGATGTCGGCGAGGTCGCGGTCGAACCATTCCTTGCTGAAGGACGGCGAGAAGTGCACGGTGACGGCAGGTACGGGGCTGATGCCCTTGGCCATGTTGTCGGCCACGAACTGGATGTCGTCGCTCGGGTTCTGCACGCCGCCGGGTGCGGGGATCGCGTTCGCGCCGGGGCCGAGCACGGCGAGCAGCGCGAGTGTGCGGTCGTAGTCGGAACCGCGCACCTCCTCGGGCAGGTCGACCCCGATGTTCATGAGGAAAGAGAACGACTGCGCCACCGGTGCGGTGAGAACCACCCTGTCGGCCGCATGGTCGACACCGTCGTCGGTGCGCACCTGCCAGCAGTCGTGCTCACGGCGCAGCGAGAAGGCGAGAGTCGAGGTGCGCACGTCGAGGCCGCGTGCCAGGTGCTTGGCAATCGATGTCATCCCGTCGGTGCCCACGTAGCGGGGGTGGCCGTCCTGCTCGCCGAAGCCACGGCACCACTCGCGCACCACGCCGTCGGCCAGCCAGGAATCCACCACGGCACGGAACTCATCGCTGCGCACCGTGAAGAACTGTGCGCCGTGGTCGAGCCGCGCCTCGCCGATGCGGCGCGTGGCGAGACGGCCACCCACACCACGGCCCTTGTCGAGAACGGTCACCTCCCGGCCGGCGTCGTGCAGCGAACGTGCGGCCATGAGCCCGGAGAGCCCGGCGCCGATGATGACGGTGCGCATTCTCAGACGGCTTCGAGCGCCGCGTCCCCGCGGGGCACCCAGACCTTCTCGGCCCTGCCGAGGAACTCGAGCAGCACGCGGTTGAACGTTGCCGCGTGCTCGATGGTGAGACCGTGCGCACCGCCGCTGATCACCACGAGTTCCGCGGTGGGTATGAGGGACGCGATCTCCTCGGCGTCACCGCGCGGGGTGAGGATGTCCTGGTTGCCCACCACCACGAGCGTGGGGCACGAGATGTTGCCGAGCTCGACCGAGAGGGAGTCGTCGGTGCGCAGGATGGCGTTCACTTGGGACTCAAAGGCACGCGCGGGGTTGAACAACTGCATGGGGCCGAGCCAGCCGAGCGCCGGCAGCACGCGGCGGAATGAGCGCGGACCGATCGTCCAGCGTGCGGCCTCGCGGCCGAGCGCACCCATGCCCTGCGTCCGGGCGATGTCGGCCCATGACTTCAGCAGCTCCTCACGCCACTCGTGGTTGCGGCATGCAGTCGCCACGAGCGTGAGTGAACGCACGCGGTGCGGGTACTTCAGCGCGATGATCTGGCTGATCGCTCCACCCATCGAGAGCCCCACCACGTGCGCCGCGTCGACACCCGCGGCATCGAGAACCGCGATCGCGTCGTCGGCCATCTGCTCGAGGTCGTAGGTGCCCTCGGGTTTCTCGCTGCGGCCGGCACCGCGGTTGTCGAGGGCGATGGTGCGCCAGCGCAGTGCGAGGGCCGCACGCTGAAGGTTCCAGCCGTTCTTCTCCGCACCGAGACCCTGCACGAACAGCACCGGCGGACGCCTGCCGAAACCGATCACCTCGTAGTGGAGGCGCACACCGTCTGTTGCCGTCGCCCAGGGCATCAGGCCACCTGCATCCGTGCCGGGATGCGCTCCACCGACGGCCACTGGTACAGCCGGCGGATCACCTGGTTCGTGGTGTGCGACGGGGCGAAGCGCAGCAGGTGCGCGGCCTCGTTGCTTGCGGCCATGCGTCCGTGCTGGAGCAGCTCGGCAACGTGGTCGGGCACGGGTGCACCTGCCACTGTGCTCATGCGCTGCGCGAACCACCACGCCGGCCCGAACGCTGGTACCGGCATGCGCCGTCCGATGGACAGTGCGCGCAGCACGCTGATTGCACCGTTCGCAACGATGTTCACGACGCCGTCGGCGTCGCGCTCGGCGCCCAGCATGAACGCAGTCGCGGCATCATGGTCCTCCACCACGGTGAAACCGGGGTTCGTGACCCCGTGCACCGGCACGGCAGGAAGACGCAGAAGGCGGCCGAGCGGACTCGGCACGTGTGCACCCAGCACCGGTGCGAGACGCAGTGTGCACACGTTCACACCCTTGGCGATGCGGAGGTCGGTGGCCTGTTCCTCGATCACGGCACACATGCGGCCGTACGTGCTGGTGGGCTTCGGGGGCGTGGACTCCACCGCGATCTCGGGCGACCACGAGTTCGAGCCGTAGATGCAGATGCCGCTGCGCACCACGGCAGTCTCGAGGGACTCCGCGGCGTGCGCCGCGGAGAACACGGCCTTCGCGACGGTCTCGGTGCAGACCCGGGCCTCGTCGGTGGAGAGCCTGGCGTGCGGTTCCCACACACCCACGTGCAGGATGACGTGCGGGTTGAACCCCGCCACGAGCTCCGCGATACGTTCGGTCTCGGTGGCACCCACCCTCACGAAACGCGAGCGCTGCAGGTTGCGGCGCGGCGGGTCGACGTCGAAGCCGAGGATGTCGCCCGCCCACTCGGTGCGCTCGGCCATCGAGGCCACCAGCGAGCCGAGCTCGCCACCCATTCCGGTGACGAGAACCCTGCGTCCCTTCATGACATAGAACCTATTGCAGCCCGGCGGTCAGCGCACGTTCAGCGCAGTTCGTGCACGCCGAGGATGAGCTCGCGCGCCCAGGTATCGAGCTGGCGGCCGCCGATGCGCTCGGTGATCATGATGGCCCGGGAGGGGTCCTCGATCATCCCGCTCCAGCGGATGTAGCCGCCGATGATGCCGAGCAGCCGGTCACCGACCTCCTCGGCATGCAGGATGACCTTCTGTCCCGAGGCCATGAGCCCGCGCAGCTCCCTGTAGAAGGAGCGCAGGAAGGCCGAGAGGTCGTCGGTACCGGCCAACGGGCGGTGGAGGTACGGGAGGTTCAGTTCCTCGTAGGCATGAAGGTTGTGGGGGGCAGCGATGATCGAGACGAGGAGGTCGAAGTGGTTCTCGCGCAGCCAGATGATCTCCTCCTGGCGCCGCACCCGGCGGTGGTTGTCGCCGTAGCCACCGGGCCGCTCACAGATGGCGAGGTGGTCCTTGATGACCCACGTGAAGTTCCGGGGCTTGATGCCGAGGGCCCATTTCCCGCGCAACTTCGGTGGCATCCGTACTCCTCAGACTCGGCCGGTTCATCCGCAACCCTGCAGAAAGGCCGCACAGGAAACTACCGCAGGTTCACGATGTGCATGCGCTGTTTGGACCGACGAATCTGTCTGTTCCCGCCGACATCACAGCCCGGGTGCAGGCCCCTGGCGACCTCCAGTACTCTTTCCACGGTTGCCCGGTCGGGTGGGTAGGGGTCGGACAGCCACCTGCGCACGGCCCTGCGTGCGAGCGGAAGAGGTGCGGCCGCGAGTGCAAGTGCGTCGGTGGGGTCGATCGATGATGCGAGTTCCTCGAGAAGATCGTTGTCGTCACGCATCACACCGGCCGCGCGCACGAGGATCGGCACGGGGTCACGCAACGACACATTCGTCAGCAACGGGAGAAGTTCGTGGCGCACCCGGTTGCGCTGGTGCACGGGGTCGTGGTTCGTGACGTCGTGAACGCAGGTGATTCCCATCGAGTCGCACAGTGCGTGTGTCTCGCTGCGTCGCAGACCGAGCAACGGCCGGTCGCGCCCCGGTCGCATCGCGGAGAGGCCGGTCGTGCCCGCACCACGCATCAGGTTCAGCAGCACGGTCTCTGCCTGGTCGTCTGCGGTGTGGCCGGTCATCGTTCCCACGGGGAACACCGCGTACCGCGCGGCACGCGCACGCGCCTCCAGGTTCGGGCCGGGCCCCACGTCCACCGTGTGCACGACGAGTGATGCACCGAGTCGGCGCACGACGGGCTCGATCACATCCACGTCAGCGGACGAACCGGGCCGGATGCCGTGGTCGACATGCACGGCGGTGACATCCAGTCCCGCCGCCACGGCGAGCACGAGCAGGGCCATGGAGTCGGGGCCGCCCGACACCGCACAGTGCACTGACGTGCCGGCGGGCGGGAACGTGCAGCGGGGGAGAAGGGTCCCGGTCAGGTGCGGGGAACCCGCGCCGGTATCCACGGCTGGTCGGCACCCATCACCGGGTGACTACTTCTTCGCTGACTTGCGCTGCTGGCGGTTCGGGTACCTGGAGGCCGAGACCTTGACGACGTACCCGATGAGGCTCTGCACGACGAGACCGACGGCAGCAAGAAAGAGGGCGAGACCCAGCCAGAAATGCCAGACGACAGCAGCAACCATGGGGGTCAGGCTACCCAGCGAGCCATTCCTCGCCGAAACAGCCGAGGATCTTGTCCATCAGGCCCGGCGGAAGTTCCTCCCGGCCGGCCTTCTCGCGCACCACGCGCTTCAGTTCGCCGTGGAAGTCGAAGGTCTGCTGGCAGTCGACGCAGGCCTTGAGGTGCCCCATGACCTCGTCGCGCATTTCGGAGGAGAGTTCCTGGTCGAGGAATCGGTGGAGCTCATCGAGCGTCCCGGTGCAGTCCATGGCCATGGTTCCTTCTCCTTCCTGTGTCCCTGTGCGTTCCTATGCGCGGTCCTCGTCCGGAAGGAGGGACTCGTCCACGAGTCCCCTCTCCCGTGCGAACTCGTACAACCGCTTCTGCATCAACTTTCTTCCCCGGTGGAGACGGGACATCACCGTACCGATGGGTATGTCCAGCATCTCGGCGATCTCCTTGTACGCGAAGCCCTCCACGTCGGAGAGGATGAGGGGAAGGCGAAAGTTGTCGGGAAGCTCCTCGATGGCGCCGCGCACCTCGTCGTCGGTGAAGAGCTCCATCATCTGGTCCTCTGCCGAGGCGTTCATGCGGCTGTGGTCGATGCTGCCGAGCCTGCGGTACAGGAACAGCTCCTCGACCTCGTCGAGATCGGTCTCGGTGGGCCGCCGCTGTGCCGCGTTGTACCTGTTGATGTAGGTGTTCGTCATGATGCGGAACAACCACGCGCGCAGGTTGGTGCCCTCCTCGAAGCTGTCGTAGGCACGCCACGCCTTGAGGTAGGTCTCCTGCACGAGATCCTCCGCGTCGGCACGGTTGCGGGTCATGCGCACCGCACCGGCGAAGAGTTGCTGTGCGTACTGGGGCGCCTCTTTCGTGAAGGTCTGCCTGTCGGCCACGGCAGCCCGCTTAGCGCTGGTGCTTCGCGAGCTCGGTCACGGCGGTGTCGACGGCCGCGGAGAAACGCTCGAGAATGTCGGCGAGCAGCTCGCGCTCTGACTCGTCGAACTGCTCGAGAACAAGGAGAACGAGCCGACGGCGGCGCTCCACGACGTTCAGGAACACCTCGCGTCCGAACTCTGTCGGGCTGACCACCACGACGCGTGCGTCGCCGCCGTGGGGAACCCGTTCGACGAGTCCGTCCTTGATGAGCTTCTGCACCGCACGGGTTGCGGTGCTGGGGTCGACCCTCATCGCGTCGGCGAGCTCACCCATGCGCATCGTCTCGTTCAGCACGATCTTCTCGAGGGTGTCCATCTGGCCGGGCTCGATGCAGAACTTCTCGGTGTCGAAGAGGAGGGTGCGCAGTGCGTTGTTCGCTGCGCCGCGCCGGATCTCGCGCCACGCGACGCCGAGGCGCCCCGTGATCTCGCGGTTGGTCTCGACACTCAAGTCGACGGACGTCTTCGGCGTGGCCATCTCGGTCAGTAGGGTAGCCGCATGGCGGGGGGAAACGCCCAGCAGGGCGAGGGAGAGCAGTCTCTCCGGACACCCCTCGACATGCTCGGCATCATGGCCAGCCAGCAGGCGATGCTCGCACCCGGTCTGCGCCACATCGAGATGTACACGAGGCACGGTCTGCTCGGGATCCTGTGGCACGAGCCTGTCGGCACTGCGGGAACCTCGGGTGTGGTGATGATGGGCGGCGCGATGGGCGGCCTGATGGGCCCGGGAGATGCGTTGTACCAGGCTCTGGGTGAGGATTTATCGGTCCGCGGCATCCCGTCGATGCGGATCAGCTGGCGCAAGCCGAACGATCTTGACGCGTGCTGCGTGGATGCTGCGGCCGCAGTGCAGATGATGGTGGGCACCGGGTGCGACCGTGTGGTGCTGATGGGTCACAGCTTCGGTGGTGCGGTCGCCGTGCGCGTGGCCGTGGGTCTGTCGGCCATGGTGTGCGGCGTCGTCACGTTCGCCACACAGTCGGCCGGGTGCGAGGCCGCAGCGGGGCTGCAGGGCCGTCCCCTCCTCATGTTCCACGGCGACCGTGACGAGATCCTCCCGGTCGAGGCGAGCGAGGTCGTGCGCGCGATGGCCGGCCACGGGGAACTGCGCGTGATGCCCGGCGACGGGCATCTGCTCGCGAAGAGCCACGACGTGATGCGCGAGGAAGTGAACGCATGGTGCGACGCGGTGTTCCGCACTTCCTCGGGGGCACAGCCGTGAACGCGCCGGACACACCGGGCATGCCGCGCAACGTGGTGGTGCTGTTGCTCGACAGCCTGAACCGGCACGAGATCGGTGCGTACGGTGGCCGCAACTTCGACACCCCGAACATCGACAGGCTGGCGGCACGGAGCCTGCGGTTCACCAACCACCACACCGGTTCGTTGCCGTGCATCCCCGCACGTCACGACATCCTCGTGGGGGCCTGGGACTTCCTCTGGAAGCCGTGGGGTTCGATCGAACTGTGGGAGGAACCGATCACGGCGTCGTTGCGGCGTGCGGGCGTGGTGACACAGCTGGTCACCGACCATCCGCACCTGTTCGAGGTCGGTGGCGAGAACTACCACACCGACTTCACCGCGTGGGCGTACGAACGCGGTCACGAGAGTGACCCGTGGTGCACGCGCCCCGACGAGTCATGGTTGGGTGCACCGTCGTACGGCAGGGGCCACACCCACTACGACAACTCGCGCGGCTGGTTCCGGGGCGAGCAGGACTTCCCCGGGCCGCGCACGATGTCGATCGCCGCGCACTGGCTCTCCACGCATGCGCCGGTGCACCGTGCGAAGGGTGAGCGGTTCATGCTGTTCGTCGACGAGTTCGACCCGCACGAGCCGTTCGACACCCCCGAGGAGTGGGCCACGCGGTACGACGACTCGTGGGAGGGTCCGCACCTGATCTGGCCGCCGTACGCGGTCGATGCGTTCGGGAAGGGCATCATCGATGAGCGTGATGCGCGACAGATCCGCGCGCAGTACGGCGGCAAGCTGTCGATGATCGACCACTGGCTGGGACGGGTTCTCGACGCGCTGGACGAGACGGGCTCGTGGGACGACACCGCGGTCATCCTGTGCACCGACCACGGTCACTACCTCGGTGACCGCGACGTGCACGGTCGCGACGTGTGGGGCAAGCCCGGCGTGCCCGTGTACCGCCCGCTCGGGCACATCCCGATGCTGGTGGCATGGCCGGGAGTGGCGCCCCGGACGGTGGATGCACTCACTACTTCGACCGACATCCATGCCACGCTCGCCTCGGTGTTCGGGGTGGACAACGGCCACGTGACGCACGGTCGTTCGCTCGAGCCGCTGGTGACGGGCACAGCGTCGTCGGTGCGTGACTGGTTGCTCACCGGCGTGTGGGGCCGCGAGGTGCAGCTGGTGACCGACGAGTGGCGCTACACGCGCGGGCCCGTGGGGGACAACGCCCCGCATTCCATGTGGTCGAACAGGTGGAGCACGATGCCGATCGCGTCACGACCCGACGTGCGCATGCCGATGCCGGACCACCGTGCGTCGCTCGACTTCATGCCCGGCAGCACCGTGCCGGTGATACGTCAGCCGTTCCGCGCGGGTGACCTGCTGCCGTTCTGGGCGTATGCGGCCCGGTACGAGACGATCATGTTCGACCGCGGGGAGGACCCCGACGAGACCACGAACCGCATCGACGACCCCGTGGCGCGCGGCGCCGAGGAGCTTCTCAGGTCGGCGTTGGTGTCGGTGTCGGCACCGACCGAGCAGTTCGAGCGTCTCGGCCTCGCCTGAGGGACACCGCCCCGAGCCACGCGAGCAGTGCGAACCCGAGCAGCATCATCGTGATGATCGCGTTGCAGTCGGGAAGTTCGTTGCTGAACCGTACGACCGAGCCCGGCGGGGCATCGAACACAGGCAGCACCCCCTCGAGAGAGTCATAGGAGACCTTCTTCCCGTCCACAGTGACGGTGAGACCCGGGACCACCGGCACGCTCCACACGGTGCGGTCACCGCTGCGCCAGGTCTCCGAGGGAGTGCCGGCGCGTGCCGCAATGCCGGTGTCGTAGACCGTCCAGTCCTCGGATTCCTGCACCACCTCGAAAGTGCGGCGGGCCGGCAGGGCCGCGACGAACCAGTCGCTGTTGCGTCCCTTCTGCACCATGAGACGCGACACACCGAGAAGGTCCAGCCAGTACGCACCGGTCGTGGGCTCGCGTGTGAACAGCGCGGTAGCGCTCCTGTCGGTGGCCCAGCCGAACACGCGGGTCTCGAGCAGATTCTCGAGGGCCTTGTGTGGCATCGCCGAGTATCCGTTCACCATCTCGACCCCGAGATCACTCGCAAGGAGCACGTTTCCGTCAGCCATCTCTGCCGCGGTCACCGCACCGCCCCAGTTGCCGACGAGCGTGATTCGCCCCTCGTCCTTCTTGATCTTCTGCGCCGCGGAGAGATTGCTCTGCAGAACGAGGACACGCTGGTCTCGCAGTGACGGGTACCGGGAAGTGATTGCGGCCCGCGACGACGGGGTGTTGCGGTCACCCGGCACCGCCGGGCTGGGACTTGCCGAAACCAGGTACAGGGTGGTGGCGACGACAGAGAGACACAGCAACGGCGCGAACAACGCTCGTCTGGTGGAGCGATGAAGCACGTGTGCACACGACACGAAACCGATGAGAAGTGCGGTGAGGAGTATCGGCACGATGCGCGGTCTCAGTGCGGCGAACGCGAGGAGTGACAGCGGGCCGACCCACACCCATACCCGGTGGAAGCGAGCGGCAGGTTCGGTCGACGACCGCGCGACATCGAGCACCCTGCATGCCACCATCACCATGAGGAACGCCGCGAACGGCTGGAACCGGAACGGCCACCGGACGGGCCCCAAGGTGCTCGGGCCGATCATGCCCACACCCACGATTGCGGTGACGAGCAGGTCGGTGCGCAGAGCGCGTCTGGCAGCGGGAAGTGTCGCCAGCCACCACAGTGCCAGGGGAAGGAACCAAGCCACGTAGGTGATGGGCTCGAAATAGAAACCGTTGCCTGCGAAGCCGTCGAGGTAGGGCTGGTTGAAGGGAGACCAGTTGAGGAGCAATGCGTCGAGATGATGTGTGAGGAAGCCATCATTCGCCACGCCCTGCGGAAAACGAGCGGCAAAAGGTGCGAATGTTCTTGCCGTCATCCACGTCGGCGCGGAGAGAAGTGCAGTTGCCAGGCACGCGACCGTGAAGGTGACAGCCTCGCGGGGTCCCCATGAACGTTCGGCCAGCTGCTGTATGCCCACGGCGAGCGCCAGAACCCCGGCCGCAATCATGGCGTGGGGCCAACCCGCAGTGACGAGCAGGAAACCTGCGACGGGAATGACAGCCACGAACCTGAAGTCGCGACGGGTCCACCAGACGGCAGCGGCGAACCAGGTGAACCACGCGAAGCCAATGAGTGCGGGAGTCCAGCTCCCGGCGTTCCAGTACAGGAGGTGCACGTTGAAGGTGCAGAAGAGCGCCGCTGCTGCCGAGTAGGGGGGTGAAGTACCCAGGGCCCTTGCTGCCGCATACGCACCGGTGGATGCGACGAGCAGATACCCGAGAGCAATGAGCATCGCGTTCAACGCGAGATTGTCACCCCGCGCAGCGACGGCGTTGCGGAGAGGGGAGAAAGGGTTGAACACGCCGAACTGTGTCTCTCCGGCCAGCAGCGAGAGCGCCCATGAGGATCTGAACCCCAGGACGGAGCCGAGGGTCCAGCCCGCACGGTGCATCGCCGTGAACGCACCGATCATCTGGTGCTCGACATCGTCCCGGTAGAAGAACCTGTGGTTACGCACCCAGACCGCCATGACAGTGGCGATCGTGACTAACCAGACCGTCAGCACGCCGAGAAGTTCCTGCAGGCGGGCCCTCTTCACCGGGACATCTTGGCATCGTCCGAAGCAATGGTCCTGCGTTCATCGGCCGGGTGAAGCATCCGCAACTCAATCGGAAAACGGGGTTAAAACTGACGGTGTGGCATGGGGCCACGCGAGGGAAGGGGGACCCATGAAGAGGTCACAACTGCTTGCTGCCGAGGCCTTCGGCACGTTCCTGCTGGTGATGGGAGGTCCGGGCACCGCGGTGCTGGTTCCCGGGTTCGAGGGCAAGGCATTCATGGTGTCGCTGGCGTTCGGTCTGTCGTTGCTGGTGGCCGCATACGCGATCGGACCGGTGTCCGGGTGCCACATCAACCCTGCAGTCACCATCGGCTTGGTCGCCGCGAAGAAGCTGGATGCTGCCCTCGCGCCGACCTACATCGTCGGCCAGTTGCTCGGCGGCGCGATTGGTGGTGCTGCGATCCTCGGCATCGCCGGCGGCGCGAAGGGTGGGTTCACTGCCTCGACCGCGAACTTCGCGGTGAACGGCTGGGACACCCTGTCTCCCGGTGGCTACGGCTTCGCCGCGATGGTGCTGGTGGAGGTCATCCTCACTGCAGTCTTGATCTATGTGGTGCTGTCCACCGGTCATGCAAAGTTCTCCGCCGGGATGGGCGGGCTCACTGCGGGCGCGACGCTTGCGCTCATCCACATGATCTCGATCCCGGTCGATAACACCTCGGTGAACCCCGCGCGGTCGTTCGCGATGGCGGTGTACGCCGGTGGGGATGCACTCAGCCAGCTGTGGGCGTTCGTGGTCTTCCCGATCATCGGTGGTGTCCTGGGCGCGGCGCTCTACAGGTTCATCAACGACTGACGCTCAGGAGAGCTCGTCGGGGGTGATCACACCGTCGCCGTCGGAGTCCGTGCCCTTCAGGCCCTCGTTCGAGGGGAAGAGCGCCTTCCACGTGGCGAGGTCCACCAGGCCGGTGGCGAAGATGCTGTTCTTCTTCTGGAAGTCCATGATCGCCGACACAACGCCGGGGCCGAGGTAGTTGTCGATCTCCATGTCGTAGCCGAGGGCCACGAGCCTTCTCTGGAGGATCTTCACGACGCGGCCGGAGTCGCACTTCTCGAGCGGGAGACGCAGGTTCTCCGTCCAACGCGTGCACTTCCCGCGCGTGGCCTCGTTGATCACACTCTGCGGGGGTTCGCACCCGGTCTCCGAGACATTGCGCAACTGCACGTTTGTCGGCCAGATCCGGCACTGGATGGACGGTGACGGGATGTCGGCGACGGTGACCGGTTGGAGGTCGGGCCTGAAGCACGACACCTTCCACAGCGTCAACGGGTAGCGAGTGTCGCAGGTCGCGGTGGCACGCCACGTGCCGTCCCCGCGCGTGTAGAGGCGGACCTGCCGGCAGCCGGCGTCGGGGCAGTTCCATGTGTCGCGGTCGCTGTTGCCCGATGCCCAGTTCCCGGTGCACAGGTTCATGCGCATCTTCTCGCCGAATGTCTCGCGGAACGCGGCGTTGTCACACCTCACGAGGGGCTCGTCGGCCGTCGACAGCTGTGCCTCGGTGGTGGTGGTGACGACTGTGGTGGACGGCGACAGTGAGGTCGAGGCCGGCTCCGTGGTGGCCGTGCGCTCGCTCCCCGCGCATGCGCCGAGCAGCGCGGCAGCGAGTATGACCGCGGCAATGGACGGTGTGCGGCTGTTCACAACCCGTCAGGGTAGGGCGGGCGGTCGTCGTGCGCGCGGGCAACGCGTACCGCGAGCCAGATGAAGAGGAACTGGAACGGCAGGCGGCCCCAGGAGACCAACTGGTCGGACATCGGCCGGTCGCGCCAGTCCCATGTCATGTAGAGGTTCGCGGGGTACACCAGCACGAACAGCCACGCAGCCGCGAGGGCACCACGTCTCCTCGTGGAGGATGCCAGCAGCATCAGGCCGATGACGATCTCCGCCGCGCCGCTGACGTACGTCCAGAAGGACTCGGACGGCGGCAGCCACGGCGGCACGATGTCGTTGAAGAAGCCGGGTGAGGCGAAGTGCATGATCCCCGCGAACAGCACGAATGCCCCCATGATCAACCCGACCCGGGACCAGGGCCTGTCTCTGTTCATGCGTGCGACGTCATCTGGATGAACTGGCCGATGAGTGCGGTGACGGCCTCGGGCGCGTCCTCCTGCAGGAAATGGCCGACACCTGGGAGCCGGGTGACCGGTCCGTGCGGCCACAGGCCCCTGAACATCCCGACCGCCATCTCCGTGGGCACCGCCCTGTCCTCCTCGCCGTGCACGTACATCGCCGGCAGCGCCTGGATCGCCGCGACGTTGCCGATGTTCTCGAGGAAGAGCTCTACCACGCCCGCGGAACCGATGTTCGCAGGGAAGGCGAGCGCGCCCTTGCAGTCGGCGGGTGTCGGGAACGGCGCGGCGTACGCGCGCACCCAGGTCTCGTTCACGATGTCGGTGCGCTCGAAACCGATGCGCTTCAGCACGGACAGCACGGTCGCGCCGAGATTCGAGAGGGTGACGTGTGATTCCTCGGTCTGCACCCACTTGAACCACGGGTAGTCGGACACGAGCGGCACTCCCTCGGGTGGACGGCCGGGAACACCGGTGTTCATGTAGCAGAAGCGCGCGAACAACTCGGGGCGACGCAGCGACAGCATCGCGCCGATGGGACCGCCCCAGTCCTGGGCCACGAGCGTGATGTTCGAGAGCCCGAGATGATCAACCAGCCGTTCGAGATTGTCCACGTGGTCGCGGATCGTGTAGTCGCGGTCCTGTGGTGTCTCGCTCTTGCCGAAGCCCATGTGGTCGGGGATGATGATGCGTCCGAGGCCCCGCAGCGGCGCGACGAAGTTGCGGTACAGGTAACCCCACGTGGGCTCGCCGTGCAGCATGAGGATCGGGTCGCCCTCGCCCTCATCGGCGTAGTGCATCGCGAAACCGTTGCCGTCGAAGAAGTGCGGTGCATACGGCCAGGTGCCGTCGAACGTCTCGTGCACGGGGATCATGCACCCACTATGTCACCAGCCGGGCTGGCGTTGTTCACCGGTGCGGAATGTGCCGTGTTCGGGTTCCGAAAAGATGGTTCACCGACCGGCCCGGACCGCAGTTATACGATTCCGCCATGAGCATCGCGCACGCATCAGATTGTGAGGCCTGTCGCATCGTCGACGGCCTCGACGGAAAGATCGACGGACAGCTGTTCTCTCCCGGACACTGGAAGGTGTCCGACGAACGGAAGAGGTTCGCCGCCGCCCGACGGGTCGAGGACCGCATCGCGGACAGGATCACGAACTTCGCCGGCTCCCTGAACTTCGTGTACCTCCATGCGGTGTGGTTCCTCGTGTGGATTGCCGACAACATCGGGATGTTCGGCGGGAGCCGGCAGTTCGACGAGTTCCCGTTCGGTCTCCTCACGATGATCGTGAGCCTCGAGGCAATCTTCCTGTCGACCTTCGTGATGGTGAGCCAGAACCGCCAGGCACAGAGGTCGGAGACCCGAGCCCAGATCGACTTCGAATCGAACCTGCAGTCGCTGATTTGGTCGGTGCACGTCGGCCAGGCGCTCGGCATCGACATCAAGCACGTGGAGGAACTCTGCACCAAGGCCATCGAGGCATCGCGCGCACCGTGACCCCGTGTGGGATGCTCCCGGGGTGAAACCAGCCGGGGCTGACGCCCTTCCCGTGCGATGGACGGCCTCGTGGGTCGAGCCGGTGGAGGCTGCCGACTCGCCCCCGCATCACCGACCGGCCCACCATCTTGCAGGTGAGTTCGATGCGCCCGGGAATGTTGTCGGTGCGCGGCTGTGGGCAACGGCGCACGGCGTGTACGAGGCATTCCTGAACGGTGAGCGAATCGGTGACATCGAGTTGACACCCGGTTTCACCTCCTACCGCAGGAACCTGCAGGTGCACTGCTTCGACGTGACGGGGATGCTTCGGGAAGGCCGGAACGCTCTCGGCGCGACGCTGAGTGACGGTTGGTGGCGGGGCCAGCACGGGGTCATCCGTGAGATCGACGCCTACGGGGCCGACGTTGCGTTCCTTGCGGAACTGCACATGGAACTTGACGACGGCACCACCGTGGTGGCGGGCACCGACCCAACGTGGAGATCCACCCGGTCACACATCCTCGCGGCCGACCTGATCGCAGGCGAGGTGCACGACCTTCGTGCCCGCGTCGACGGCTGGTGTGTTCCGCACACCGACCGTTCGGCATGGGATGCCGTGCGAGTCGTCGACCATGACATGGACAACCTCTGTGCCGTGCTCGGGCCGCCGGTGAGACGCGTGGAGGAACTACGGCCGGTGTCGATCACCACGGTGGCACCCGGGCGGCACGTGGTGGACTTCGGGCAGAACAGCAACGGCTGGGTGAGGATCGCCGGTCTCGGCCCGGCAGGCAACAGGGTCACCCTCACGTACGGCGAGTGGACCACACCGGACGGCGACGTGACGCAGGCCAACGTGGCCGACGGGGCGTTCTCGGGGCCGCGCGGACTGCCCTTCCAGACCGACGTGGTGACTTCTGCGGGTGACAACACCGTCTTCGAACCCCGGCACAGCACGAAGGGTTTCCGTTTCGTGCGGGTGGAGGGCCTTGACGGTGCACCCGACCCCGGTTCGATCACCAGCATCGTGGTGCACACCGACGTGTGCAGCGTGGGTGGTTTCGAGTGCTCCGACGAACGGGTGAACCGGCTTCACCGGGTGGCGGACTGGAGCTTCCGCGGGAACGCATGCGAGATTCCCACCGACTGTCCGACCCGTGAGCGGTCGGGGTGGACCGGCGACTGGCAGATCTATGTGGCCACCGCGTCGTACCTGTACGACGTGGTCGACTGGTCGGCGAAATGGTTGCGCGACCTTGCTGCCGACCAGTTCCCCGACGGCAAGGTGACGAGCATCGTTCCCGACCCCTCGCCCACGGCGCCGGTGTGGCGTGGCAGCCACGGTTCGTCGGGTTGGGGCGATGCTGCCGTGCACGTTCCGTGGGAGCTGTATCTCGAGAGCGGCCGGACCGATGTTCTCTCGGCGCAGTACGAGTCGATGTGCCGGTGGGTCGACTTCGCCGCGCGCCGAGCCGCCGAGAGGCGTCACCCCACGCGGGTCGAGCGGCGGCCCGAACCCCTCGGACACGAGAGGTTCCTGTGGGACAGCGGGTGGCACTACGGCGAGTGGCTGGAACCGGGTGCCGACATCGAGACCGACGTGGCGAGCCTCGGCGCACAGGATCATGGCGCAGTGGGGACTGCGTATCTCTTCCGGTCATCCGACCAGCTCGCGCGGATCAGCACCATGCTCGGGAGACATGACGAGGCCGACAGGTACTCGGCACTCGCTGCGAACGTTCTCGATGCGTGGCGGGCGGAGTTCATCGACGCCGACGGCAACGTGACACCGCGCACCCAGGCGAACCTGTGCCGGGCGATCGCCTTCGGTCTAATGCCCGGGTCACTCCGTGAGCGCACCGCTAGTGCTCTCGTGGCACTCATCGAGGAGGCAGACACCCATCTGGGTACGGGGTTCCTTGCCACACCCATGTTGCTGCCGGTGCTCGCCGACACAGGGCATCTCGACACTGCGTATGCACTGCTGTTCCGCGACACGGACCCTTCGTGGATGTACATGAGCAACCAATACTCCACCATCTGGGAGGACTGGGACGGCATCAAGGCCGGCAGGGCCACCCACAGCCTGAACCACTACAGCAAGGGTGCGGTGATCTCGTTCCTCCATCACTATGTGGGTGGTTTGGTTCTCACCGCGCCCGGGTACCGGCGTGTGCGGATCGCACCGCGACCCGGCGGTGGCATCACGTGGGCGCGCACGCACCACGATGCACTGCACGGACGGATCTCTGTCGAATGGAAGTGCGACGATGACGGCGGAGTTCTCACATCGGTGCTACCCGAGGGAACAACCGGCGAGATCGTGCTCCCGGACGGCGGGTCGTTCGAGGTCGGCCCCGGACCCCACACGCATTCCTGGTCCTCACTGACCTGAAACGGCTTACTCCTCGCGTCGCCGCAGACGAGCAGGCAGGAAGAGCGCACCGAAGACCGCCAATGCGACCGGGAGTACGATCAACCAAACATTCAACGATCCGTCCCCATCGCCGTAGTCGACGTCCTGCGGACCCTGTCGAGCCGACCCTGCGGAAGACTCGTCCTCGAGGATGAGACCGACGGCAACGGTCACCTTCTTGCCGCGGGTGTCGGTACCGACGAGAACAACCGTGTGGTCACCTGCCGGTGTGTCGTCCCGCAGCGTGAACTGCGAGACGACGGCACCGCCGGAGCCGGTCTGGGCCGTGCCCACGTCGACCGGATCAGAGAACATCCACACCGCCACCGGGGACTCAGGGGCGAACCCTTCGACACCCATGCCGACCCGTCCGTCTCGGCTTGCCCGCAACCGACCCGACGAATCAATGT
>JBJTBF010000030.1:0-7409 GCA_046091145.1 Acidimicrobiales bacterium | reverse complement strand
GTCTCGACCTCGGCGACTGGGTCGGCGTCGAGGGCACGGTGATGACCTCCCGCAAGGGGGAGTTGGCGGTCAAGGTCGAGCGCCTGCAGTTACTGGCCACAGCCGGACGGCCGATGCCCGACAAGTGGCGTGGCCTGTCCGACACCGACACCCGTTTCCGTCAGCGGTACGCCGATCTCATCGTCAACGAAGAGGCGCGGCGTGCCTTCGAGGTCCGGCACGCCGTGATCTCGAGTTTCCGGCGCACCTTGGCCGGCAAGGGTTTCATCGAGGTCGAGACCCCGGTGTTGCACGTGGAGGCCGGCGGCGCGCACGCCCGCCCCTTCCTCACGCACCACAACGCGCTCGACATGCAGCTGTATCTGCGCATCGCGCTCGAGCTTCACCTGAAGCGGTTGATCGTGGGTGGCATGGAGCGCGTGTACGAGATCGGTCGCGTGTTCCGCAACGAGGGCATCAGCACGCGGCACAACCCCGAGTTCACGATGATGGAGCTCTACCAGGCGTTCGGTGACTACAGCGAGGTCATGGCGGTCGCCGAGGAACTCATCGTGCAGGCCGCTCGCGACGCCATCGGCACCACCGTGGTCGACATCTACGACCACGAGGGCAATCCGCACCGCGTCGACCTGGCCAAGCCGTGGCGGCGGGCGCGCATGATCGATCTGGTGGCCGAGAAGACGGGCGTCGAGGTCCATCCGTCGCAGCCGGTGGCCGACCTGCGCGCGCTGGCCGAGAAGCAAGGTGTGCGTTGGGAACCGCGCTGGGGTTCGGGCAAGTTGATCGAGGAGATCTTCGAGGCCGTGGCCGAGACGTCGCTCATCGAGCCCACGTTCGTCACCGGACATCCGGTGGAGATCTCGCCCCTCGCCCGCGCCGACCGCAACGACTCGCTCCTCACCGAACGCTTCGAACTCTTCGTCGGCACGCGCGAACTCGCCAATGGCTACAGCGAGCTCAACGATCCGGTCGAGCAGCGCCTTCGCTTCGAGGAAGAGCAGGCGGCCAAGGACGCCGGCGACGCCGAACGCGGCACGGTCGACGAGGACTACCTGCGGGCGCTCGAATACGGCATGCCACCCACCGGCGGACTCGGCATCGGCATGGATCGTCTGGCGATGCTGCTGGCCGGCGTGACCTCCATCAAGGAGGTCATCTTGTTCCCGACTCTTCGTCACGAAGTCCTCTAGTCACCACCACTCGCCCGAAAGGAGCTCCGATGTCCGCAGCTTGGGGTCACGCTCTCGTCACCCGCGTCGCCGACGGATCGAGCAACGACGGTCAAGTCCTAGACGCCTGGTTCCACACCCTCGGGTGGGGCGAACACGCCGAGGCCGACTCGCGCCGCATCGATCGCCAAGCCCACGCACTGCGCGCGGTCGCCGTCACGTCCGAAACGATCACCGTCGACACCGATGCCGCACCGGCCGACGCCGTCGACGTGTATCTGCGCCTGCATCTCTTGTCGCACCGACTCGCCAAGCCGCGTTCGCTGAACCTCGACGGCGCCTTCGGTCTGCTGGCCAATGTCGCCTGGACCAACCTCGGCCCGGTGCTCCCCGACCGCGTCGACGAAGTGCGCTGGCAGGAGAAGCAGAGCGGTCGGATCCTCACGGTGCACGGCCTCGACAAGTTCCCGCGCATGACCGACTACGTGGTGCCGAGTGGTGTGCGTATCGCCGACGCCGATCGTGTGCGCCTCGGTGCGCATCTCTCCCCCGGCACCACCGTGATGCACGAAGGTTTCTGCAACTTCAACGCCGGCACACTCGGTGCGTCGATGGTGGAGGGTCGCATCTCGGCCGGTGTGGTGGTGGGCGACGGCAGCGACATCGGTGGCGGCGCATCGATCATGGGCACGCTTTCGGGCGGCGGCAAGGAAGTCGTGAGCATCGGCGAACGTTGTCTGCTCGGCGCCAATGCCGGCATCGGTATCAGCCTCGGCGACGAGTGCATCGTGGAAGCCGGCCTGTATGTCACGGCGGGCACGCTCGTGGGTCTACCCGACGGCTCGGTGGCCAAGGGTCGCGAGTTGTCGGGGGCCAATGGTCTGCTGTTCCGACGCAACAGTCGCACCGGGGCCGTGGAAGCCACACCTCGCACGGGCAGTTGGGGCGGACTCAACGCCGCCCTGCACAAGAACTGACATGACCACGCTGCCGGCGGGCTTCCGCAGTTTCGTCACCAACGTGGGCATCAAGGACGACTCGAAGGACTTCACGATCGTCGCCTGTGATGCCCCCGTGGCCGCGGCCGGGGTGTTCACGCGGAGCCTGTTCGCCGGACCGAGTGTGCTGGTGAGTCGCGAACACCTCGCTGATCAGCGAGCCCGAGCCGTGGTGGTGATCTCCAAGAACGCCAACGTCGCCAACGGCCCGGTGGGTCTGGCGCATGCGCGCGAAGTCACCGAGCGCGTGGCCGCGCATCTGGGCTGTGCACCGACCGATGTGCTCATCGCGTCCACCGGTGTGATCGGTCGGGTGTATCCGATCGAACGCATCCGCACCGGACTCGCCGCCCTGCCCTCACCGTTGCCGAGCAACGACGCCGACGACGTCGCGCGCGGCATCATGACCACCGACACGGTTCACAAGATCGCCGAGGCCGCCGCCGGCGCAGCGCGGGTGGTCGGGGTGGCCAAGGGCGTGGGCATGATCGAGCCCGACATGGCCACGTTGATTGCGCTGGTGTTCACCGACGCGCTGGTTCCCGCCGCGGAACTGGACGCGGTGTTCCGCAGGGTGATCAACCGCACGTTGAACTGCGTGTCGGTCGACACCGACACCAGCACCAGCGACACCGCGGTGGTGCTGGCCAGCGGCGAAGCCGGCACCGTGGATGCCGCGGCGTTCGAGGATGCCCTGCACGAGGTGTTGTTGTCGCTCACACGCCAGGTGGCACGCGACGGAGAGGGTGCCGAGACTCTCATCGAGGTCACCGTGGACCGCGCCCGCGACGCCGAGCAGGCGAAGACGATCGCGAAGTCCATCGTGAACTCCCCGCTCGTGAAGACCGCCGTGCACGGGGCCGACCCGAACTGGGGCCGTGTGGCGATGGCCGTGGGCAAGTGCAGCGGCTACGGCGACATCCGCCAGGACCGGGTGGTCATCCGCTTCGGTGACCAGGAGGTCTACCCCTCGATGCCCGATGACACCGGTCTCGCGCGGTTGAGCGAGTACATGCGCGGCGACGAGGTGCTCATCCACGTGAGCCTGCTGACCGGTAATGCATCGGCCACGGTGTGGGGCTGTGACCTCACCGATGGTTACGTGCGCATCAACGCCGACAACCCGACCTTAGTCCCGTCCCCGGACTACACCACCTTAGTCCCGTCCCGGGACTACAACACCTGAGTCCCGTCCCGGGACTACACCACCTGAGTCCCGTCAACGGGTGAGGAACCCGTGGATGCTCTCGCGGTACGGCGCGATGCTCTTGTACACGGCGACATCCTCGGGGAGCTTCAGCACGAGGTCGGCGAAGTCCTCCACGAGGGGCCGCGGACGCGTGGCGACGAAGTCCCCGAATGTCTGCACGTAGGTGCGGATGCCGAACAGAACCGCCCCGGTCACGGGCAGACGGCGCAGTGTCTGCCACTCGACGCGCAGCCACATGTCCGCGGGGTCCATGTCCGGGGTCTGCGGGGGTGTGTCGGGCTGGAAGAGGGCGGGATGGTTCGTGACTCCCCAGTTGATGCGCCAGACGGGTCGCGCCGGCACGAGCCGGGCGAGCATCGCGTTCACGGGCGAGTCGAGGTCGCTGTCATAGCGCGCCACCGGCGAATGGATCGCCGCCATGGTGCCGCCGATCTTCTCGGCGAGTCGCCACCTGTTGGGCGAGCACAACACGGCCGCCGTCAGTCTCGGCACACAGTCGTCGCCGTCCTGCAGGATGCAGAGGTCGTCGGCCACGCGGAGCGCAGTGTCGACGAGTGCATCGATGCCTTGCTCCCCGGTCGGTGCCTCACCCACCGATGCGAGAACCCCGGCCGCGACCTCGTCGCATGCTTCCTCCGCCCCCTCGAGGCATGCCACCACCTCGGCAGGGCGCGCGGCCACGAGGGCCCGCTTCATCGCGAGCGTGGCGGGCCAGTCGGCATCAACGGGTGACACCCACGTGGTGACATCGAGGTTCCGTGCACCGACACGGAGCCGGGCGGCATGCGATGACTGCGGCACCCATTGGTCGGGAATCGGTGCGAGCACCCGCACGGGAGCGGAACCCGATGGTTCCCCGTCGAAGGGAACGAAGGGGTCCCGGTGGGGGTCGTTCATCCGCTCCGCTGTCCGGTCAGTGACGCGGGGTCACTTGGGTGGCATGCGGATGCCGCCGTCGACCCTGATGGTCTCGGCGTTCATGTAGCTGTTCGTGATGCACTCGAGCACCATCGATGCCAGCTGCTCGGGCCTGCCGAGCTTCTGCGGGAAGAGCACGCCCTTCTGCAGCTGCGCCTTGAAGGCCTCGCTCGCGTCGCCCTGGCCGTAGATCGGCGTGTCGATGAGACCGGGGGCAACGGTGTTCACGCGAACACCGACCGCGGCGAGGTCACGCGCGACGGGGAGGGTCATGCCGACGACGCCGCCCTTGGATGCCGAGTACGCGTTCTGGCCGATCTGGCCGTCGAATGCGGCAACCGATGCGATGTTCACGATGGCACCGCGCTCGCCGTCCTCGAGAGGCTCGGTCTGGCTCATGGCGGTGGCCGCGATGCGGATGGCATCGAAGGTGCCGATGAGGTTGATGGCGATCACACGCTTGAAGGCCTCGATGTTCGCGGCGCTCTCGTACTGGCCGTCCTTGCCGATCGTGCGCTGGGCCCAGCCGATGCCGGCGGAGTTCACGAGCGCGCGCAGCGGGCCCATCGACTTCGCCATCTCGACGGCAGCGATGATGTCGTCGGTGTTGGTCACGTCCACCGGGCAGAAGGCAGCGTTGCCGATCTCCCGGGCGAGTGCCTCGCCGGTCTCGCGCTGGCGCTCGAGGTCGGCGATGACGACCTTTGCCCCGGCCTCGGCGAGCAGGCGCACCGAGGCCGCCCCGATGCCCGAGGCTCCACCTGTGACGATTGCGGATGTTCCCTTGAGTTCCATGCCCGACACGCTAGGCAACGGGCGGCCCGGGGCACGAAACGGCGCTACACAAGTGTGTGGGCCACGGCCATGCGGTCGACAAGGTCGTTCATCGGGTCGCCGCTGTGGCCCTTCACCCAGCGGAACTCCACGCGGCCACGCGTGTTGACCGCCTCGATGAACGGCTCCCACAGGTCGCGGTTGGCCACCGGCTGTTTCTGGCTGTTGCGCCAGCCGCGCGCGAGCCAGCCCCGCCACCAGTTCTCCGTGAAGCACTTCACCACGTACGTGGAGTCCGAGACGATCTCGAGAGTGCGCGGGTCGTCCATGAACGTCTGCACCGCACGGAACGCGGCCGTGATCTCCATCCGCTGGTTCGTGGTGTGACCCTCGCCGCCACTGTCGGACAACGCACCGTCGGGTGATGATGCCCATGCCCAGCCGCCCGGCCCCGGGTTCCCCGAGCACGCACCGTCGGTGTACACCACGATCCTCCCGGCACCGGCCGGTGCGTCGTCGTCCCCCGCGTCGTCACTGAACAGGTCGGCCGGCGGGGACATTCGTTGATTGTCCCACCACGGGGGCGTTTCATCAACGACCCCGCTCATGGGAGAATGACGCCGTGCTGTTCGACGGTTCGTACCACCAGCTCCCCGACACCGACCCGGGCGAGACCGAGGAATGGCTGGAGTCACTCGATGCAGTGGTCGAGACCCACGGACGCAACAGGGCCCGCTACCTGCTGACCCGCCTGCTCGCGCGTGCACAGGAGCAACAGGTCAGCTTCCCCGCCAGCGTGTCGACGCCCTACATCAACTCGATCTCGAAGGAGAACGAGCCCTGGTTCCCGGGCGACGAGCACATCGAGCGGCGCATCCGCGCGTTCATCCGCTGGAACGCGGCCGTCATGGTGTCGCGCGCCAACCACGAGTCCGAGGGCATCGGCGGCCACCTCTCCACGTTCGCCAGTTCAGCTGCGCTGTACGAGATCGGCTTCAACCACTTCTTCCGCGGCAAGGACGACGGCGGGTCGGGTGACCACATCTACTTCCAGGGGCACGCGGCGCCGGGCATCTACGCACGTGCGTTCCTCGAGCGCCGGCTTCACGAGGATGACCTCGACCGTTTCCGCCGCGAGATCGGCCGTTCCGGCAAGGGGCTCTCCAGTTACCCGCACCCGCGTCTCATGCCCGACTTCTGGGAGTTCCCCACGGTGTCCATGGGGCTCGGTCCGCTGACCGCGCTGTACCAGGCACGGTTCAACCGCTACCTCACCAACCGTGAGATCGCCGACACCTCCCAGAGCCGGGTGTGGGCATTCCTCGGTGACGGCGAGTGCGACGAGCCCGAGACTCTCGGTGCCATCTCGCTCGCGGCGCGCGAACAGCTCGACAACCTGGTGTTCGTGGTGAACTGCAATCTCCAGCGCCTCGACGGCCCGGTGCGCGGCAACGGCAAGATCATCCAGGAGCTCGAGGCCGTGTTCCGGGGCGCGGGCTGGAACGTGATCAAGGTGATCTGGGGCTCCGCATGGGACGACCTGCTCTCCCGTGACGTCGACGGCGTGCTGTTGAACAGGATGAACTCCACCGTTGACGGCGAGTTCCAGCGCTACTCGGTGGAGAACGGCGGGTACGCGCGCGAGAACTTCTTCGGCCCGGATGCGCGCCTCCGCCAGATGGTTGCGCACCTCTCCGACCGCGACATCGAGATGCTGCCCCGCGGCGGCCACGACTACCGCAAGCTGTATGCCGCGTACCGCGCCGCAGTCGAGAACCTCGGTTCGGGCCGGCCCACCGTGATCCTCGCCAAGACGATCAAGGGCTGGACACTCGGGTCGGGCGTGGAGGGACGCAATGCCACCCACCAGATCAAGAAGCTCACTCGCGACCAGCTGCTCGAGATGCGCACACGTCTCCACCTGGAGGATGAGATCCCCGAATCCACAATCGACGCGGATGATCCCCCGTACTTCCGACCCGCCGAGGACTCCGTCGAGCACCAGTACATGATGGAGCGCCGCCGGGCACTCGACGGTTCCGTGCCGAGGCGCATCGTGCGCACCCGCAGACCGCTCGCGCTCCCCGCTGACTCCGCGTTCGCCGAGTTCGACTCCGGCTCGGCCAGCCAGGCGGTCAGCACCACCATGGCCTTCACCCGCCTGCTGCGCAACCTCGCCCGCGACGAGGGCTTCGGCCCGCGCGTGGTGCCCATCGTGCCCGACGAGGCACGCACGTTCGGCATGGATTCCCTGTTCCGCGAGCTGCGCATCTACGCATCCCAGGGCCAGAAGTACGAACCGGTCGACCATGACCTGCTGCTGTCGTACGTGGAGTCCGC
>JBJTBF010000029.1:0-14333 GCA_046091145.1 Acidimicrobiales bacterium | reverse complement strand
GCCGCTGCCAGCAACGTGGGGTAGATGTCGGTCACGTGGTGGAACTGCGTGCGCAGTCCGCCCGGGTCGGCGATGCGGGACGGCCAGCGCAGTGCCATTCCGTTGCGTGTGCCACCGAAGTGCGAGGCCACCTGCTTGAACCACTGGAACGGGGAGTCGAGCGCCCATGCCCACGCGAGGTTGTAGTGGTTCTCGCAGCGGGCGGTGCCGAAGTCATCGATCCTCTCGAGGAGCCACTCGGGGTCCTCGGGGAATCCGTTCTGGAACGACGGCGCGCTCCATGCACCGTGCACGGTCCCCTCGGCGGACGCACCGTTGTCGCCGGTGATGTAGATGAAGAGGGTGTTGTCGGCCTCGCCCATGTCGTCGAGTGCATCCAGCAGTCGGCCGATCTGCTCGTCGGTGTGCGCCATGAAGCCCGCGAACACCTCCATCAGGCGCGTGGCCACGGGCCGGTAGCGCTCCGGGTACTCGTCCCACGAGGGGACCTCGGCCGGTCGCGGGGTGAGCACCGTGCCCGGGGGGATCACCCCGAGTTCCAGCTGCCGTCGGAACACCCGCTCACGCAGTACGTCCCAGCCCTCGTCGAAGGCACCCTTGAACCGGTCGCTGTACTCCGGCCACACGTGGTGCGGACAGTGCATCGCGCCCGTGGCGACGTAAGCGAGGAACGGACGCTGCGGGTTCGTCGCTCTCTGCAGCCGCATCCACGACACCGCCTTGTCCACCACATCCTCGGTCATGTGATAGTCGTGGCGGCCCTCGTACGGCATCACAGGCGTGCTCTGGTCGAACATCGGTGGCTCGTACTGGGATGCCTCTGCCGAGAGGATGCCGTAGAAGCGCTCGAAGCCGAGACCCATCGGCCAGCGGTCGAACGGCCCGGTGAGGGTCTGCTGATGTGCGGGCGTGAGATGCCACTTGCCGAACGCCCCGGTCGAGTAGCCGTGCTGACGCAGCACCTCCGCGACAGACGCCGCCTCCCTCGGGATGATGCAGTCGTACCCGGGGAAGCCGCTCGCCCCCTCGGGGATGTTGCCCATGTGCACCGCATGGTGGTTGCGGCCGGTCATCATCGCGGCACGCGTCGGTGAGCACAGCGCCGTGGTGTGGAACTGGTTGAACCGCAGTCCGCCGGATGCGACACGGTCGAGCGCGGGAGTGGGCACGGGCCCGCCGAACGTGGAGCACGTGCCGAATCCGACATCATCCAGCAGCACCAGCACGATGTTCGGGGCATCGCCGCCGGGGAGGGCAACCTGCGGGCGTTGCGGCTCCGACTCCGGCAGCAGCCGGCCGAGCGTCCCGCCGAACGGCGGGGTGGGAAGCGGCAGAGACGGCCCCGTGGGCCGGGTGGTCACGAGGACATCCCCTTGTTCTCGAGGCAGCGGCGGAAGACGTCGAGTGCTGCTGCATCGCCGTTGACCGTGATGTCGCCGGATGCGACCTGCGACGAGAACGAATCGATACCCGCCATCACCTTCGCGAGCGTGTCGCGTCGCATCGACACCGTGGTGTGTGCACCCGTGCCTTCGGTGGGCACGGCCACATGGTTCCGCACGTGGAGCCCGCAACGTTCGCCGTCGATCTCGAAGGCGAAGTGGTGGTCGAACCCCCCGAGCCCGGACGGGTCGAGCACCACGCGCAGCTGGTGCACCAGGTCGGCGACGGGCAGGTTCACCGTGAGGCGAGGGTTGAAGTTGTGCCGGTAGTAACGGTCGAGGGGCGTGGAGCCGTCGTGGTGACGTGCCCGCACGATCGCCCAGTCGCGGATGTTCGCCGCGGTGGTCCGCTCGGCAATCGTGCGCAGGCATGAGGCGAGCAACCGCCGGTCCTCGTCGCCGGCGCCGTCGGAGCGCACCAGCCACCCGGCGAGCTCTGTCGCCCACCGCAGGTCGCCGTCCGCGAGAGCTGCGCGGCACTTCCCCGCCACCACCCCGCGACCGCCGAAGCCGTCGATGAGCCGGTTGTTGCGCTCGGTCGTCTCCAAGGGGAAGAGCTTCGTCTCGTCGCCGTCGAACCAGCCCCTCAGACCCATGAATATCTGGCGCACATGGTGCTCCGTGAGGCCGTAGCCCTGCCGGGTGAGGTAGTCGCTGTCGTAGACCCCGGGCAGGACCACACGGTGCGCGACCTCGTCGGCCGTCCAGCCCTTGTTGATGCCGCGCACCGTCTGGTCCCACATGTACTGGATGGAGTCGCGGTACCGCGTGGTGATCTCGCGGATACGTTCGCGGCCGCTCAGGGGGACACCGTGGCCCGTGACCAGGTGCTCGGGGTCCCACTCACGGATGCGGTCGATGCCGGGAATGAGCACCCGCGGGTCGCGGTACTCCTCGCCGCGGATCGGGAACACGTTGAAAAGCACCGGCCACACCGAGTTGTTGATGCACAGCGACAGCGCCGGGAAGAAGAAGTTGCACGAGTCGTCGGCGTCGCTCGGGGCGTGCTCGACGTGCACCTCGAGACCGGCGATGGTCAGGCGCTCGCCGCCCCTCAGCGGCCGGTTCACCGGGATGTGACCGAAGGTGTAGGGGGCATGAGCGGGGTTCTTGTACCAGTACCCGAGACCGACGCTCACGATCCCGTCCGGTCCCTCGTCGGGCATCACGATGCCGAACTGCTCGATCAGGCCTCTTGAGTACGCAGGTGCGATCTCACCAAGGGTGCGCACCTTGTTTGTCGCGATGCGCTCGTGGCCGTACACCGGCAGCGGGTCGACGTGGTTGCCCTCCTCGAGCACGGCTCTCGTGCCGTCGACATAGTGGAAGTGCGTGTAGACGACTGCGGCGACGGGGCGGTCCGTCACCTCGCGCAGCTGCCTGAGTGCCTCGCGCATCTCCTCCACGCACTCACCGGTGTCGAAGGCGATGACCCCTTCGGGACCCTCGACGAACATCTGGTTCGACAGACCGTTGCCGACGAGCGACCAGGCTCCGTCGCGCACACGGTGGAACCCGGCCGCGATGTGGTCGAGCTGCTCGAGCTGGCGGCGGTGCACACGCTGGCCACCGGGCGTGACCACGACGTTGCGGTCGTCCGCGTCGAAACTCTGCGTCGTCATGGGCTCCCCCTCCGGCCGGTACACCACAGTACGACGGGGCGCACGGCCGGCACGGGGTCGCAGCGGTCAGGGGACGATGACGGCTCTCCCCTGCACCTGCCCCCCGATTCGCACGAGCACCTGTGCTCGGGGCCGGGCTCGGGCACCGGCATCTCCACGTGCCGGGGCTTGCTCTTCCAGTCATGCAGCCGCAGTGCACGCATGCCGCCGCACGGTACGCAGCGATGCAGGGTGCGACCGGTGACGCACCTACCGAACCCCTCGGGCCGGGTGCATCAGTGACGTTGGTAGTTCGGCGCTTCCTTGGTGATCGTGACGTCGTGGGGATGGCTCTCCACGCGGCCCGCTGTGGTGATGCGGCGGAACCACGCGTTCGTGCGGAGCTCGTCGATGTTCGCCGTCCCGGCATATCCCATGCCGCTGCGCAGGCCGCCAACCATCTGTGCGAGCACATCGCCCACCGGCCCCGTTGCGGGCACGCGACCCTCGATGCCTTCCGGTGCGACCTTCGCGCTGCGCACGGCACCGGCGCCCTCCTCAGCCTGACCCGCTCCGTACCGGTCGGCCGAGTAGCCGCTCATCGCCCCGAGCGAACCCATGCCGCGGTAGCTCTTGTACCGGCGGCCCTCGAACAGCTCCACCTCGCCCGGCGACTCATCGGTTCCGGCGAGAACGGAACCCACCATCACGCTCGATGCACCGGCGGCGATGGCCTTCACGATGTCACCGGAGTAGGTGATGCCGCCGTCACCGATCACGGGGATGCCGAGCCCGTCGGCGGCGCGGGCTGTCTCCCAGATGGCGCTCAGCTGCGGGAGCCCCGCGCCTGCGACAACGCGTGTGGTGCAGATGGAGCCGGCCCCGACCCCCACCTTCACGGCATCCGCGCCCGCGTCCACGAGCGCCTGCACGCCCTCGGCCGTGACCACGTTGCCCGCCACGATGGCAAGTGACGGCCACCCCGCGCGGACCCTGCGCACCGCACCGAGCACGCTCTCGGTGTGGCCGTGCGCGGTGTCGATGCACACGGCGTCGACACCCGCGGCCACGAGCAGCTGCACCCGTTCCTCGAGGTCAGCACCGACGCCCACGGCCGCCGCGCACCGGAGCCGGCCACGGTCGTCCTTGCTCGCGTGCGGGTGGTCGGTGGCCTTCAGGATGTCCTTCACCGTGATGAGACCCGCGAGCCTGCCTGCGTCGTCCACCAGCGGCAGCTTCTCGATGCGGTGCCGGCCGAGAATCCGCTTCGCCTCCGCGAGCGTGGTGCCCGCCGGGGCGGTGATGAGTGGTGCGTGTGTCATGAACTCCTCCACGCTGCGCGACCAGTCCGACGGCTCGCAGAAGCGGGTGTCACGGTTCGTGAGGATGCCGAGCAGCTGCATGCCTGCGTCCACGATCGGCACACCCGAGATGTGGTGACGGGACATGATGTCCTCGGCATCCTGCAGCGTCGCGGTGACCGGAAGAGTGACCGGGTCGGTGATCCAGCCGCTCTGGGAGCGCTTCACCCGCGTGACATTGCGAGCCTGGTCCTGTGCCGACATGTTGCGGTGGATCACACCCAGACCGCCCGCCCGGGCCATGGCAATCGCCATCTCGTCCTCGGTCACCCTGTCCATCGCCGCCGACACCACCGGGACGGCGAGGGTGATGTCGCGCGCGAACCTCGTGGAAACGTCGGCGGCGTCGGGAAGCACCGCGCTGTAGCCGGGCACCACCACCACGTCGTCGAAGGTGTAGGCATCGTGCCCCCCGAAGAGTGCGTCGTTGTGCTCCCGTACCGTCGTCATGCGTGTGCTCCTTCCCCGGCTGTCAGCCCGCCGTCCATGATGCCACCCACCACGGATACGAGAAGTTCGTGCTCTGCCGCGTGCATCCGTTCCTCGAACTCCCCGAGCGTGTCATCGGGCCACAGCGGGACCCGGGTGGTGCCGAGCGCCGGCCCGGTGTCCACACCCTCGTCGGGCACGAGATGCACCATCACACCGCTGTGGGTGCGCCCCGAGAGTCGCTCCTCCCACGCCCTCTCGATTGCGTGCGTGCCGGCCAGCTCGCCCGGCAGTGCGGGGTGCAGGTTCACCACGGGGGCACCGACGGAGCCGATGAATCCCATGGTGAGGATGCGCATCCAGCCGGCCAGCACCACGAGACCGGGCGCGAACGCGGCAACGGTCGCGGCGAGACGCGCGTCGAAGTCGGCACGTGTGGTGCCGGGATCTCGTTCCACGATTACCGCGGTGACGCCGGCGTTCCGGGCCCGACCGAGCACGCGAGCGGCCGGGTTGTCAGTGACCACCGCGACGACGTTCCCCCTGATCCTTCCGTCCGTGGTTGCATCAAGGAGGGCCTGGGCATTGCTGCCGTTGCCCGAGGCGAGCACAACGATCCCGGTCATGCCAGCACCACCCGGGTCCCTTGGCCCCCGGTCGCACCCTCGCCCGACACCTCGCCAATGACCTCGCCGATCACCCACGTGGGTTCGTCGATCATCTCTCGCACCGCATCGGCCGAGTCCGCCGCGACGACAAGGATCATGCCGATGCCCATGTTGAAGGTGCGGTGAAGTTCACAGTCATCGAGGCCGCTCACGGACGCAAGAAGCGCGAACAATGGGGGCAGCGGCCACGAACCCCGGTCGACCCGCGCCGAACAGCCGTGGGGCAGCACGCGGGGAATGTTCTCCTGGAACCCGCCGCCGGTGACGTGCACCAGTCCCTTCACGAGGTCGGTCGCGAGCACGTCGCGCAGGACGGGCAGGTACGAACGGTGCGGTGCGAGAAGTGCGTCGGCGAGCGTGACCCCGAGACCTTCGGGCACGACGTCGAGCGGGAGACCCGCGAACACCCGTCGCGCCAGCGAGTACCCGTTGGTGTGCAGACCGGAGGACGCCAGCCCGATCAGCACGTCACCTGCGCCGATGTCACCACGAGGGAGCAGCCGCGACCGCTCGGCGAACCCCACCATCGTCCCCGCCACGTCAAAATGGCCGTCGCTGTACACGCCGGGCATCTCTGCGGTCTCGCCACCGAGCAGGACGCACCCGTTCATCGCGCACGCGTCCGCCATGCCCGTCACCACCTCAGCCACCCGTGCCGCCGAGATGCGCGAGCTGGCGACGTAGTCGAGGAAGAACATGGGGTACGCCCTCTGCACGAGGATGTCGTTCACGCAGTGGTTCACGATGTCGTGGCCGACGGACGAGTACCGCCCCGTCTCCGCGGCGAGCATCACCTTGGTGCCCACACCGTCGGTCGAGGCGACCAGCACCGGTTCGTCCATCTCCTTCAGGCGACCGGCGAGCATCGAGCCGCCGAACGCGCCCAGGCCCCCGAGAACCTCGGGGGTGTGTGTGGCCTCGACACGCTTCTTCATCAGCACGACCGCGCGGTTGCCCTCGTCGATGTCGACACCCGAGGCGGCGTAGCCGCCCGTGGTGCGCGCGATCTCCCTCCAGCCGATGTCGCGACGGAACTGCATACCCTCGAAGCCCACCCGGGAGACGGCCTCGTACGCGCGCGACCGCGCTGCGCGAAGGTCGGGGCCCACCCCCGTCACCGCCAGCACACGTCCACCCGAAACGGTGCACGAGCCGTCCCCGGTCATGGTGCCCGCGTGGAACACGCGCACACCGTCCGTGGCGACGGCGTTGTCGAGCCCGCGGATCGATGCGCCCGTCAGTGGCGCCGCGGGGTAACCGGCAGCCGCCAGAACAACCGTGCACGCGGTGTCACCGGACCACTCGACGTCGAGCAAACCGAGTGTTCCCTCCACGCATGCCGTCACCACGTCGCGCAGGTCTGTGCGCAGCAGCGGCAGCAGCGCCTGTGCCTCGGGGTCCCCGAACCTGCAGTTGAACTCGACCAGACGCGGCCCGTCGGTGGTGAGCATCACCCCTGCGTACAGGACACCCACGTAAAGCAGGCCCTCGGCGCGCAACCCGTCAACGGCCGGACGCACGATCTCCTCCACGATTCGCTCGCTCATCGCGGGCGGGCACAGCCTGCTCGGTGCGTACACCCCCATGCCGCCGGTGTTGGGGCCGGTGTCGGCCTCACCGATCCGCTTGTGGTCGCGAGCCGGCGGCATCGCGCGCACGGTGGTGCCGTCGGTGAAGACGAGCAGGGACACCTCCTCGCCCTCCATCCGTTCCTCCAGCAGGAACGGGCCGGGGGCGGCCGCATCGATCGCCTCCGCGAGCTCGGCATCGTCGGCGGGCAGCACCACTCCCTTGCCGCCGCGCAGGCCGTCAGCCTTCACCACCACTGCACTGCCGAGCGACTCCGCCCACCTTCGTGCATCGGCGGCCGCCGTCGGCCCCTCGAAGCACTCCCACGCCGGACCGGGGATCGCATGACGTGCCGCGAACGCGCGGCACCACGCCTTCGACGTCTCGAGCCGTGCCGCATCGCGCGAGGGCCCGAACACCGCGAACCCCGACGCGCGCAGTGCATCGGTGACACCCGCCTCGAGCACGGTCTCGGGTCCGACGATGACGAGGTCGGTGGACATCCTTCTGCAGGCGTCGACGACGGCGGCGGGGTCGAGGATGTCGAGAGCGAGACGACGTGACGAGCCCGCGTTGCCGGGCGCCACAGTGACCTCGTCCTTGCACGCGCGCGAGCCCCACTCCAGTGCCCACGCGACGGCATCCTCACGGCCACCCGACCCGAGCACCAGGATCCTCATGCCGGCGCCACCTCGCGCGACCGGATCCGGACGGCGGTGGTGTCGATCGCATACTCGCCGGTGAAGCACGCGGTGCAGTAGCCCTCCGTGCGGTCGATGGCGGCCATCATGCCGTCGACGGTGAGGAACTCGAGGCTGTCGCAGCCCACGTGTGCACGCAGTTCCTCCATGCCCATGCGCGATGCGATCAGCTCGTCGTAGGTGCCCATGTCGACCCCCATGAAGCACGGGTGCATCACGGCCGGCGACGTGATGCGCAGGTGCACCTCCGTGGCGCCGGCCTCGCGGATCATCCGCACGAGCGGGCCGGCCGTGGTGCCGCGCACGAGCGAGTCGTCAATCACGATGACGCGCTTCCCGCGGAGGTTCTCGGCGAGCGCGTTGAACTTCATGGCCACCCGACGCTCGCGCAGCGACTGCGAGGGCTCGATGAACGTGCGTCCGATGTAGCGGTTCTTGATCAGGCCGTCGTTGAAAGGGATGCCCGAGGCACGTGAGAAACCGATGGCAGCGGGGATGGAACTGTCGGGCACGGGTACCACGACGTCAGCATCGACGGGGCTCTCAACCGCCAGCCTCTCCCCGAGGCGCTGACGCACCGCGTGCACGCTGCGCCCGTCCCATTCGCTGTCGGGCCTCGAGAAGTACACGAACTCGAACGAGCACCGCGACGTGCCACCGTAGGCCGACGGTGTCCGGCGCCGCGACACCTCGTCCCCGCGCACGGTGACGATCTCGCCCGGCTCCACCTCGCTGATGTCGACGCAACCGAGCGTGTGCAGTGCGCACGTCTCGGATGCCACCACCCAGCCGCCCTCGGCGAGCCGTCCCACCGACAGGGGCCGAAAACCCCACGGGTCGCGCGCCGCGACCACGCAGTCGGCTCCGAGTATCACGAGCGAGTAGGCGCCCTTCCACGACGGCATCGTGCGCTCGAGGCGGTCCTCCCACGTGCGTCCGCTCGCCGCCGCGAGCATCAGGGCCATCACCTCGGTGTCGCTCGTGGCGGTGAGCCCGAAACCGCGCTGCAGCAGCTCGTCGCGCAGCTCGGCGGCATTCACGAGGCTTCCGTTGTGTGCGACCGCCAGCGGGCCGTGCATGGTCTCCACGAGGAACGGCTGGGCGTTCCTCGCAACCGAGGAACCAACCGTGGAGTACCTCGTGTGCCCGATGGCGTGGTAGCCCACGAGCGGCGCCAGTGCCTCGTTGTCGAACACCTGTGTGATGAGACCGGTGTCCTTGTGGAGCCGCGCGCGGCTGCCGTCCGACACCGCGATGCCGGCGGCCTCCTGGCCCCGGTGCTGCAGTGCGAAGAGCCCGAAGAAGGCGAACTGCGCGGTCTGCTCGCCTGCCGGCGACGACACACCCACGATGCCGCACTCCTCGACGGGATGGTCACCGCGCACGAGGTCCACTGATGATGTCTCGGCCACGGTCACCGCCCCCACAGCCCGGACAGGTTCGACACGAGCCGCTCGGCCGCCGGCTGTCCACCCGGGACGAACACGTCCCCCGTGAGCGTCTCGTACGCGGTCACGTAGCGACGCGAGGTCTCCTCCCACACGTCGGGAGCAAGAACGGGGACCTCACCCTCGCCCGACCATCCGGCCTCGACGAGTGCGCGACGGATGATCTCCTTGTCCATGCTGACCGGTTCCTGACCGCTCATGTAGCGGTCGACGAACGTGTGTCCCTCCCAGTAACGGGAGGAATCGGGCGTGTGTACCTCGTCGATCAGCAGCAGCTCCCCGTGTGCATCCAGACCGAACTCGTACTTCGTGTCGGCGAGGATGAGCCCGGCGTCCCACGCGACCTGTTCGCCCCTGGCGAAGAGCGCCAGCGCTGCGTCCTGCACCCGCTCCCACAGATCCGCGTCCACGAGACCGCGCGTGACGACCTCGGCACACGACAGCGGCTCGTCATGCCCGCCGTCAGCGGCTTTGGTGGTGGGCGTGACGAGCGGGCGCGGGAGACGTTCGTTCTTGCGCAGGCCGTCGGGCAGGGCATGACCGTAGATCGTGCGCTCACCCTGTTCGTAGCGGCGCCACAACGACGTGGACGTGACACCGGTGATGTAGCCGCGGACGATCACCTCGACCTGGAGCGGCGTCGCGGCCGTCGCAACGAGTGCGTTCGGGTCGGGAAGTGCGAGCGCGTGGTTCGCCACGATGTCACGGGTGCGCTCGAACCACCACCATGCCAGCTGGTTGAGCACCTGACCCTTCAGCGGCACCGGCGCGACCAGCCTGTCGAACGCCGACAACCGGTCCGTGGTCACGAACAGCTTCCGCCCACCGGGGAGGTCCCACGAGATGCGTACCTTCCCCGAGCGCCTGTTCGGCAGCGGGAGGTCGATGTCGGTGAGGACACCCGCGGTGTCCGTGTCACGAGTTGATGGCATGTTGCACTCCGTTCCTGAAGATCCCGATTGCGTTCCCTGCACACCCGAGAGTCGAACCCGACCTGCCCTGGCGCGCCGTCACGTGGTTCTCGGGGTGAGGCATGAGGCCGAGCACGAGACCGCTCGGGTCACAGATGCCGGCAATGTCGTGCAACGACCCGTTGGGGTTGGCCGGGTACGCGCCGTCCGCGGCGCTCCCGTCGGGGTTCACGTACCTGAGCGCCACGAGACCGTCGGCCTCGATGCGCCCGAGCACGTCGGCCTCGGCGACGAACCGGCCCTCACCGTGCGCCACCGGGCACGACACCGGGCCGCCGAGGCCTTCCGTCCACACGCAACGGCTGTGGGTCGGTGCGAGAGTCACCCACCTGCACTCGAACCTGCCGTTGTCGTTGTGTGCGAGCGTCGCCGCAGGCGAGCCGAACCCGGGGAGGATGCCGGCGCGCACCAGCATCTGGAATCCGTTGCACACACCGATCACCGGGACACCCTCGGCGATGCAGCACCCGAGCAGGTCGCCCGTGCGGCGCGCAACCTCGGATGCGAACACGCGGGCCGACCCGAGCGCGTCGGCGTACGAGAAACCGCCCGCGACCGCGATTATCTGTGCCCCGGAGATGTCACGCACACGTTCGGGGAGGTCGAGCACGTCCACATGGATGACGTCGGCGCCCGCCTGCTTGAACGCGAACGCGAGGTCGTGCTGGCGGTTCGTGCCCGGTGCCGAGAGAACCGCGACGCTGGGTCTCATCGCACCGGCTCCGTGGTGTGCGGCGCCCACGCCGCCGACAGTTCGCGGCGCGTGATGACCGTGGCTGCCCCGGCGGTGTCGATGCGGAGAGCGCCGTCGCCGGTGACGCGGCCGACCACCGCGGCCGTGCCGAGAAGTGCAACCACCCGGGCCGCATCATCCTCTCCGACCTCAAGGATGATGCGCCCCGTGGACTCCGAGTACAGGGCGGTGACGGGGTCAGGATGGACCGCGACGGCATCGAGGGTGGCACCGCAACCACCGGAGGCGAGCACCATCTCCGCAACCGCAACCACCACACCGCCCTCGCTCACGTCGTGAGCCGACCGCACCACCCCGCCGCGCAGGATTCTGTGCACCGCCGCATACCGCGAGGGGGCGGACATGTCGGGCTGTGGGACCGCTCCACCGAGGTCGTCGCCGAGCACCAGATCGAGATGGCTCCCGCGCAGCTCGATGTCGGTGCGCCCGGCGAGCACGAGCACGTTCCCCTCGCCGGTGAGCCCGACACCGGGCACCGCGTCCGCGTCGGGGACGTGGGCGAGCGCGGTGATCACCAGCGTGGGCGGCACGGCCCTGCGGACGCCGTCGGTGCCCTCGTACTCGTTGTTCAGGGAGTCCTTGCCCGACACGAACGGCGAACGGTGAGCGCGAGCCGCCTCGCAGCAGCCCCGCACCGCGAGCACGAGGTCACCCATGGTCTCGTGCCGACGTGGGTCGCCCCACGAGAAGTTGTCGAGCAACGCGACGGCTCCGGGGTCGGCCCCCGCCACCACGACGTTTCTCACCGCCTCGTCCACCGCCGCCCACGCCATCGCGAGAGGATCGAAACGGCCGTACTGCGGGTTCACCCCGACACCGACGGCAAAGCCCTCGGCGGAGTCGGGACGGGCGATCACGGTTCCGTCTGACGGGCCGGTCTGGTGGGGCGCCGACATCGGGCCGACGACGGTCGCCCCGAGGATCTCGTGGTCGTAGCGACGCACCACCGGCTCCTTGGACGCGATGGTGGGATGGGCGAGCAACGCGAGCACGGTCGCACGGTGGTCGTCCACCGTCCGCCCGCGGGCGGGTGCGGTGCGGTCGGTGAACTCGGCCCGCATCCTGCGCTGGGGACGCCCGTCATGCATGAATGCGGTCGGCAGGTCGACGAGGGTGCGCGCACCGTCCAGCACGGTCATGCGGCCGTTGCCGGTGAACTCACCAATGTCGGTGCACGTGACCCCTCTCTGCGCGCACACCGTGCGCACCGCAGCCATGTCGGAGGGGTCGACCGCGAGCACCATGCGTTCCTGGGCCTCGCTCAGCCACACCTCCCACGGCGCGAGACCGGGGTACTTGCGCGCCACGTCGCGCATCTGCACGGTTGCGCCGAGTTCCTCGGCCATCTCGCCCACCGCGGACGACAGACCTCCCGCACCGCAGTCGGTGATCGCGGTGCACAGCGGCTGCTCCCGGTCGAGCAGCTCCACCAGCACCTCACCGACGAGGCGCTCCACGATCGGGTCGCCGATCTGCACCGACGCACCCGCCACCTCGCCGGTTGTCGCATCCATCGTCATCGACGAGAACGTCGCCCCCTTGATGCCGTCGCGGCCGGTGGCACCGCCGATGACCACGACCCTGTCCCTTGTGCGGGGCGAACCGATCGAGGGTTGCCCCGCCATGACCTCGCCGATGCAACCGCAGAACACGAGAGGGTTGCCGGTGTAACCCGGGTCGTAGAGAACCGCACCGGCCACCGTGGGCACACCGATCTTGTTCCCGTAGTCGGCGACTCCGGCGACGACACCCTCCTCGATCACGGCGGGATGCAGCACGCCGCGCGGAAGGTCGGCCGGGTCCGTGCCGCGCGGGCCGAAGCAGAGAACGTCGGTGAGCGCCACCGGACGGGCCGGTGCGGCCAGCACGTCGCGCACGACACCGCCCACACCCGTGTTCGCACCTCCGAAGGGCTCGACGGCGCTCGGGTGGTTGTGCGTCTCCACCTTCACCGCGAGGGGGCGCATCGACCCGAAGCGCACGATGCCCGCGTTCCCGTCGAAGGCCGACACCACAAACGGTGCAGCTATCTCGCGGGTGGTGTCGCGCAGTTGACGAAGGAGCGGGGAGATCTCGCCGTCGGCGGTCTCGACCACCGCGGTGAACGTCTTGTGCGCGCAGTGCTCGCTCCATGTCTGGGCGAGCGTCTCAAGCTCGGCGTCCGTCGGGTCCCGCCCCTCGGTGGTGAACCAGTCGCGCACGGCACGCAGCTCGGCCGGGTCGAGGGCCAGTCCGCGGGCGGAGTTGAGTGCGGCCAGCGCGGCGTCGTCGAGACCGCGCAACGCGACGACGGGGATGTCGTGGTCGGTGGCATCCACCGCATCGACGAAGCCGGGTGCCACCGAGGCGGTCGACCAGGTCTCGATGACGGGGTTGCAGAGCAGGCCGTCGACGAGGTCCCGGAGACCATCTCCGTTGGGCACGTTCCCCGAGAGCAGGTACACGGCGCCCGTCGACACCCTCACCTCGATGCTGAGCCCGCGGGCACTCTCCTCCATCTGGGCGGCCACGCGGTCGGTGACGCCGGGCCGGCGTGCCACCTCGACCCGCACTGTGCCGTCGTCTGCCGGGTTCGACGTGTCGGTGACGGGCGCCGCCCCGCACGGCTCGGCGAGGAGCTCCGCAACAAGGCGTTCCAGCCCGTCGTCGTCGCAGCCTGCGACGAGATAGAGGTCGTGCGAGGTGAACGCGATGCCGTCGTGCCCGAGGAGTGCGGCGCGCGCGGCGAGTGAGGCGTCAGCGTGCCGGCCGCGCGCCACGGTGACCGTGCGCCACCTGCGGGTCAACACAGAAGAAGAGTGCGCATCCGCCCGCATGGACCGACGGTAGGGGTGGGCCCTCTTTACGTTCCATACAAGCACCCTGTGGACAGCGGACTTTTTGTCAACCTCTCGCCCGCGCGTACGCTCGCGAAATGACAGAAGTGACCGTCGCGAACTCACAGCACTGGACGCACGTCTCCGCCGTGTCGGGGACCCGCTACAGGGTGGCGCTCACCACACCGCTGTTCCCCGCCGACGGACCCGTTCCGCTGCTGGTGATGCTGGACGGCGACACCATGTTGCTCACCGCGACGGAGACCGCCCGCACGATCTCGGTGTCCACCATGGGTGCACTCGGGCCGGTCGCGCTCCTCGGCATCATGCGGGACGTCCCGCTCGGCCTCGAGTACATGTCGACGCGATTCCTTGACTTCACACCCCGCGAGTGGAACCTCCCCGGACCCTTCGCGGGGGACGTGGGAGTCATCAACCACGGGACGGGCGGGGCCGACGAGCTTCTCGCGACCATCATCGACGGGATCCTCCCCGAGGTCGGGTCGCGCATCGATGTCGACCGGTCCCGAACCGGTGTGTGCGGCTGGTCGCTCTCGGGATTGTTCGCCGCCC